>CAYQXO010000072.1:13396-15042 GCA_964421495.1 uncultured Balneolaceae bacterium | reverse complement strand
AACGCGGGGAGGGTTCTGAAGCACTTGGGTTGTTCTGCTTTATGGCTAAAAGCGTATAACCCCTAAATGCCGGTATTTAGGACTCAACCCCCAGTAAAGCACCAGGATAGCAGAATTTCCCTGTCCCGACAGCTGTCGGGACCTCCCCGCGTTTTCCGAAAGACTCTTATAATACCCGTCCCGCTTACTCGTTACAGATCGGCTTTGTGAAGCAGGAAAATCGTTGCTTTGGATCCATTCATTTCCCGCTAACAAAACAAATCGAAACGGCGACCAAAACTGACGTATTCGCTTGGAAAAGTTGACTGATCGTGCATTTATAAACAGCTGGCTCGAGTATTTCGGCATCAGCCGACCCGTACTTGCCCTCTCCCTCGCCCGGATGGCCGATGCGATGGGCAACAGCATATTGTTTATCCTCATTCCCCTGTATGTGGCTAAATTGCCGCACGATTATTTTAGTTTTGCGGTGCCCGTTATGGTGGGAATATTGATTTCCGCCTTTGGTTTTTTCACGTCCATATTTCAGCCCGTCATGGGGGCGTTAACGGACTGGCTGGGTCGACGTAAAATCATGATCCAGGTCGGTCTGGCCCTGATTGGATTGAGCACCCTGGCTTTCATCGGGGCCGGCAACTACCTCGATCTACTTCTTTTGCGCCTGTTGCAGGGACTCGGCGTTGCCCTTACCATTCCCGCGTCGCTCTCGCTTATGACCGCGATAACTCATAAAAAAACGCGCGGCGGGTCGATGGGCGTCTTCAGCACGTTTCGCATGATCGGGTTTGCCATTGGACCGATGATCGGCGGCTACCTGCAGGTTCGATACGGATTTGACGCCGCTTTTTACGTGGGAGCCGGATTCATTTTCCTGGCCATGCTTTTCGTCCACTTGTGGGTGAATGAAATCCCGATTCAACAAAGCAAGGATTTCAAAGAGCGATTCAAATGGATTGACCTCGACTTGATCGATCCCGGCATCGTCAGCGCCGCTACGGCCACCTTTGCCATGGCCATGGCCTTTTCCATGGTAACGACGCTTGAAAATGAAATTAACGCGAGGCTCAATATTACCGCCTTCGGTTTCAGCGTCGCATTCAGCATGCTGATGGTGGGTCGACTGGTATTTCAGGTCCCGCTGGGTAAATATTCCGATTACATAGGCCGCAAGCCGCTAATCCTGGCGGGGCTGCTCCTGATGTCGATCTCAACCGCCCTGCTGGGACTCGCCCAGAATTCGACGCACCTGATTATATTACGCCTGGCACAAGGCGTAGCGGCCGCCGGAATTGCTTCTCCGGCTTTTGCCCTCACCGCCGATCTGTCTACGGAAGGTGGAGAAGGTCGGCAAATGAGCCTGATAACGATGGGATTCACCCTTGGCATCGCGGTGGGGCCGCTTTTGGCCGGCGTATTGGCGGTAGTCTCCTACGAACTGCCTTTTTTCGCAATCGGATTTCTATGCCTGCTCGACGTTCCCCTGGTTCTTCGGTACCTGCCCGAGACCGTCCAGCGAAAAACCGTTCTATTTCGCCCGCAGGAGTCGTCCTGAGAAGGTTGACCGGCGGACCGGGTGGTTCTGCGACTAGAAATATCCAGCCGCTGATTGCTTTACACAGATTGGAACCTGTACCCAATTATATCCC
>CAYQXO010000072.1:0-13386 GCA_964421495.1 uncultured Balneolaceae bacterium | reverse complement strand
TCCCATAGACCTTTACTCTTTGCTTTTGGCTGCATAATTCAAATGCTGCAGAACCACCCGGTCCGCCGGTCAACCTTCTCAGGTATTGTTAAGTTATTCATAGTGAAATAGAATTTTACCAGTGTTGGTCGATCCAGCGGTCGAATCGCTGCAAACCCTCTTTCAGGTACTCCGGTTCGGCGCCGATACCGATGCGGATATACTTATCCAGCCCAAAACAGTCACCGGCTACCAGAAATACGCTCTCCTCTTCCCGCAGTTTTCGAGTTAATTCGGTCGAGTTCATTGGATGATCGTATCCCATCCATACGATGCCCCCGCCTTGTGGTTCCATATAGCTGAAGCGGTGCCGATGTTTCTGCGACCAAGCTCGAAAATACTTTAGATTATCGCGCAAAAGCCTTCGATTGCGGTCCAGTATCCAGGTCCGCCGTGAAGGTTGAAGAGCTTTGCCTGCTACATACTGGGAAAGCAGTCCGGAGGCGATCGAGGTATAGTCGCGATGATGCCAGGCTTGTTCAATATTTGACTGCGGACCCGCCACCCACCCCAGGCGGAGTCCCGGAAGCGAATAGGCTTTGGAAAGTCCGCCGCAGACGACGGCCTGATCATATAGGTCGGCAAAGCTGACCGTCTCCTCCCCGTCCAGTTCGGCTCCCCGATAGACTTCATCGGAATACAATACCAGGTTATGCTGATCCACGATTTCCACCAACTCCTCCATCTGATCCTCCGGCATCACCTGTCCGGTGGGATTGTTGGGATTGCAGACCGCCACCATGCGCGTTTGGTCGGTAATCATGGACCTCAAATCGTCCATACTCGGCTGCCAACTGTGTCGCTCCCGGAGCCACCACGACTTCACCTCGATATCGCAGGAAGCCGCCAATCCATTCATTTGCTGGTAGTTAGGCATCATAAAAATCAGCTCGTCGCCGGGATCCAGCAAAGTGTGCACCGCCAGCAAGTTAGCTTCCGAACTGCCGTTGGTTACCAGGACATGATCTTTATCCCATGAACGCCCTCCGTAGAGCGCCGCGATTTGGTCCCGCAAGGCCTCGTCGCCGTTGGTCTGTCCGTATCCCAGTTCGAGCTTCAATAGCTCTTGCTGTTCGGCCTCTGTCAACAGTTCCTGCAGGGTCAGGGGATGGATCCCGCTTTCCGTCAGATTGTAATCAACCCGGTTTTCCCAGAGCGACTGTCGCCGCTCCAATTCGAATGTGGTGATTTCCATAAATTTGAATTGATCCTTCTATTCGCTTTCTGTCATCGAGCGCAGGGTGCTCATGTACCTCTTGATACGCCGCGCATTCTCTCCCAGGTCCCCTTTCCCGATGCGGGAGGCAGAGCGCATATCTACCCGCGTGCGGTTGCGGGCGGAGTCACGGCGCACCCTGATCACTACATCGTCCTTGAATCCAAACCACATGATTTGATGCGTGGCCTCAATCCGGTGATTTTCACGGTCAATCGCGTGAATTTTCCACCGCATGGACCGGGCGCTCTCCGCCGCCTTATCAAACGCCTCCGGCACGCTCATATCCAGGAACAACGGCTGGATATCCGGATAGTGCTCCTTTTGAATTTCAGCGACTTCACTCCCGGCGTATTCCACCTCGTTGGGGGCTTCCTCCCGTATATCTTTCAACTCGATAAATTCGGGGGGATTCGACGTATCCGTGGTGATATCGTGAATGGATGGGGCGGTCCGGGCCCGAACGATAAAATAGACCGCCGTACCCGCCACGATGAGGCCGGCGATGATGCCGATCCACGTCATACTGGCGACCCGAAACGTGGTGCTGAAATGGGACATTGCAGCTCCAACGGTCGTGAGCAGCAACCCGGACAATCCCCCGACCGCTCCCCATTTAAACAGCTGGAAGGCCTTTCCCAGGCCCCATAAGTCCCACTGGTATCCAAATCCCGACGCAAAAAACACCACCAGGCTGATCAAGGCAATGAGTACGCCCGCCAGCAAGGTCCGCGAAATAGGAATATCCACCGCCCTATGCACCGCGTCACTCATAATCGATCTCCCTGTTTTTCATTAATCATTACATTTACCTACTTTTACCGTCGTTACAGTGCGTTATGAAAATAAATGCACATAGTTGTCTGGCACTACTCAATACCCAACGTTTTGTCCTCAAAAATCAATCCCTCGCTTTCTACATGAAGATGAACGCAACGGTTGATCCGAGCCTGCAAAAACTTGAAACAGAATTTCAGCAACTGGTCGGACCCTATATCAATCAACCCGTACTGCTGCAGCAGCATCGTGACCACAGCACGGCACTGGACTGGTCGCCCCTCGATCACCTGGAATACGTCTTCCACGTCAACCTTCAAATGCTTATCCATCTTCACACGCTGCCCGAAGCCGACCCGGAAGCCCGGCGAAGTCCCTCTTTACGCGGTTGGTTCGTCCTGATAACCGGCTACTTCACGAAAAGGCTGAATCGCCAGATGGCCGACTACAGACCGGGACGCCTTGAACGGGAGCGGGATCTGGGCTGGCTGAAAGAACACTTTAACGAGTGGAATGAAAAACTGGCCGGCCTCCACTTTTTACCCCGGGGATGGCAGGACCAGGCGCTGGACCATGATCATCCCGCACTCGGCATCCTGAGCGGATCGGACTGGCTCCGCGTTCTATACCTTTTCACCCGATATCACCGCCGGCATCTGGATAAAGAAAAAAAAGATTCCTGATCACATGACCCTGTCCAAGCGATCCAAACGAATTTCCCTCGCCATTACGATCCTGAGCCTGCTGCTGCTAATCGTCGTATACCTGCTGACCGACGAGTGGGTGATCATGATTCTGTTCATCCCTCCTATCTCTCACTGGATCCTGGAAAAGCGGGAAAAGGGATGAGGCTCGCTGCGCTCGCCTGCCGGAAGTCGGAGGCCGGAAGCCGGAAGGCTATTCCAGCAAGTTACGGTGTAGTGTATATACACGACATTTTTACTAATCGGAATAGCCTTCCGGCTTCCGCCTTCCGACGGCGAGGTTAGCGAGCCTTATCCCTTTTCCGACAGTCGAATGGGGACGGGGTCGGTGGCTTTTCCGCTGTAGAGGGAGACATGGGGGAATGGAATTTCTATATCCTCTTCGTCGAATCGTGCCTTGACCTCTTCCATAATCGTATTTCTCAAATCAAACCACTCCTCACGCGGAGCCCATACCAGAAGCAGCAGATCGATCGACGAACTACCGAACTTGTCAAACAGGATAATCGGTTCCGGTTCGAGCAGGGCATGGTCATTTTTTTCAATCACCTCGTGCAACACATCCCGCACTTTACCGATATCCTCCTTGTAGGCAACCGAAACGTTGCCGTTAAAGCGTCGAATGGGGAAACGGGTATTATTTGTGACCTGCGTTTTAATGATTGACTCATTCGGAATACGGACCATGCGATTGTCAAACGTGCGCAATTTTATCGAGAGCACATCGATGGACAGTACCACGCCGCTGGTATCTCCCACCGTAATGATATCATCCACTTTAAATGGCTGCTCCGCAATCAGAAAAAGTCCGCTTATCACATTCGAGACGCTGGTCTGTGAGGCAAAACCCAGGGCCACTCCCACAATACCGGCCGCGCCCAGCAGGGGAGCAAGACTAAAGCCCATCTGTTGCATCACCATAATCAGAATCATGGTGAATCCCACATAGAACACAATCTTTCCGCTCAGCATCCCATAATGAGGCGCGTACTTTTTTGTAAAGAAATTTCGTGCCCATCGCCGCAACAGGTACAGAAGCGGCAGCCCGATCAGCAGCATGACCCCGACCCTTATTAGTACGGTCAGCCGCTCGGGAGTCATAATCTCGTTCCAGCTAAAATCAAACAGGGTAAAATCAAACATCGTTGGTATGTGGTGGAAAAGTTGGTATTGGCTGTTAAATCAATCCTAAAAATGTTCGGGATACGAAACTTCGTCGCACCTCTTCACGCGGCAGAGTTACCTGTTCAGCCCCTTTCAGTTCCTCCGGCAACTTGCCCTGGCTGACGATCTCGCTCATCTCCTCTTCCCCCAGATAGGTAATCTGGGTCTCGTCGGTCCATAATCCGCCATTATGCTTATAAACATACAACTGCGTGACGCGGTGACTGAATTTGTCGAAATTGAGCTCTTCCTCCGCACTGTTTCGGATATTGACCGGGCATCCAATTCGATTGATATCCTTGCTCATCTCGGGAATAAAACGACGCGCCCTCGTCGACCATCCGTAGCAGAGTTCCCCCTCGAGCCGGTCACCGAACCACGTTCGCGGCAGCGGTTCACTCGACAACTCCATCAGGGTCTGTTCCTCCTTGCGATGCAGTTTAAATCGAACCGTTGCCGGTATCCCTACAAATATACGAGCCTTGTCACCCGGTAAAATATGCTGGGGATACTCCGAATGTACGACGATGGTTTTATCCGGCAAACAGGGTTGCAGGAAAAGTGTTTCCGGAGGCTCCGAAAACGACCAGCGCGTCCATTCCAGGTCGTCGTCGAGGGGTTCTTCGGAAGATAAATCCGCAGTATCCCCGGAAGATCGTTCTTTGTACAGATAGCCGATCCAGAGTTCTTTGTTCTCCATTTCGACCCGGAAATAGAGCAGGCCGATCTGTCGATCCACCTGCATTTCCTCTTCCAATGCAATTTGTTGCCACGGGTTGTCGGGCGTCATATCCTTGGATAAATTCAGTTCATCGGGTTCATGCTCGGTACAGAACAATGTAGAAATAAAACACTGTTGATACTATAATACAATACCTAATTTTTTTATACTACGGACTATACGCCTAAATAAACATGGAGTGCAGTAATCTTACGGGAACTTCCGCGGTCCATACTTTCGAATCCGGAATTTTCCACCGCCACAAGCTCCATCCAGCGGGAACAATAACGCGTTTTAATCCATCATAACCGTATACAACCAACATCAATATTTTTTAGGTGGTCATTGAAACAAACGGGAAGGTCCCGAAAACTTTAGGAACAGGGAAATTCGGCAAGTCGTTGCCAGGACCGGGTACATCAAAAAACTGGCAGAACGGAATTTTATTCTTTCGGCCGTGAAGCTGGTATCCAAAGTGATTCAGAGCCCTCCCCGGTTTTTAAGGACCCCTTATCATAGTGATAGTCAGCACAACGATCTGCGCAATTTATTTACTTTAAAACACCTTCATTCATGCAAAAATCGAAAAGTTCACGACTCAGGAAAAAAATGAATCGTCGTCTGCGAAAACACCGGCAAAAAAAGACCGGCGCCCCGCCCGGCTCATTGCATTATGTCGGAGAGCAGTACGTAGAAGAAATGCGATTCCACATCACCCATTATTCACCCGATCACCTTGAACATACAGAAATAAACAACCCGCAGGAATTACGCACCTACCTCGACAAAGAGGGTATTACGTGGATTCGCGTTCATGGACTTCATGAAATCGATCAAATCAAGGAACTCGGAAAGATTTTTGATCTGCATCCGCTGGTGATGGAAGATATTCTCAATACGGGCCAGCGTCCCAAGACCGACGATTACGACGATTATCTCTACCATGTACTGCGACTTCTTTACTATGACGATGAAAAAAACGAAATGTATTCCGAACAACTAAGTCTGCTTTATGGGGAAAAGTACCTTATTACCTTCCAGGAGTCGGATTACCCGTATTTCAAGAACGTAAGGGAACGCCTTAAAAAAAGCGACAGTCGACTGCGCAACAGCGGTACCGACTACCTGACCTACGCAATTCTCGACACGACCGTCGATTATTACCTGCACGTCATGGAGCGCTTCGGAGATAAAGTGATTCAACTTGAATACGAAGTGCTGGACGATCCCGACGAAGAGGTCTTGTCGGAGATTCATCACCTGCGCCGTGAACTGCTTGAGCTACGCAAAACGATCAGTCCCGTCCGCGAGCTGTTAAACGGACTCCTCCGCCTGGAACATCCACTGATTGACGAGAATAACAAAATCTACTATGAGGATGTGTATGATCATGCCGTGCTACTCATGGATTCAATGCAGAACAACCGGGACATGCTCGTAGGCTCATTTGATACGTATATGTCGAACGTCAGTAATCGTATGAATGAAGTGATGAAAGTGCTGACCATTATCGCTACGATCTTTATTCCTCTGACGTTTATAGTCGGTATTTACGGCATGAATTTCAATCCCGAGGTCAGCCCATATAATATGCCCGAATTGAACATGTATTACGGGTATCCCATAACGATGGCACTCATGGCCGTCATTACTCTGCTCATGATCTATTACTTTAAACGGAAGGACTGGATTTAAACAATTTCGTAAGGATCCGGCGATTTTCATATCTTAATTATACTCCACACTAACATTCAGCCAAAACCACCGACACGAATGTTTGACAATTTAAAAATTCTTGTACCGATCGATTTTTCCGACTTAAGCCTCGAAGGACTCAAGGCGGCCGAGACCATGGCCAGGGCATTTAACGGCAGTATAACGCCGTTACACGCCTATATACCCGTAACAGAGATGGATGGTCCTTACTCGATCGGGCTGGGACCGGGTGCGAATGAAGATTACGAGGAAATCGAGGAAACGCTGGTGGAGCGGCTGAATGAAACCGCACGGGAACATGTGGATGAGCAGTATCTGAATGAAGGAATCATTTCGGTCGGCAATCCCGCCTATTCGATCGTCGAAGCAAGCAAGGATTACGATATGATCTCTATCAGTACCCACGGACGTACCGGCTTCAGTCGCCTCATACTCGGCTCTGTCGCCGAAAAAGTGCTGCGTCTTTCTCACGTGCCGGTCTTGATAGTGGAGAAGGAGTCCAACATCGAACCCCTCGAACGCATCATGGTTACGACCGACTTTTCGGATAACTCGGCAATCGCGTTCCCCTATGCCAAGGAAATTGCCGAAAAAACGAATGCCAAGCTGGACCTGGTGCATATCCTGAGTTACGACCAGTTTGAGAAAAACCAGACCTCCGATTCGGTTATCTCACTGAGAAATCAGCGACTTAACCTGATTAACAAGGAATACTTTCATGATATAGAAAATCAATTTAACAAGGAAGTCATCGTCTCGGACGATAGTCCCCACGAAGCCATCCGGCAGCGCAATCTCGATAAAAAATACAACCTCATCGTCATGGCCACGGTTGGCCGCACCGGCCTGGATTACTTAATGATGGGGAGCACCACCGCCAACGTCGTTCGCCATGTTAAGACGGCGGTTCTCAGTATCAATCCCAAGCGCGGGGAGGATGACGCCTGACCGTATCCTCGAAAACCCGGGGATCCCGACAGCTGTCGGGACAGGGAAATTCGGCTGATTGTTGCTTTACGAGGGGATCGATCCGAAATATCGGTTTTTAGTGATTAACCTTTGGATCCGTTAAGCCGAACAACCCAAGTGCTTCAGAGACCTCCCCGGGTTTTCGAGGATACGGTCAGGTTTGGAATTGGTTCTATTCCTTACGGTTAAACTTTTTAAAAATCATCAAGAGAATACCGCCATTGAAAGAGGGTAATACATTATATTGGGGGAAACCTGCGCCGGTATTCGTTCAGCTGCTTCTGTCAGCGGTTCTGCTTTTGGTCGCCTGTTTGACAGACGCCAAAAGCATTGAACCGGGCGGAAAACCTTTCTATCCGGGCAATGATTCTTCGCGGGGTGCGTCTGACACGCTGCGGCTGGCCACGTGGAATGTTAATCAACTCGCCTCGACCGATACGCATCGTATAGCAATGATCGCCCGCAAAATGCAACAACAGGGTGCAGATTTATATGCCCTTCAGGAGATTGCTGACAGCGCAACCTTGCAACAGCTCCTGGATCACATGCAGGAATCAGGCGTCAGGGGATTTCTGGCTGCATATATACCGTATGAAATGCGGCTCGCCTATCTTTACCGGTCGGACCGCATCGACTCGGTATCAGCCTCGGCCATTCCCATTGACAAGGAAGCGGATTACTGGATGGAACGTCGTCCATTTGTATTCACTTTTATGCTGAACCCGGCCGCGGGTTCTTCAACTCCCCTTACCGTTCTGAACATCCATGCGAAAGCCGATTTGCCGAATCGGTATCGATCTTATCGATACCGGGTTCAGTCCGCCGACCAACTCTACCGTTATATTCAACAGGAACGTCCCAATGACAACCTCATCGTTTTAGGCGATTTCAATGACGATTTTGATCGGTCCATCTACCAAAACCAGGTATCCCCCTATTATCTATTCACGTCGGATGCCCGGCATTTCCGTCAACTGACGAAGCCCTACACGGAAAACAAGGTTTCCACCACTCTTTTTCACGATCAACCCATTGATCACATACTGGTAAGCGACGAATTGTTTCCCTCTATACGAACGGAAACCCTGCGACGAATTTCTCCCCTGGATTTTTTTGAGGAAACCGGTCCACCGGACACCTTGTCTGATCACTACATGATAACGACCGAATTGCATTTTAATCGCTCCACGGCCATACAACCCCGTATTTCCGGACCCGCTCCTTCCCCGATACTAAAAACCGACCACTATCCCAACCCGGTACAGCAGGAAGTTACGATTCGATTAGAGCTGCAGGATACCCGCCGTATTACGCTGCAGATCTATAATTCGGCAGGTATACGGGTCGGTCAGTTGGCAACACGCCAGCAAAAAAACCCCGGCAACCATTATTACCGGTGGAAACCTCCCTCCTCTCTGGGAAACGGAATTTACTTTTACCGGCTTTCAACCGATCGGGAGCCGGCGATTACGAATCCCCTTCTGATTTTCCGCTAGCCCAAATTTATTGGTGAGCATCGAGCGTTAGCGATTCCCGCGTAAGCGCTCAGAGCGAAACGTTTTCCACGAAGTGAGAAATCCGGACTAGCCCTCCAATTACTAGAAGCGATAACTCAGCCCTATGATCACCTGCAAACGCCCCACCTCTTCGTGGGCGGATTCCGTGGTGAAACTGCCGGGGGAGCTTTCGTAATCATATAAAATAAACTGGTCATCCCACATGGCGTACTGGACCCCGACATTTACATTTAACTCTCTTTCACTCCCCAGGTTCACCCCTCCGCTGAGAAAACTTCGGTCGGCCTCGGAATTCTCGGACGGTGCGGGATAGTATGCATACCCCAGATATGGGCGTACGACATCGGTATATTGGTAACTAAGTCCCCCCTCAAGGTTTATGACGCTGCGGTAGGTATCTTCAATAAAATCATTCTCCCGATTGAAATGGGTATCCGTCAGTTCGATATCCTCGTCAGCCCATTCCATTTTCATATTCCCGTAATTGACCCATTCGCCCTGGGCCGTGATGGTTAACTTGTTAATACTTGCAATAGCGACACCCGCCGACAGGCGTGCCGGAGACTCCACTTTATAGCGGGCTTCTCCCGTAAAGCTGTCATCGAAAAAGTCATTATTATCAAACGTGCTTTCAATAAATGTACGATATTCCTCATCCACCGTCAGGACACTTCTAAACTGGTAATTGATCCCCAGGTTGAACTGCCCGGGCTTTCTGTAGATCATTCCGACCCGGGCCCGAAACCCTGTAATATTGGCCTCAATAACATCTCTGTTCAGAATTCGATCCACGTCATAGGTGGGTCCGTCAACCGTATATTCATTTCTAGAGTCCCGTTCGATAAATGTCTGCTCATACGTATAGGAGCCCAGCGGCATATTCAGGGAAACGCCGACAAACAGGTTTTTCTGGTATTCCGTACCCAGAAACCCGGTCAGTTCTCCCATTTGTCCGCTTTCCAGTATTTGTGCATCCTGCTGGATACCCCGGAATCCCCCGAATCTAAATACGGACTGGGTTCTGTTATTAATCGAGTCGATCGCAAAGGCGTTGTAGGCGGCATCCCCATAAAATGGACTATCATTAAACATGTCGGTAATCGAACTTCGTTCATTATACCCTTCCACTTCCAGGCTGCGATCAAAATCATTGGTCTGGACATACCCGGCTCCGAAGACGAAACTTCCCTGTTGGGTGGGCATTTTATAGGCAAAACCGATATTGGAAAGGGAGTTATGATTTTCACTGGTGTTTTCCTGGGCCCCGAGGTATGTTCCGGTTTCGGAGACGTTGCGAAAACTGTACCCAATAAAAGTCCCGCTGTTGCTGAAAAGAGCGGCGGATGCCGGATTATCCAGGGTGCTGGCCAACCCATGCTCCGAGGCTATTCCCGAACCGGGCATTGCCATCGAGGCAGCTCCACCTCCCGGATACTGGGAGCTATACCGGAAAGCATCATTGGCGTTCTGGGCTTTTAAGATGGGGGAAATCCCCACCAGTAGGAGTCCGACGAGCAAAAAATGGCTGATAATCTTTCTTGACATACGTTGGGTACCTTGATCGTAATTTTTAGCGTTTGTTTACTCTTGACAGAGCGGACAACCCGGTTACGGGACCCGCAGCAGCGTCTCGACATTCTATGCCTTTGCAGGCCCGTTCGCCGATACACCATTTAACTAGGCATCGATGCACCAATCAATTATCGGTCACGGCTGTCACTGCTTCTGCTCCTGCTGGAAGAAGATCTGCTCCTGGAATTACCGCTGCTTCGACTCGAGCGGCTGCTACTCCGTTGAATGCGCGCGTTGTTTGAACGGGACCGGTTTTGATTGTTAAACGAGCGACTTCCCTGATTACCAGTATTCGATGAGTTGTTTCGATAGAAAGTTCCAGAGCGACTTTGCCCACTCGAGCTGCCCCGTATTTGTTTGATGGAGCGCGTCGGTATGGTATACGTTCGCGTCGTTGATCGGCTGCGGTCATAGTTTTCATTGGTACGTCGACTTCTCTGATCCCGGCTGTCGTAGCTATTTTGTCGTCGGTTGTAGTCGCCGGAGGAACCCGAATTCCGATCGGAATCCGACTGTACATTGGACCGGTCGCGACTGGAGCCGCTGGTGCGGATATTTCGTCCGCTGTCCCGCGACCGATTACCGCTGTTTCGGTTCACCGTTCCCCGACTTTGCGAACGATCATTGCTTCGGTCGCGATCCACCGAACGTGTTCTGCCGGAACTACCGCTGTCGTTCGTCGATTGAACACCATTGCCGCGAACCGAGGGTCGGGAGGTATTCGTATCCCTGATTTTACTCGTTCGGGTGACCCGGTTACGGTCTGAACTTCGTTGAACGCCGCTCTCTCGCGGGCCCACTCTGTGATTGGGATCCACCTTCTTTTTCGTTTTAGACGGGTAATAAGCGTACCCACCATACGATCTGTAGGGATGATAGCTGCCATACCAACCACCCCGACTGTGATAGGGATAACCGTAACTGTAGCCGAATCTAAATGAGAATGCCCATGAGGAATGAAACCCGCTGTGCCATGGCCGATAATAATAGTGGCTATAGAATGGATCGTGGTAAAAGTCCATGAAAAAGGGATCATGCCACCGGTAAGAGGAATAGGGAGACCTATAATAATCGGCATAATGGGTATTGCCGTAGTAATTATAGTTGTTCTGAATCACTCCGCCGGTGACGTAATGATCCCTGTACCAATCCGCTGCCTCGTAATCTCGATACTGCAGGCGAACATCACTGTAATTTCCCGAGGCTCGATCATACTGCTGATCATATTCTTCACTTTGCGAATAATACTGGAGATCCTGGCCATTCGCAGACCGCTCATATTGGGTAGTTTGCAACTGCGTATAGCACCCCGTCAGACCCATTGAGGCAAACAGTGCAATAACTATTATGTGGAATTTATGACGTTTCATAGGAACCTCCACCCTTACCGGGTTAAATTTGTATCAATTTCTACTGTATATAACGTGCATATGTGCTTTTAATTACAATTTATCCATTAACTACAAGTAGTATACCTCCCATTTCTGCAAGCTTCAATAACATTAACATGCTATGCCGACGCTCCGGCATTTGAATGGCAGTGTCCTTTCCAACTCGTAAAACCGGTATGGGCGATATGGAATCGGGTTTTGGGCAAATCGCGATCCGGCTTTGCTAAATCTCGCCGCGGAGCGATTTGGTGATAACTTCCGCTTTCGAATTAACATGCAGTTTCTTGTAGATATTTCGAATGTGGGCTCTTACCGTGTCGATGGATATATCATAGCGATCGGCGATGAGTTTGTAACTCAATCCGTCCACCAATCCCTGGACGATATCCTGCTCGCGGGAGGTCAGTGTTTCCTCCCCCTTTTGCTGAGACGGGGGTTCCTGAAAATGATTAATTACCTTGCGGGCGATCTGGGGCGACATCGGAGCGCCTCCCTCCAACAAATCCTCGATCGCCGACTTTATCTCCGGCAGGGACGTATGCTTTAGCAGATACCCGGAAGCCCCGGCGCAGAGCGAATCATAGATCTTGTGCGAGTCATGGTACACCGTCAACATAATTATTTCGATATCGGGATGACTCTGCTTGATCTTCTTCATGCCCTCGATTCCCGAGATCCCCGGCAGCTGAATATCCGCAAGCAAGACATCCGGGGCTTCATACTCCTCCAGATACTCGATAAAATCCTCCATCGACTCCATAGCCACCGGACATCGATGGCCGTCCTGCATATCCAGGTAGCGTTGGATCAGATCTCTGATCTTCTTATTATCCTCGACAATTCCGATAGTGGCCATAACAGAAATCCCTCTGTCGGTTGATTTTATGGTCGGTAAAATCCCGGTGTTAACGCACTTACTGCCTCTGCGATACTACCGCGTTCCATTGAGAAACGAAACACCGGCGACCTGCCGCTTATTCCGGTGCACATGCTTGTATTAAGAAACCAAACGTTCCATCTATCCCCGTAAAATACAAAAAATACGCCAAGGTCGTAGCATCTGAATGTTAACCACCGGTCAAATTCCCAGTACCCGTACAGTGAAGCCGTCTTCACGATCAATCTCAAGCCGCGCATCCATCCGTTCTGCCCGCAACTCCATATTGTGCAGACCCTGCCCGGATTTTCGGCTCTTTTTCTCGCCCGTGCCATTATCTACAACATTCAAATTAAGTCCATCATTCTCTTGAACCAGAGAGATCTCCA
Organism: uncultured Balneolaceae bacterium; assembly: GCA_964421495.1. Taxonomy (GTDB): domain Bacteria; phylum Bacteroidota; class Rhodothermia; order Balneolales; family Balneolaceae; genus CAJXOW01. Next base: position 334 of record CAYQXO010000072.1, on the reverse strand, counting down.
CTTTGTCGGCATTGGAATGTTTGGCAATATTATTGACCGCCTCCTTGAATATCAGGTAGATGGTCTCGCGTTTCTCCACCGGCAATTCTTTATCCGTATCCAGTGACTCAAACTTAAATCGGATCTCCTTATCTTGCATATCAAGCACGTGGTGGGCGTAATCCTGCATACGATCGGTAAGGTCCCCCACCGTATCGTTACGCGCGTCAATCGACCATACTATGTCGTCCAGGCTGGAAACGATTTTACGGCTCTGGTTACCGATCTGCTGTAAAGTGTCTCTCAGGTTGTCGGGATCCAACTCATCGTACTCCTGCAGGAAATCCGACTGCAG
>CAYQXO010000071.1:0-15103 GCA_964421495.1 uncultured Balneolaceae bacterium | reverse complement strand
CCTGGACTCTGGCGAATATTTATGGAACAGCGGCATGTTCATCTGGAAAGCCTCGACGATACTCAAACAGGTAAAGCAACATCTGCCCGAGATCCATCAACAAGTCAAAAAGCTCAAGGGGGACGTGGGGGAGGACCAGCAATCGTCCATTAACACCTTTTACCAAAATTGTCCCTCTATCTCGATCGATTACGGTGTAATGGAAAAAGCCGACACCGTCTACGTTATTCCCGGCAGTTTCGGATGGAACGATGTCGGAAGCTGGAACGCCGTTCACGAGCTGGAAGAAAAAGACCGTAACGGCAATGCCGTAAATGCCGATCTTGCCCTGCTGCACAATGCCCATGACAACTACGTTTTTTCAGAAGGCAACCGGGTCATATCGCTCGTAGGCATCGAGCAGGTCGCCGTCGTGGAGACCGAGAAAGCCATTTTGGTGTGTGATCTTAACCAGGCACAGGGCGTAAAAGACATCGTCAATGCCCTTCGGGAAAACGAGGAGCTCAATGAATACCTTTAAACCGTTTGAACAAGCCACCGGGCGTCTGTCGGGCTTTCCGGATTGTAGCGAAAAACTCGACCTGCTGTCGGAGGAGGCCGTTTTGGCCGAGTTTGACATAAAAGAGGGGGAACTATGTAAGGAATAGCAGGTTAAAATTCCCCCAACCCGGCTTTTCTGCAGTAAAATTTGTGAATGTCCACCTCCTAATCAAGCTCGACCGTCAGTCCGTCGTAGGAAAGATTGACCCCCTCCGGCAGCTTCTGGCTCATTTTCTCGTGCTCCACCCCCGAATTCATATGAATCAGGTAGGTTTGAGGAATATCCAGTTCTCGAGCCACTTCAATGGCCTCCGGTATAGTAAGGTGTGTGGGATGCGGCGGGCCCCACCGGAGTCCGCTAATTACCATAACCTGCGATCCCTTGATGCGCTCCCTGGTGGAGTCCGGGATCTTTTTTACATCTGTCAGATATGAGAGTTTATTGATCCGGAATCCGAGTATTTCCAGTTTTCCGTGTTTAATCGGCAGGGGAGTTATAGTACAATCGCGGAAATCAATCGGTTCCGTCAGCTCCTTCATATCCAGAGAAACCGCTCCCGGATACCGATCCGGACCGAACATATAGTCAAATCGGCTTCGGATAGCTTGTATGCAAGAAGCCGTCGTATACAGCGGCAGGGTTTGTTCCTGGACATAATTAAACGGGCGCAGGTCATCCAGGCCCGCGATGTGATCCATATGCTCATGGGTTATCAGCACCAAGTCGATCTGGCTGAGCCCCGCCCGCAATGTTTGCAGGCGAAATTCCGGACCCACATCAATCAGTATGGAGGTCTTATCGGTCTGGACCCACGCCGAGGCCCGAAACCGTTCGTCCTTCGGGTCCGACTTCGAAAACTCTCTCCCACCGAATCCGCCGGCGACCGGTACTCCCATCGACGTTCCCGTACCCAAAAAAGTTAATTTCATTGAAGTTTCAGCGTCCGACATCTATTGATCTTGCGTATTTTCCCCGGTGGATTCGTAATTATCGATACGTGCCCACAAATCTTCCAGCTCTTCGCGCACGGCCGGTTTCACATACACATCCTCGAGCCCGATCTGCCGCAAAACGCGAGCGTACGTACCCACCTGCATTTCCATGGGACGATTTTTATTTACTACAACCAGTTTATCCCCTTCCACGATACAGTGGTCGCCTGTAAAATTACCCTTCTCTTTTCGCAAATCATAACCAAGGCGTTCAATAAGTTCTTCCAGTCGCTCTACCAATGTTTCTGTTTTCATAGGATGGGATAAGCTAGAATGTAATTCCAATCAAGAAAGCATGGGATCTCAATGTATAGTCGAAACGATCCACATCAATATTAAATCGTCTGAATGTATAGTCATATCCGAAACTCAAACCGATCTTACCGAAGACTTGATCTACCATGAAGCGGGTACCTGCTCCCAGGTACGAAATAGATCCCCCAAAAGTTCCGCCCGGCGAAAGGCTGTAACCGATCTGGGGTATCAGCAGGGCTTGCCAGTGCAAGTTACTGGAAATTCGCCAATGGAACTCCGGTCCCGCCCCGATCATAATACCGCTCTGCTGGAACTCTTCCTGGTAAGACTCTTTATTTGATGCCGTAGTCAGATCAGCCTGCAATTTGATGGGTACCTGTATTCTGAACTTTTTGGAATTGTATAATCTGATCGGACGAGATAAACTACCGCCAATCTGAAAGAAATTAACGCTGTCGGATCCTGTAAAGGCATCGCCGTATCCCATAAAAAACTCCGTATTCCGGGATTCATATCGAAGCCGCACTATCGGATTATTCATTTCATACCGAGGACGCTGTTGAGGGGTCCGTGGTCCAAAATAGTTAAACTCCATAGGTTCCAGTCCCACGTAAACCCTGTTCATGGGAACCTGCCGCTGTCGCCGATCTTCATTGACCGAAAACATCTGTCCGCATACCAACTCCGGCTGCAATAAAAAGCCAATAAGGACCAACAAGATCAGGCGTGATAAGTTTCTGAGCGACATATTTGCGATGCTGCCTATTCAAGGTTTGTTCAAATCTATCCGTGAACCGACAAGCTAACAAACTTTACCGGCAGATTCATAACAAATTATCGGGAAAAATGGATACAATCGATACCGGTCAGTAGCTTTCGGGGAGATAAATATTCAAGAACGCGAATCCACATTGCACCTATCCATAAAAAGAAATCACTTCATGGAACATTCCCAAAGCAATAAAGTAAACTCTTGTTGGTTAGAATGAAGCCGAAGAGATAGTTCGAAAACCCAAGATGGATTCTTCTTTTTTAATTTATTCCTTGACTTGTTTCTCGAAGACACCTTATATTTGGGGTCTCGAAAACCAGATACGGTCCGGTAGTTCAGCTGGTTAGAACGCCTGCCTGTCACGCAGGAGGTCGCGAGTTCGAATCTCGTCCGGATCGCTTTGCTATTCTTACAAGCCCCGGCTCGCGCAGAGTCCGGGGCTTTTTTATTTGGTAGGTTCTGAATAGATACAAGTTTTATGCAGCAACAGGTTTATACGGCTTATCAAGTCATCATTTTGATCATCGGCCTCGGTATTTTGATTGAATTAACTGCCAAAAACGATCTTCCGCTTACATCAATCCCGGATTTCAATCGACTTGGGCAGGATCACCTGCGGACCGGATTTGAATTTGCGATCATTTATGTTTCCAAAATTATTGTCTGTCGTTTATCGCAATAGGGGCTATTTAATGATTACGAATTTTCCTGTTTGAATGTTGCCTGTCTTCTTATTTTTAACTGTAAACAAGTATATTCCGCTGGCAACTGCCTGATTGACGTTGCTGGTAAGATTCCAGTTCTCAAAACCTTTCGTTTGATCATCATGGTTCAAGGTTTCAACCAATTTCCCAGTGAGAGTATAGATTTTGATTGTACTCTCTGCGGGCAGATTGGTAAACTGAATTTTCCGATCCTGTTCGAGCCAGCGTTCACGCGTCTCGTCTGGCTTTTCCCACGGCGGATTCATTGAATTGTAGTCAATATCTCCACGATACGGATTCGGAACTACCGCTACATTACCGACTTCATCAGGAGGAGAAACACCTGGATTTACATTAACTGAATTAGCTCGTTGGCTAGATTCCTGAGAGGGAAAATTCAGTACAGTATCCGGTTTCGAAAATGCCGTTACCGTATAGTAATAGTCTACGTTATTCATCAATCCGCTGTCGGTAAATTTATGCTGAAGACCAGTATTTTGACCGAATTGATTATTTTCAACGTCAAACTCCCCAAGCAGAGTCCAGGGACCGTTGATGCTCTGTGTACTTTTGTAAATGCGATACCCTTCAAAAGGTTGATCCACACTATCCGATCGATCCGGATCTACATAATTCTCTGGTGTATTCTCCCACTTTATTTCTACGGATCGGTTACTGGGAATTACGGTCAGTTCGGGGGAAGGAGGAGGAGATGGAACCTCAAAATTTGGTAAGAGCCTTTCGATCAATTCTGCTTTTTCAAACACTTCATTTTCATCCATTCCAAGTATCAGTCCGTAACGTAAATTCAGAGTATCTCCAACTGAAATACTATCTATTTGTCCGAAGGCGTGAATCCAACTGGCACCGGTAGCGTTAACCTGATTTTCCTGTATTTGGCCCATCGTCATTTGTTCATAGTGGGCCTCGTTATCCTCTCGGGAAATGCCACTCCAACGCCACGTCCAATTCCATCTATCCTCACTAAGCTCTTGCCCCCTATATTTTTTCGGCGGGATGAGTTTCATTCCGACCGGTGTATATTTGCCTTCATCGGGACCTCCTTCGGCATCGTGACCGATGGCTAAGCGGTGGTCATGGTGGTACGTCGCATAGTCATCCTGATTAAATGAAAAACCGGCTCCGGTTCGTCTTCCAACATTCGCATTGAACAACATTCCCAGCCAAACATCGTAAAGGGGTGCTTTCTGTGGAACAATATCGAAATTGAAAATGATGAATTGATCCATCGGTTCCGACGCCCAAGCCCAGCTACGCTGCACCACATCGATAAACATCGGCGTATGATCCGGATTGTCCAGAACCGCAAGGTTATAATCATTATAACGAGTTATAATGTCTTCATCACCTTTAGTCGTATAGTTACTTATATAGGGATTGTCAGGATTACCAATATCCATGGTATCGCCCCGGTTAACTTTATACACGCTGTCCCACGGTGCCCCACTATAGCCCATCATGTCTCTTGGAGCGTTGAAATGCGGTATATATGGTGTAGTAACTAACGTATCCCCATCGGCAGTAATACCCCCGATGTAAAAACCGACGCCTCCGGTATGCTCCGTAAATGAGTCGGAAGGAAAACGCGTATTAATCAATCCAGGATAGGTATTACCAATTTGGTTGAGGCGACCCCTGTTATTCACAGTCTGAATAACTTTGCCAACTTCATGCACATCCCAATCCAGAGTAATGAATTGTCCTGAAACTGGAGCATTTATGCCTAAAAAAAAACATAGTGATAATAAAATTTTAGTGAGTTTTTTCATAGTGGAAAAAATTGAATTTTTCTAAAAGATCGCTCAGAAATATGGCAGCTCGGCAATTCAATCACAGTATCGTAGCTCTTATCCATATTCCAAGTTCCCTTCTTGATGAAGTGTTTAGGAAATAAGATAACTTCGTATACCAATTTATTGTACATAAAAGTCGGTGGAAAGCATCTCCGCTTTCCACCGACTAAAATGTAATTAGAAATTGATATCCTGCCTTATTAATAGGTTTGTTTTCTATAATAAGTTTCTGTTGTCAATTATTTCATCAGCATCATCTTATGCGTGCGGCTTACTCCGTCGGTTTTCAATCGATAGAGATACACGCCGCTGGAGAGTCCCTGTGCCTCGAAGGTAACCGAGTGAGTGCCGGCCGATTGGCGGGCGTCGACCAGCGTCCGAACTTTGCGTCCCAGCATATCGTAGACGGTCAGCGTCACCTGCGTGGATCGGGGCAGATCATAGCTGATCTCCGTCGTCGGGTTGAACGGGTTCGGATAGTTTTGGTTCAGTTCAACGCGGCCGGGAAGATCGCGGGGCTGATCTCCAATGGATGTAGCAAAGGTCGTGTCGGTCGGATAGTTATACATTTTTACCTCATCGACCAGCCCGGAATAGCGGTGGTTATCTATCGGCGAATTTCCGATGATCAATGGGTAGGCGGCCTGTATCGGTTCAGTTCCCCCGTGATCTGCAAATTTCCGCTGAATTAGTTCGTCGTTCTCGTTACGTAACTCGAACATGATCGAATCCGACATCACTTGATAGATGGCCTGATACCAACGGTCGGCAATAATGGCAGAGTCGATCCCAACTTCAATATTTCCTTCGGAGAGGAAATTACTTCCTGCCTCTAGGGAACTGCCCGAGTACCAAATTTGCGAATTGGCCTGCCACCAAGTTGATCCGGAGGATATTATAAGACGCCAACTACTAATAGTATCCGCTTTAAACCATAGTTCAGTACGTGAACGGTTACTAGACAAAAACGGCGAATCCACGTTCAAATACGTCGAATCCTTCAACGACATCGAGTAATCACCCCGAGCCGCATCATCTGAATAAACTGGATCCCCATAGATTACCTCTACTGGATTGTCATATAGCGAGGAATCAACTGGTGTACCAGAGCCCTCTTCAAAGGAAAGATGAAGCGTCTTGGTCTCAGATTGCCAGATGGCAAAACTATAATATTCTGGATCTTCTGGGTCTTCGGCTGTTGATGGACTCAATGCTCGCAATCCACCGTCGGTTTCCGCTTCAACCCAGTAGGTAACCGTTGCCCCCTCTTCCTGGGACGGAATCGCTGCTGTATATATATTATTTGCCCCCTCAGCCATCGTCAGGTCTTGCCAAGTGCCATCATCGACCCGGTAGTGAAGGGTCGCCGTAGATATTTCGCTATCACCGATCGTCTCGATGGTCGCCTGGACTTCATAATCTTCGCCGGCCTCTTGGTTATCGGGAGCCGTCATTCCACTTATGATTGGTGGAATAGCAAAGTTACGTACTGTGTTACTGATACGAACTTCGTCCATAAATCCGTCCAGATTTGCAAATAGGGTATCGTGCTGTGGGGATGTTCCAATAAATAGGGGCTGATCACTCGTTCGCGGCGAACCTTCCAAGTCAGCTTCACCATAATTAAAAGACTTAAAGGATATTAATTCCAGTTCATCGTCATTCGCATTCGGCAGACGTCCCCGATTTTCCGCATTCTGGTGTATCATCTGTACGATTACCTGCTTCGAGGTATCACGAATAAAGGTCAAGTGAAACCACTCACCAATCTCCAACATGTTTTGTGGTGAATCGATCTGAACCTGTGTCCCCACTTCTGCATTCCTGTAACCGGTTTTAAAATCCCGTAACGTCCCAAATATTGCAAAGAAGAAATTTGACTGCCAATACGCCGCTTCGTCCGGATCACCCGATTTAGTTAACAAACGTGGCTGGCGGCGCCAGTCTTCCCGCGTTTGTCCAAATGTAAAAACGTTGACCCACATCTCCATCGTCCAGCTGCCAGTCAGATCCAGCGCCGTTGTATCCGGGATCTGGATGTGGGACTTGTCTTGTTCGCTGTCATTTAAAAAGCGAACCTGATAATCAAGATCCCCTGCACCTTCCATTTGTAAAAAGGAGATATCCCCAAAAATATTAGGTTCGGCGATCTCGTACTGGGGACCATGATCATTGGTATAGTCCTGATCGAAGTGCAGCAACAACACGGTTGCCGAGTCCGATTCGTATGGGCCGCCGATCGGCTCGGTATTTTGGGCCAAACCCGAACGGACGGTTACCCCCATAACTAACAGTAAAACTATTCCAATGTTAATAATAAAGCGTAGATGTCTAACCATAAGAATCCTCCCTTGGGTGGGTTTACAAAATGTAAAAATGCAATTGAAAAATTTAGCCTGTGATCATACCTACTTATTTTTTCAAAGAATATCAAATATTACAGAATTTGCTAAAAGTCCATGGGAATATATTCAAAATCTACTTTTATAAAATGCAATTAATCATTTACGCCATTTTAAAACCGAATTTAGGCTCGGAAAAGAAACAATAGTTGATTGGAAAGCCTTTAGTTATTTTTTCTCGGTAAGCCCGAATTTGTGATTTGTAAGGGACAACTTCTACGTATTAGTTTAGTGCCGTGTTTTCAAGATCATTGCCATCTATAATCCATAGAGCTTGCCTTTTTGTATACTTTTGTGTAATCGAGTGACTTGCATTGTTCATAATATTGTAATATAGTATGAAATTGTGAAAATAATTGAAGTATGAGGTTTATGTAGAGAATTCTACTAGCATTTTGTCCCATGGTATATTTATTCGATTAAACTCCCGGTTGGTCTGTGATATAATATTTATATAATATACAGTATTACGTTATGTATAATCGATTAGTGTTAACGTTAAAAATTGTATATATAACATTTTTGATTCTTTCGGCAGGTTTTGTATCGGAGATTATAGCCCAAGATGCAGAATCGGTCTATCTCAATCGCCGAGTCGTGGATGTTGAAGGTGACCAACTTAGTGATCGATCTGAATCCGAGGTGAGTTTAACCGCCTTTCTAAATGGTCAAAAAGATTCTGTTTTAACGGAAGATGCCCCCCGATGGGAAGAATCGGGTTCGAGTTGGGATGCTGCAAATAGCTTGATTGGCGTAGAGTTGCAAAACTTTCACCATTTTTCAGCCGGGGATACGGCCCATCTGCGGTTTGTTGATCTGACCACCGGGAGGTCCGGTTCCACCGAGCAATTGATAAATGACATTCCGTGGAGTGATCCGGATCCATTTGCAAATATCCAGTTGGGTACGGAGGAGCTTCCCGAACGTCCGCAGAATGTTACGCTGGATATTGATGTAAACTATAATCATTCGATCACCTGGAACGGAAAAGAGGGACAAACCTACGAGGTTTATCGACGAACTCGACAGGATACGTTAAACGACGGCAGAGAACGTAACGTTTTCGTGAAATTGGCCGATAATATCGACGGGACCTCCTATACCGACACGGCCACGGATACGAGTTTTTCCTATGCCTATATCGTATACGCCCGTTCCGGGGATGGAAGCCTGAGTGCCCATTCGGAAGAGGTACGAGGTACAAAGCCGGGTGCATTGTCTGAAAGTATCTTGATTACGAAAAGGGTAGAGAATTCGAACGGCCAATTGATAGAACGACTTCCTCCTCTCACCTCTTACACGGCCTATTTGAATGACAGTAAAGACTCGATCCTTACTGAAAAAGCCCCACGGTTGGGAAGAAACGAAAAAACTATCAGCGCAATCAATAGTACGTTCAATATTGAGTTGACGAATTTTCCAGACTTTGACCCCGGTGATACGGCCCATGTCCGATTTACCGATACCGAGATTGAGGAGCAGGGTACGTACTCGACGGTTATTGACGAGTTGCCCTGGGAAGACCCCAATCCGTTGAACTCCCTGACATTACAATCAGTAAGCCTGCCTCCACGGCCGGACAATGTTTCATTGGACATAACCGATGACAACGATTATACCGTCAGTTGGGATCAGGTAACAGGATATTCCTATACCATATTTCGTCGTGTCAGGCAAGACACGCTCGACGACGGACGCGCGCGACACCTGTATATAAAGCTTGCTGAGGGTATTGAGAGCGACCATTACACTGATACGAATACGCAGGATTCCCTGGATTATGCATATATTGTATATGCCGTCGGTTCCGAGGGACGAAAAAGTGCTCATTCCAGTGAAGTGAAGGAACAATTCTCGGTTGAGGGGGTGCATGTGGAGTCGAGAAAGGCAACCAACGTGACGCTTGGGTGGGATTCGTTTAACTACCTGGGTGGCAGAGTGGCCGGATATAATATTTACAGGCGCCGGGAAGGGGAATCGTACGACGGTCAGCCGGTTTCCTATGAGGACCGCGAACCCCGGTATACGGATTCCCGATTGGAACCGGGCGGGACGTACTATTACAAAATCAAGGCCCGGGATATTGAGGGCAATGAAGTCAGTGAATCCGGGGAGGTACAGGTGACTACCCGTTCGTCGACCGACGATTATATGACGTATGCCAATTTGAAGACGGCCGTCGTTTTATACCGGCACGGCCCCAGCGTGCTTTTCGGCGGATCCTATCGGATGTCGGATGACGAGGTAGAGGACATGAAGTTTCTTATCGAGAAAGTACGGGAATTTTTCTGGCGGAATACGGAGATGCAATTTAACCTGGAAGTCGAATATATTGAATTTGACGAGTACCTGGAGTTGAACGACAATAGAAGTACTTCGCCCTCCCAAACCGGCCAGCATTTAGTCAATAAACGCGGTGTAATTAATACTCAATACGACATTGTGTTTCGGCTGACACCCTCCGTCGGCGGTTATTGGTCGTGGGGAGCTACCGATCGCCTCGATCTGCCGGGTCCCGAACGACGCACCGGCTTTGCTCAAATGCGGTGGCCCTATAGTTCCCCCCAAGGCTTCGACGAGGGATATCCCGCTTATTTCCCGAATATCGATTATAACCGCGTGGGTAATAAATTGATCTGGACTTTTACCCACGAGATTCAGCACGCTATTGACGGAGTGTACGACCACAACGGCCACCCTGAAATGGGACATGGCGATAATCCGCAGTTTTACGGTCTTAATGAGATTGACAACACCAATATTGGATGTTGCTACCCCGGGTTCCCGAAGCATTACACAAAACGATTCGGGCGACGATTCGATTTTCAAAGTACTATGTTGCGCGATTTCCGTCCCTACAAGGAGTTGTTGCCAGTGTGGGGCGATATTTACGAGGCCAAAGACAAAGATGGGGACGGCATGCCCGATCGGGATCCGCGGGTACCGTTTGATGAAGAACGATTCGGAACCGATGCGAGTCAAGCCGATACCGACGGGGATGGCTATACCGATAAGCAGGAGGCGACCGACGGCATATTTGAATACAGTACGACGAATCCCCGTAAAACTGATACCGATAATGACGGTATAACCGACGGGGAGGACAACCATCCACGGTATCCCATCGATACGCGCATCAAAACCACGGCAGAAAATTTTGTGCCGACTGTTGATGGGAAGCTGGAGGAGTGGCCGGAGCATGCCTTGGTGAACGATACAGTCAGCAAAGTGGAGCGGGATCGGGCTTTTGCTCCCAAATTTTATATGGCCTACAGCAGTGATTCCCTGTATGTAGCCCTGAATATACCTGTTGAAGCAGACCCTGTTATACGGTGGGATTTTGGAGATAATGGTTTTTGGTACGGACCGGGCAATACGACGATGGAAGTGAATACGGACCAGGGGTCATTCAGCCAACTCCGCACCTGGGACGCTTCCCCGGAGGCACGCGATCTCAAAGAACAGATAAGTGATGATGTGGCAGAATTTAAAGGTGATGGCGTATGGGATAATAGTAGTGCGTATAGAGCCAATATTGGATCAAGGATATTTAATAGCAACGAGATCAATCTGAAAACGAAGAGCCGATCAGCCGGTGCGGGCCATTCCATAGAAATTGCTATCCCTGAAAAGGAGAAAGCCAATCTGACGCTGGAACAGGATGAAAGAATTGGGGTCCAGGTAGATTATAACGACGTATTTGGAGAGGGCTTCGGAGCCAGAACATTTGACTGGTTAAGGTATGTATATGTGGAATTATCAGGTCTAAAGGCTACCGATTACCGAAAGAAAGAGGAAACCCCCTTTACTTTTGACCTCAAGCAAAATTACCCCAACCCCTTTAATCCCCGAACAACTATTCCCTATTCGATTGGCCAGCCGGGACATGTTACCCTTGCCGTTTATAATATGCTGGGACGAAAAGTGGCTACGCTGGTCGACGAGCACAAGAACAAGGGAGCATATGAAGTTACATTCGATGCCGGAGACATGTCTAGTGGAATGTATTTCTACAAACTTTCTTTCGGTTCAAAATCTGCAATACAGAAGATGCTCGTGCTAAAATAGTACCATGTATTAAAAGCATTTTAATATCTAGTTAAAAAGAGAGAGATTGCCCCCATAAAAGGAGTAACTCACCAAGTTTTTCAATGGAAATGACAATCATACTGTTATATATTACGCACTTGTGAGTTATCCAGGATAGCTATTTGGCCGTATACCTGCAATTCCGAAAGACGCAATTTAAATTTGCTATCCTTATTAATAATATCATATTATTGCTATAAGTGTCTGGAAGTTTCAGAATAATATAAATATATTGACAACCTAATTGATTAACGGATTCATAAGCTACAATTAACCTGTATATAGAGAGACCAACATGTTAAAAACTACAACTAAGTTTGTACTTATTTTAAGTTTGACTTTATTAGGCACCTTCAATTACACGCATGTATTGGCGCAAGAATCGGTATTGGATCCCCCCGAAGCGGATTCCAATACAGTAATCCTCATGCACTTTGATGGTGATTTAAGCATTGAGGCTGGAGACAATATTGATCATCCGTCGGAGGCCATTCCGTATGCCTGGGATGACCAGGGCGTATCGGTGACCGACTCCAGTGTAAATGCTGATCTGGGGGGATCTCTGTATTTACACAATCCAGAGGCAAGGCGATCTGCCAAGGAGCAGAGTTTTGTCGCCATTCCCCACTTTGAGGGAGGGCATTATCCGACCCCTCATGATCAATATGAATCAGACGGTGATCACTACGAGGCCCAGGAACTTGCGGATGATATCACCATAGAGTTCTGGTTCAGAGGGCGTGAAGCTCATGCGCGGGATATGGTACCGGTATTAAAACCTGGTTCTGATCACAATAATCCAGGCGAGTCTGCCTTTTGGCACAACAACTTCATCATCCGGCTATTCTCTTCTGATGCAGAAGATTATGGGGTATTCAGCGGATGGCATTCGGATAATCGGGGCCCGGGCCTTACCGGGACGGATTCTGCTTTTACGTATAAAGAGTGGTATCATTATGCGATGATCAAGGATACGGACGCCCGTTTGAAGATTGACCTGATCCATGACCAGAATGGTAATTTAGTGATGGCGGACACCAATAGTTTCCCCACGAGTTCCGCCGTTGCTGATACGTCTTTTCATAATGATATTTTTGTCGGAGTCAGTCCCCACTTCGATATCTGGTATCATAACTATCCGAGTGATCCGCTTGGAGATCCGAGTGGTATGGACAACTACTATTGGCCCTTCCACGGGAATATTGACGAACTTCGGATAAGTAACACATCCCGGGTGTATGAGGGAGTAGGTGTCCAAAAGCTCACCTTATACGAGGGTGAAAACGATGACATTCACAAACCCGAGGTCGTTTCGAATACAGTAGACAGTATTACCTATTCGATCACCTTTGGTTCCTACGGATATCCGGGAGAGGAAAAGGAAGTCCGATTGAACTGGACGACCGGCAACGGATATCAGGATACGGTCATGCAGCAGGTTGAGCCGAACAGGTTCGCCATAACGCTCCCCAACGTTGATCCGGGTAGCCGCATCGATTACTTTGTATCAGGCACGATGGGAGATGACGAAATCACGTATCCGGGGGGAGCCAGTGAAGGTACCAACAACCTCAGCTTCTTTGTTGATTTTCCTCCAGAGCTAGCGCTGAAACTCAGTTTTGAGGAAGGCGAGGGACCCATCCAGGATAGCTCCGTCTACAACCAGGATATTACCGTAATCGGTGATACCACTTACAACGGAAACGCTATTGACGGAACCTGGTCATATGCTCTCAACGGCAACAACCAGCTTGCGATTATCGACGCTCCCTCGGTAGCATCCTATGATATTTCCGTGGATCTCTGGTTCAAGGCGAATGGAATGCCGAGCAATAATGCCCGCCTTGTTGCAAAAGAAGCAATAGGTGACTCTTCGACAGTCAACTATTCGATCTTCTTTGAAGATGGAAGATTGATAGGTAAAGCCTCCGGAGCGGGTACGGTGGAACTTGATACCGCCATCAGTTCAGGCACGTGGTATCGGGTCCATTACATGGTGAATGACAATGCCCACTCCATTCAGGTGTGGAATGCCAACGATGAGATGATCGGGTACGACGTGGAATCAGTCAACGGACAACCTTTCCGCGACAATGGTCCGCTATATATAGGACAGGGTAATCTGTATCCCGACAGTGCATTCGCCGGACTCGTTGACGCCGTGGAAATTCACAGTTACGCCGCTAAAACGGGACCATTTATACTCGAGAACGTCACCCAGTACATCTCCAACCCCGATACGATGGCTCACCACAACATCCAGGCGACCGTTCATAATTCCGGCTCAGGAGAAGTCATCCCTGAACTGCATTATGAAGGTAATTTCGGCTGGATATATCAGGGTATGAATCTGGAGGATGAAGATACGGGCTTGTACAGCCATGATATACCGCAACAATCGAGTCACACAGTGGTCCCCTACTTCGTCAGAGCTACCAACGGACCCTTCCAGGAGCAATTACCGACAGGTTCCGGAGCCAGTACTGACTCCTCGAATTATAGTTTTGCGGTTTACGGCACCTATGATAAAGTGCTCGACATCAACTTTGAGGAGTATGTCCAGGACACCTCGGAAGTTATACCGGTCGATCAATCCTCGTATAGCGAATTCAACGAACCACACGTTCGAGGAGCCAATGAATTGAAACGACCGATTAAGTCGAATGACGCGGCAGAAGGTAATACTTCATTCCGCTTTTCCAGACAGGATACCAGCAGCCTGGAGATTCATTCCGACTTTTTGGCCACCGATGAGATTACAATCACCATGTGGTTCAAATTCAGCGAGTTTGACCCGGATCATGTCGGCAACAGCAACTTCTCCTATTGGCAAACCATATTGATGTTGACCAAACATAATCCGGGCAGCTGGCAAGTCGACAACCAATATGCGCTTGGCGTGCTTAACGAACCGCAAAGCGGTACGCCGCAATCCCTGAATGGACGTTCCATGACCGAAAATTCCGGTATACGGGATATCCACAACGGACTCATGATGGATTCAAGTCTGTCGACAGGTCAATGGTATAAGGCTCATTATGAATACAGCCTGAATGATACGGCCTTTACTCGCTTATATGATAGCAACGGCGACCTTATAGAAGAAGTGGGCATGAACACGGACGGATTCGGCCCACAACTGAAAGGAAGTCTGCCATTGAGCATCGGATCCTATTATCTGGATGCCGCCAGTGTCTTTGGAGGCAACCTGTTCTCCGGCTGGATCGACGACGTCGAGATCTACAACTATGCGGCCACGACCAAACCACCGCAGGTAAACAATCTGACAAACCTCGACTCGATCAGCACCAACGGCGATCCGCAGTCGGTCAGCGCCACGGTGACCCGCAACGGCGAAGAGCCGGTCTACCTGGTATGGAGAGTAGAGTCTTCCCGCGGGACCACCGCGTGGGACTCCACGGCCATGGAGGTCGATTTCACCGGCTCCAACTACAGCGCCGACATTCCGATCCAGGATCCCGGTACCGCCGTTGAGTACTTCGTGAGTACGCAGAACGACTTCGGCATTACGGT
>CAYQXO010000070.1:0-15243 GCA_964421495.1 uncultured Balneolaceae bacterium | reverse complement strand
TTGAAATGTTAATGAAATTTAACACTAACAGCGCGTAAATTACCCCTCTTTCCCCTATATTATCTTTCCTAACCCCGTATACGAGAATTGTATACGCTTACCGTAAACCTGAATGGAGAGGACCATGAGAGGTCTATTGCTACTATCTCGTTTTATTGCTTTTTCGTTTCTTCTGACCATACCATTGCTTTTTACTACCGCCGCCGTTGCCCAGGACCAGCTTCCGGGTGCCCCGCGAGGATGGGACGAGACCATGAGCGACCAGATTCAACAGAGCCGGGGATCTTTTGTTAGTCCCACATTCCAGCAAGATGATTCCACGTTTTCGAGCACGGTTTTCACCTTTAACGATATTGTAATCTTTTCTTATTTCGATGACTCTGAAATAACCATCGTCAACAGCGTCGGAGATACCGTTGCCACCGATACTTTATCACGCAATTCATTCATGTCCCGCACCATATCGCAGGGAGTGTACAGTGTCTACGGTTCCAAATCCTACACGTTGCTAATCGGGGATCCGCTGACCGCTTCGGTGCAGGGATATTTTGCAGTTGACCAGTCGGGGCGCGGAACCTCCACCCTGCTGAATACCTACATGATGACGAGTGAATATGGAGAGGAACAATTTATCGTTTTTGCCTATAACGACAACACCAGTTTTTCCGTCAAGGACCTGGAAACGGGAAACACGCTTGCAGCCGGAACGCTCGATAAGGGAGAGCATTACACGATGCCGGACACTCCCTATCAAACATTTCTGCAGGTAACATCCAACAAAGCGGTATCCGCCCTGGCTTATGGAGACCAGGACTACTATGTACCCTCCTCCAACGGATCCTTCTCCGGAACCCTTTTCTACGGTTATTCGGCCTATATCGGCAATTGGACCAACAGTATCACTGTAAATTCCTATCACGACGACAACATCGTTCGTATTTATGACAGCGTAACCGGAGATACGCTTGCCCATGACACCCTGGGCGTCGGACAGGTAATTTCACTGCCGATTACTACGGAAACCTATTGGGAAGTACACAGTACCCACACCGTTACCGCTGCCAACATTCCATTCACTGGCTGGACGGGAAACTATGCCTACATGGCGCGAGCCATAGATAAATCCGGAATCGGTGCCGGCACCCTGTTTTACGTACCCAGCATCGGTTCGCAGATCGACATATTTTCCTATGAGGATAATAACGAGGTCCTCGTCACGCGTCTGGGCGATTATAATACCTATCCCTATACGGATTCGGCCGTCGTCTATAATCAAACCATGAATGCGGGAGATGGAACAAGCTTTAGTGCTCCCAGTGGCAACAATGTCTATAAAATCGAATCGAGCAGCAACCTTTCGGTCGTTCAAAGCTACCGCGGATTCGGGGCCGACTTCATGCCCTTGAGCTTTGCCCAGCGGCTGCCCGACCTGGCCATCAATGAAGACGGACTTTCCTTTACTCCGCCCGACAGCCAGTTATCCGCCGGCGAAAGAGCAACTGCACATCTGACCGTCTATAATTACGGTCCGGTCGAGGCAAACAATATAACCGTCAATCTGTATGACGGCGATATTAACAACGAATCCACTGCCACCGCCATCGCAAGTCGAACCATAGAGCATATTCCGGGTAACGAATCAGCCGACATTTCGGCTGACTTTATCGTGCCCGACAATCCGGAATTCAAAACGTTATCCATCCAGGTTGATCCCGATGACGAAATAACTGAATCCAACAACTCCAATAATACCATTATCCGCAGCTTGCTTCCCAACCGGGACCTCCTGCCGCCGCTCAGTGTATCCACCGATGCCCCCTCCGGACTATCCATCGTGGCGGATACGCTATCGCCCAACCCATTCACCCTGCACGCAACGATCATTAACAACGGCACGGTAAATGCGGAAGATGTGACCATTTCCCTCACCACGTTCGACGGATTGGCACTTGTATCGGGCAGTTCACGCATTACCCGCGACTCTTTGCCTCCCGATACCACATTGAGACTCTCGTGGAGCCTGAGAGCCAATATCGACTCCAGCGGAACGAATCGGTATCAGTTGATTGTCAATGCTTCAAACGCGGAAGTTAAAGAGGTTAATCGTTCCATTATTATACCGGATAATACCCCACCGGGACCGCCCGAAAACTTCACGGTTCTCAGTAATGATACGACCAACGGCGTTTACCTGGAATGGGCAGCCAATATGGAACCGGATTTGGCGGGCTACCTCATTTACTACGGAACATCCAGTGGAAATTATAATGGCACCGGTGCTGACCAGGGTAATTCGCCCATCAGTATATCAACCTTCACCAATTACACGATTACCGGTCTCACAGCCCAAAACACCTACTATTTCACTATGAAGGCGGTGGATCAGTCCAATAACACCAGTTCGTTCACAACCGAGCGAAGTGTCATGGTTGCAACTGATATTGACCCGATCACCGACGTTCCACAGATCTATGATTTGAAACAGAATCACCCAAATCCCTTTAACCCCACGACCGTTATAGAATACAGTATCCCGCAAGCCTCACAAGTCCAATTGGAGGTATATAACCTGCTCGGCCGACGTGTAGCCCAGCTGGTGGATCAAAAGCAGAGTGCCGGATTCCATACGGTCTCGTTTAATGCCAGCAACCTGGCAAGCGGCATCTATATCTATCGCATCAAAGCGAAAGGGTTCGTCAAAACACGCAAAATGCTGCTATTGAAATAAAAAACCCGCCCTTCCTCTAAAAGAAAGAGCGGGTCATCTCTCGCATAAGCGAGAGGGGGGGGATAATTTTATTTAATGAGTGTCATTTTGCGGGTTAACGTACGGTCGGTTGTATGCAGGCGGTAGATATAGACTCCTGAAGAGAGTCCTGCACCGTTGAAGGTAACCGTATGACGTCCCGCACTAAACCGTTTGTCGGCCAGGGTGGTGACTTTGCGGCCGAGGGCGTTGTAGACGTTGAGAGTCACATCCTGGGCTTGCGGCAGACCGAACTGTATGTTTGTAGCGGGATTGAAGGGGTTCGGATAATTGCTTTGCAACTCTACCTGCTCGGGAAGCTGATCGCCGTCGGACGGAATGTCCACGATAACATCGCCGCGGGTTACAACGACCGCTTTACCCTCGCTGCTCGACATCAGGCTTCCGTCACTACTCAGTACGCGATGACTAAGTGTAGTGGTTTCTCCAACCGCCACACCGGTTTCTGCCAGCAGAGAGTCCAACGTACCGTATGTTACCGATGCCGACGTGGAGCTACCGACATTCATACTCGCCATGGTATTGTTAAACGAGGCATCTGTTGAAAGCTGCCATATATACGCGATTTGAGAACCGTCCGTATCGCTTACGGCATCCCATTCGGCCGTGAACTCCGTCGCGGCACTTCCCTCAAGTGCTATTTCAGCGCTGTCGGACGGACTCGTAATCATCGTGGTATCCGGATACTGGTTCGGAGAGAATCGAAGCTGTCCCCGTAATTCACCACCCTGATGATTGGCCGTGTGAATGTTGGCGTATAAATTGCCGTTGAAAAGATTTGTAACATTTTCACTACTCAGGTTAAACATGTTTGAGGATGCCTGATATACGCCGGAGGTGTCATTACTGCCCACCTCGGCCGACAACTCCACTTCAATGCCGCCATTGGCGTCGATACCGGCTGCATGAAGATGACTACCCTGACGTAGATCAGCCGCAAATGCAGATCCAAGTCCCTGGAACGAACCGGTGAGCGTCAAAGCGCCTCCTTTAAATTCAGCCACCACTGCTCCGGAACCTTCACTCTGTATCGGCTGAACTTGATGGGTGGATGACAGGTTAGCACGGAAATAGGCGGTTGCGGGACCCAAAACCTGTCCACGGACCGATCCACCCTGATGGGACTCGCTGTGAATATTAACATAATAGCCTCGATCATACAACCGGGTAATTTGATCACTGGTCAGCTCGATGGTATTGTCGGACGGCATGAATGCTCCCGCTCGCACATCCGAGGAGGCATTGGAGGTCAGGTGAATACCCACTCCCCCGTTCCGACCGGCTATGGCCGTGTGCATGTGGGCGCCGGTTTCGGCCACTCCGGATGCAAAATTACTTTCCAGATCATTGAATGAACCGTGGGCAACCAGTGTATCGCCATGCAACTCCAAAATCACCGTACCATTTCCGTCGGAATTAAAGGAAGGGGATAAATTGCTGCTCGACAGGTTAGCAAAAAATGTGGCTCGAGACTGGCCAACCAATTGACCCCTCAATGCACTGGCCGGGT
The DNA here is from genome assembly GCA_964421495.1 of uncultured Balneolaceae bacterium. Classification (GTDB taxonomy): domain Bacteria; phylum Bacteroidota; class Rhodothermia; order Balneolales; family Balneolaceae; genus CAJXOW01. The sequence continues at coordinate 10,966 of CAYQXO010000070.1, read as the reverse complement.
GATTCTCCGAATGCAGATTGACATACAACTCTCGATTTTCCAGGGCCGTTTTCTGTTCGGCCGTCAATTCAAAACTGTTCTCCGAAACAGCATAGGCGCCGGCGGTGCTATCCGAAGTGGAAAAGGTGGGAGACAGAGCATGGGCCACGCCGCCGTTCTGTCCGGCCACGGCCACATGTATGTGAGAGGCGGTATAGGCACTGGGCATATCGGCAAATGAACCCGAGACCTTCAGCGAATCACCATTCAGCTCAGCTACTATTCCGCCGTGGGCTTGACTTTTAACTCCATAGGGAGCAACCTCGGTTCCGGAAAGATGGCCCCGGTAATAAGCCTCTGCATCACCCTGAATCTGCCCGCGCAGTTCGCCGCCCGGATGATCTTCCGTATGAATATTGACATAAAAACGACGATCCATAAGGGCCTGTTTCTGATCGGCCGATAACGTAAAGCTGTTACTGTCGGCCTCATACATACCGCCCATTCCGTCTGCATCAACGGTGGCGTTTAAGGGAATTTCCACACCTCCGTTTTGTCCGGCATACGCCAAGTGAATATGAGAGGCGGTATAGGCACTGCTTAATTGGTCAAACGATCCGGTAACGGTCAACTCATCTCCATTGAGGGTAGCCTCTATACTACCACTACCTCGCGTAACCACCGGACTTACCGATTGATTACCGCTCAGATTCGCCTTGAACGCCATCTGTTGATCGCCGGAACCATCTGTAATTGTAATTTCGGTGCCCATATACGAATGATTGGTACACTGATAATAGAGAGAATTCGGAGTGTCGGCCGTGGGCTCAATGATGAGCGTATCCGTACCGGAAGCTTCGTTACCGGTTACTCCCTCTTCATAGGGATCTGCCCCGAATCCTTCCGAATCTGTAGTTAAGTAGAAAGGATGAAAATCCGGCACCTCATCCATGATAAAATAGTACGTCTTCCCCCGCTCCAGCGTGAGTTGGGGATCCTGGCTGCCGTCAATGGCAAACTTTTCATTATATCCTTCATTATAGTGCGGATGTTCCTCGGCCTGATCTTCCACCGTTACTGTAAACTCTGCATCCTGGGCCACAAGCGATCCGGCCGTAATGCTGAGAAACACCACAAGAAGAAGGGGGAGAGAAACTATACTAGCGATATGGTATAATTTATTCATATGCGTCTCCTTTTTTGATATGAAAATAGACTGTGAACTTTAATACAACATTAAACGATTTACCTCAACGGACTAATCACATTCGCGTAATCCTCATTAGTCAGTCAAAATAACTTGATGCAAATTGATTTAACTTACACCTATTAGATAGCAAGCACCACCAACAGGTTACAAAGTAAATTGACTTGCCTTTAACCTTGCCGAAACTTGCCGGACCTGCCAACACTTAGACCCTTGTGTCCCTTTGCCCCTTGCTTCATTGCGTAAAGCCCGAGAACTTACCCGGATAGGTACTGGAAACAGAATAAAGATCGCTGAATGCACCAATAACCAGCATATCATCGAACTTGTTTTTAAAAAGGAGTATCAGAAGGGAGGCCTGTAAATAAAGGTATAACGGACAAGTTACTAACCCGCATTTCTCGGTGAATACTGATCGAAGCATCACCCGCGTAAGAGCACCGCGCGAAGCGATTCCCGCGAAGTGAAAACCGGCCTAAAAGTCTGGAGGAAGGGAAAAACAGATATTATATCCATAAAAAAAGCCCGTTTCGTAATGAAACGGGCTTTCGAGTGAAATACGATCTTTAAAAAATCGATTTATTTGTATTCCATACTCTGGACATTGATGGCGCTAAGTCCTTTGGGTGTCTCTTCGACATCAAATTCTACTTCTTCGCCATCTTCGAGTCCCTGGTCGTGATCCAGGTTTTCTACATTGTTGCGGTGAACAAAAACGTCTTTTTCACCGTCTTCGGGTTTAATGAATCCATATCCTTTTTCAGCATCAAACCACTTTACTTTTCCGTATTGTACCATTGTACTAAATTATTTGTAACTCCTGATCGTCGAATCCTTAAAAGAGAGGCGTTAAATTGCTTCGTGTCTTATAAAAAGAGTACTTGTCGAGGGAGTAATTAAGATTAACGCTATAAGGTACGTATTCTTTAGTGGCTTTCCTAAAATTTTTTGAAAAAGGCTCACTTCGTTCGCCCGTCGGAAGTCGGAGGACGGAAGGCTATTCCAGCAGGTAACGACATTGTGTATATACATCACTATGTTACCGATCGGAATATGGCTTTCGACCTCCGTCATCCGACTTCCGACGGGCGAGCAAAGCGAGTGATTATCCGACCTTCCGCCTTATTAACGTTAACTTAATTAGTAAGCCTTGATAACATTAAAATCTATACGTCAACAGCAGCCTCACCCTGAACCGGTCGCGCTTGAAATTCGGGAATTCCTCGGATTCAAATCCTGTCTCCCCACCCACATGAACACGTTCGGTCAGGGGATACTGCCCCTTGATTGAGGTCAACCATAACTTCTCGCGGCTAATATCTTCCTGAAAACGGATATTACCCGAGCCGGTTCCGTACCCTCCCATGAGGCTGACATACATGGAGGGATCTGCAAAATACCGTCGTGCCAGCACCGTAATAGATTGAGATCCTCCCTTGGTCGAGGGAACCAGGTACGAACGAGCGGTAAAAAGATAACTCCGCCAGTACTTGCTTAAGGCAATCGTGTAGATATTGATGGGTGTGGCAGAAAACTCCAGTCGTCGAAATCCTGCTTCCACTTCATAGTCGGCCGGTAACGACTTAAATAGAGAAACTCCATAACGATACTGCGGAAAAATTTCCGAATCGGAGTATCCAGCATTAACATGGGCAAATAATCCCTCGTATATCCTGAGATAGACATTCATATTGAACTGTAAGCCGTTGCCGCCGAACATATTTGCATGCTGAATATCACCCTGAATAGTCCCGTAGCTGGTCTCCCGACTCAATTCAAACTGCCAAATGTTCCACGACTCAAAATCTCCACTAAATTGATCGTGTCGATAGGATACGGTGGCCGCATACCGCATCTGTTTCAACCGGGCGGATCTCAAACCCTGGCGGGCCTCTTTATTGTTCTTATATATATCGAGTGTATTCCGATACATCTGCTCGGCCTCGCTATATCGCTCCAGCTTTTCAAAGGCCGACGCCCGGGCCAACATCATTTCCTTATTATTAGAATATGATTTTAATCCCTTTTTTGTCCATTCCAAAGCCTTCTCATGGCGTCCCGACCAAATTTCCACATCAATCAGGGCCAGCAAGGCTTCACAATTGCCGGGATCCCGATCGAGCACTTTCTCAAGCTCATTCCTGGCTTCCCGGAATTCACCTTTCCAGGCATACGTTCTGCCCACAAACACACGTATTTCGTAGTAATTTGGACTCTGTTCAAGGGCTCTATAAGCGAATGTACGTGCCTTTTCATAATCCTCCTCATTAAAGGCGACCTCCCGCGCCTTTTCAAACAACTCATCCTCGGTCAGATCCGATTGTGACACTGCCCCTGTTGGCACCAATAAAAAGCCGGCAATCAGTATGCACTTACTCACGAATGTATGCATTGTAATATGATTTATAACGTACATTTTATATCCGGGGATACAATCCGCTCAAGTCATGTGTATTCGACCGCTCCATGTTTTCCAATTTACTGGCTTATGACCTGATATAAATCACTATCGCACGTCCTTGTTTATCCTGGATTTTTTCAAATTCCCCGTAACGATGCGAATGAACGACAATCAACTCTTTTTCACTTATACAGGCATGAATCAACGATCCTGATCCGATCATCACCTACTCATTAATGATCCAATATAGGACAACTAAAACATAGCACAAATTACAAAATAAATATTAAACGACTTGCCAATAACCGAAGCATCATCTTAGCTGAAAACCGAAATTAGCCAAAGACACTTTCATCTTGCATCCTCAAACCGATCCTTCCGTGGTAGTGTTGAATTACAGCGTCCACGGAGATGAATCCTCCAGCGGTGAAGCCGAAGAGCAGCCGGTCAATGCTTATGTATTCGGGGATGCGGACGACCGTACGCTCACCAACAAATTCCTCGACCAGCTACAGTACCACCGTCTGGAGGTCTATTCATTCGATCGGGAATGGGAAGTGGACGGAAAGAAGTTTCAACCAGGTTGTCTGAATGGATCATAATGGACATCTTTGCTTAGGTAGGCTGCAGCTTATTTTAACTTATTCATATGAGTAACGATCAACAAATCTCCAGTCTCGAAGACCTGCTTCAGCAGATAGATAAAACTGCAAAATCCCGGGAAGAGGTTTCTATCGAGTCCATCTTGCAAGTTGCCGGACGCAAGTCATTCGGCACGCTTTTACTGTTGGCAGGCATTATTACCCTTGCTCCCCTTGTCGGTGATATACCGGGGGTTCCCACGCTTATGGGGATGATCGTTTTTTTAATTGCGATACAATTACTGTTGAATCGTAAAGAGTTATGGCTGCCCCGTTTTCTGTTAATGCGTTCCATACAAAGCACCAGACTCCAAAATTCGCTCGATAAGCTATATACCCCGGCTCAATTTATCGACCGTTATCTGAAGCCGCGCCTGACCATACTAACCCGCGGATTCATGATTTATCTCATTGCCTTTATTTGCCTCGGTATAGCCGTGGTGATGCCGGTAATGGAAATCATCCCGTTCAGTGCCAACCTGGCCGGCCTGGCGCTGACGGCTTTTGGACTCTCCCTGATAGCTCGAGACGGCTATCTTACAGCTTTTGCTTTGCTCATTACGGCTGGCATAGTGGTTGGAGCACTCTATCGATTCATGTGAAGCCGTAATGCCTTACGATCCGAAAAGTCCGGCAGACTCCCAGGAAAACATTAATAAAAATAAAAAAAGCGCAGTCCGTATTTGGACTGCGCTTTTTTTATATCAAACTTTCTAAACGATGCTGTCGCGTTTATTTCGCCATCGGAAACTGGGAAATACGCAAGGTCGTTGACCCGTAGGGGATCAGAGTCACTTCCTCGGTTTCCACATCCGCCGTGCTGGCTTTATGACCGTACAGATACCGGTCACTCGCCGGAAGCGGGCCAGCCGAGTTTTGATACAAGTCCCATTCCGGAATGCGTTTCGCCTTGGCGGTTATCTGAACCGGGGCATTTTCAAGATTCCAGGGATAGGTACCGTCGTACTCGTCGTTGTAGTTCACGTTGAAGTCCATATTCTCGACAGTCTCTTCGGTCAGTCCGTAATTCCACGAGTCCGTCGGATAGACTTCGTAATACGGATTACGAATGCGCCAGTTGTCCTTCGGCGGCTGCTTTTCTTCCCAGCGTTCGCCAATTTTGAGGGCATATACCAGCGGACCCCGTTCGACGCCGACCGATCGCTCGGCCCAGCGGCTCAGGTGAACATCCATCGGCAGGTGAAGTTCCACCTGGTCCCCGTCCGACCACGTTCGGTCGATCGTGACCATCTGACCTTCTCCTTCTTCTGCTTCAACCTGTTTCCAGCCTTCTCCGTTGACGGTAATATTGGCTTTATCAGCCCACTTGGGAATCCGTACCTCCAGCGGGAAGCTGACTTCTTCGGACGACTGAACCGTAAATTGCACCTTCTCCCTGAACGGATATTCGGTCTCTTCAACCACCGTTACCTCGGTACCCTCGTCTCCCACTTTGGCCGTTACTTCGCTGGAGGAATAGATCATTGCCGCCAATCCATTATCGGCGGTGGCATACCAGAGATTTTGGGTCAGCTTGGGCCATCCCTGATGCATATTGGTGGTACAGCAGGGGTACCCGGTAAGCAGTCCAAACGTCAGCTGCGCGTTGGCGTCATTGAAAAAGTTCCTCGGCTCGTGAGTTATCCGAACCTGGTTCGCCTGCTGAAAATATTGTCTGGTCTTGTATTCATCGTCATGCTGCGTCGGCAGTGCATTAAAGGCGATGCGCTCCAGTTGATCCGCAAAATAGGGATCTCCGGTAATGCGCGACATCTGCTCAAACGAATACATCGACTCTACGACCGTACACAGTTCCGTTCCCTGCGTGGGACTATTGCCATGCAGGTTCTCATCTCCCGCATACAGCCCATGTACGACTCCGTGAATATTTCTGATATTTTTCCAGCCGTGCTTGGTATTATGAATATGTTCTTTGTCCCGGCTTTGCTGAAAATACACGCTTGGCGTTTTCAGGCCCATCGCAAGGTTGACCGTATGAATTTCGGGCACCGGGTTCAGGTTGGCCAACACTCCTTTACCAAACTTTCCGTCCCAATCAAATGTCTGGGAATAGATCAATTCCCCCAGGTCCAGCAAAAACTCATCGCCGGTACGGTTATACAGCCAGTACACCATCAACAGGTTATCGCCGCCGCGCCGATTGCCCCAATACGACCAATGACCCAGCGGTTTGTCCGGCAGATGCTCCAATTGATATTTGAAGTAATTCGTCATCAGATCCAGTACCCGTTCATCCCTGGTTGCCGAATAATATTGCTTCAAAACCTTGAGCATGACCATCTTCGGCCACCAGTCCATGCGCCGACCCTCCTGGACGCCCTTGACATCCTTTGGCGGACCGTTTTCGAAGGGAGGCGGCCCGAAATAGCCATCCTCGCGCTGACTCTGAAGCGTCCATTCGATCCATGGCTGTGCCTTTTGCTTCAATGTATCGTCATCGAGGATATAGGCCAGCGGTACGAGACCGTCCAGCCAGTAGGGACCGCGTTCCCAGCCGTCGCCGTCGCCGCCAAGCCAGCCGTTGGTCTCACCGATTACCCGTGGATAAACTTCATCCAGGTTCCCGGTCAACCCTGAACGCTGTCGCTTGAGCTGCTCCAACAGCCATCCTTTCGGCTGAATCGCTCCCAGGGGAAGCTCGGCGTATTGCTGCTCAACCAGGGGTTCACTATTTGAAACATAATAATCATTCCCCTGTTGGTCCCGGTTTTCCCCGGCACATGACACGAGTAACATCGTAACGAATACGAGAATCAAAAGCGCTGATCTTGTCATAAGTATTTTAATCTGAGTTAAAAGCTTTTATCTGATGGATATTTGCAATTATAAAAGATAAAAAGGGACGGCTAATCTAAAAGTATTAATTTAAATAAAATCCATCCCCTTTTACCTTTAATAGGACGAGTCGCCGGAAATGCATCTTACCAAGCCGGATTCTTCGAGAAACCCGGGAGAGCGGTGTGGTGTCATAAAAGTAGAATCATAAAAGTTCGACAGCCTCCTAGCCCGGATTTCTCACCAAGAAATTTCTCTTGTGAGAAATTCGGGCTAGGGATCAAGGATGTCGAATGGATCGGCCTGCAAAGAGATTTCTACCGGTATGAACTTACTTTCATGATCACCAAGCTTTTTCAAGTTCTTAAAGGGTCGGTATCCCAATTCGTTAAAGGCCCGTTTTCCCATTCGTCCGTTTATATATCCGGTTTGTCCGGAATCAGTAACGATTAACACCGGCTTGTCAGAAGGTATTCCATTTCTGAAGATGATTCGGCTGGTATTTCGAAGATTGGTGGTGGTATGGCGGGCATGGGGCTCGATAAATATTTCCTCGTCCTGAATTCCAAATTCAGCCATCATGTATCTTTTCATTTCCACGGCCTCGCAAAACGGCGTCTTATACGGGTGAACATGTCCCCCGGAGACCACCATATACGGCGCCAGTCCTTTCTTGTAACGTTCCAGGGCTAAATCGATCTTGCGCATGGCCAGGGAGTCGAGGATAATGCCTCTTTGCTGGGGACCCTGCCCCGGAATCAGTATCATACTGTATTCATAAGAATCCCACGATATTTCATCGATCCGGTCCACCGGTTTTTGATTATATCCTTTCTCCAGGGGCTCATACCTTGCCGCTTCATCCCTTTCATTCAACGCCAGGGCTTTGAGCGCCACTTTCAGCGGAAGCTCGAAAAACAGGGGGTCAGCTTCGAGATCACGGACTATTTTGTCAATCTCATAGTGAACTCGATTGATATAGCTTCCGTGATTCACCCTGAAACTGATCGAATCTATCGCGGGATATCTGGGCTCCACCCCTTTCAGATAAACGTCGAGGACATGATTGACTCCCGTGGCCGCGTTTTTCCAGGCATCCTTGACCAGCCTGGAGTCATCGGCATCCTCGAACAGCTTATAAGATCCCTTATCCCTCAAGCCAGGAGCCAGTTCTTTAAAAGCAGCATCGTTTTGCTGCAATGCAGCCAGGTGGTCCCCTATAGTATCTATCTCCTTTTCGCTCCATCGAATGGCTGAAACATAACAAGACACCTCCCGGCATTCCTGAAGGGCCGCCTTAACCCTTTTCATATGTTGAGAAGCCAAATCATTAAGCGCTTCGTGAGTCCGAATCCTATTTTTCAAACTTTTCGATTCCCCCAACTCACCGAGAACGGGAAAACCCTTATTCACTATAATGGCGTCAGTGGAGTCTTTATCGCACTCACAGTCACCTGTTTGATCCGTTGTTTCACAGCCTATTATCGCTGTGCAAACAAAAAAGGCCATCATTGCATACTCACGAGTTCTCATCTTCATTTTATTTGCCTTCCCAAAGGAATGTGTCGTATTCATCTTTAACAAAAGCTTTAACCACTTTGGCCGGCCGGTCGCCTTCATTCACCAGGCGATAACTTTCGGCAGCTGCCGGAACCACAAACGTTTCCGCATAATTAAAAGTGGCGGCCCCTCCATTTTCAGTTTCCAACTTTACGGAACTTCCCTCCACCAAACTCATAACATGGCAGCTTCCTTCTGTATGCGCTTCAACCTGGTCGCTAAATTCAAACCGGTGGATATCATAAAAATGTTTCTCATGGGTGGGTAAGTGAACAAGCTTCCAACCCTCTCCCTCGTCCAACGTAACCGGTTTACTGATGAGTCTCTCTTTCACCCGGCTCCCCTTGCGATCAAAATTCAGGTTTTTGAAGGCTCGCTCAATGTTCAACGGGCGTGGATTACCGTCCATATCCACCCGTAGCCAATCGTACATTTTAAAGGTGAAGATATAGGGTGTGGCACTGATTTCAAGAACCATATTATCGATGCCTGAACAGTGGATGGTTCCGCGGGGGATCAGGTACAGGCCATGTTTTTGTGACGGATGAGTTTGAACAAAGTCCCCGATCTCGACCCTGGTATTGTTTTCGGCACTCTGTTCCAGTTGTTGTCGAAATTCGGATGGATCTATATCACCCTGAAAACCTAAATATACCCGGGCGTCGGGTTCACAGTCCATTATATAATAGGTCTCATCCTGGGTAAAAGTTTCGCCAAATTCATTGCGTATAAAGGAAGGCCTGGGGTGACATTGAACCGACAGGTTTCCCCCGTCAAAGGTATCCAGGAAATCAAAACGGATGGGAAATTCATAGCCAAATGTATCGGCACAATCTCCCAAAACGGCTTCATATTCCTGATACATCAGCCAGTCAAATGACGTTTCCAACAGTTTGTTATCGCTGGAAAACATCAACCCGTTTTCGGGTGTGATCAATTCAAACGACCAGGCATAATTAACCGTATTCCCGGGCAGTTGCGGAATATACTTTTTACACCATTGGCCGCCCCAGGTACCGGGTTCAAACCAGGGACGAGCCCGAAAATACGTCCTGCTCATCTGCTGAAGGGTATTTCTAAAAGTATCGCCCTCCATCACCGCCGGATCACTCGGGTGTTGCTCGTCTACGATCCAGTCAAGGTGGGGCAGCAGGGATTCTTTATGTTTATTCAGCGCGATCCAGTCGACAAAATAAAATCGCTTGTACATCTTTTTAGGATCCTCCGGTGCAGCGGCCCCCAGGTTATTGACAGACTGGGCTCTTGTCCTGTAATTCAGCTCATTTTTCGGCAAATCCACATATACCAGGGAAGCAGTGTTCCAGCCGGCCAAGAACGAACCGCAGCCGTAAAGTATAGTAATATCACTTTGCTGGCTTTTTGAGGCGGACAGCCCTTTCAGTTTTTTCTGATCAAAGAAATCCGCCAACTCACCTTCATAACGGGTTCCAAATACCGGATCGTCTCCTCCTAGGTAAGGGGTCACCAGCTGGTCAATCTCGTCAGGTTCCAGCATAGCTTCCGACACATCTATCCAGTCAGTCTGGACTCCCAGCTCATCGAGTGCCTTATTCAGCTTTTCCCTGAAATGATCCCAGAAAACACCTATAAATCCATCGATGACAACCTCGGTAGAGTCCGCCAGTTTATGGGCAAGAGCCCCGTATCCTACATCTATTTTACCCGGACCTACAGGATAGGCCGGATATAGGTCATAGGTCCCGTCGGTAGAAGAAGAGTACTCCACAGGCCTCAATCGCTGTTTAGTTTGTCGCCATTCGGACATATTTTCCCGGTCTTTTGTATTCATTTCTCACCCTCCGGTCGATTATAATCATCGTCATATCGTTTTATATCCTCTTGCTGCCAATTGCCAAACGCTACCTCCAGGACCCGCACGGCCGGTCCGTCGCTGCTCAATCGGTGCCGGGTTTCGGCCGGGATCCATATTTCATCTCCCGCATCGGGGTGCAGTATTTCATCGCCCACCTGCACTTTGGCGCCTTCATCCAGTACAATCCATAATTCAGCCCGTCCGACATGCGACTGCAGACTCAAACGTTGCCCGGGTTTGACGCTCATCAAACTTACGGTCACTTCCTCATTATTGGCATATTGATTGAAACTGCCCCATGGCCGTTCCACCCGGGTTACATCAGGTTTATCATCCGGAATGGGTTTCGTTTTATATTTACTCTTGCTCATTGTACTTGCTTTATTTTTATACGATTAAAATTGGTTCCCATTTTTAGTCTTCAGATAGGCTTCTCTTTCCATCACCCGGGGCTTCCCGTCCATATCAACAACCACGGAAAGGAAATTACGCTGTGCGATGACCCCATAATCGTGGCCGGCAGCAGCCGGATAAATTCCCAGGTATTT
>CAYQXO010000069.1:0-15443 GCA_964421495.1 uncultured Balneolaceae bacterium | reverse complement strand
GGGTATGGCCCTGGCAGATATCATCAGTCATTAACGCTCTAAGCTGGAAGCTCGAGGCTCGATGGGTGTTCCGGCAGGTGATTTCGGGAGGAATATACACCACATTCCGGCCTGTAAGAATGCCCTTCGAGCCTCGAGCTTCCAGCTTCGAGCGTTATTATAATCAGGGATTGAAGAGCGTCCAGCAGCGAATACCGTTTTGAGATTGAGCGATCAGTTCCAGGTTGCCGTCGTGGTCGATATCAGCGATGACGGGATGTTTCATGGATTGGGTGGGCAAGGTGAAATTTCGCCGACCGCTTTCGAGGTTCCACGCAAACAACCGTCCGAGTCTGGAAAGTACGAATACCTCTGGACTGCCGTCCTGATTCAAGTCGTTGATAAACGGATCGGCATCCCGGGCCAGAGATTGGTCGATATGATAGGATTGTCGTACAGCGCCTTTTGTGTTTAGGAAATAAACGGTCCCCAGCGAAGAGGCTGTTAAAAGGTAGTCGTCCCTGACCGCTTCACCATTGTCCGAGGTCGCCTGCAGGGTGTCCTCGCGTTTGGATTTAAGAGACAGGGTATGTTTGGTGGGAGAGCCGATCAATCCACGGTCAGACAATTTCAGGGAGGTTACTTTCAGTGAATCCGACTCCGACGTTCCTTGCGGAAGTATCCGGAGCGAGTCACTGAATGGTGGGTTTTCTGATACGGCGTATAGATGACCATCGGCTGCGTTACCGAACACATGGTCCTCGTACATCAATGGTTGCCCCTGAAAGGTGGCCTGTATGAATTTGGGATATCCGGGCCGCAGGGATCCGTTGGGCAGCCAGGCATGCAGCGTATTGGCGGCAAAACCGAACACGGACCAGTGTTGATCGATTTTCTTGAAAACGGGCGAGGTGTTGATGATGGAATTGGTCGTTCGGGGCCATCCGTTGATATTTCGCCCGCGCCCGTTTAGAACATGAATTTTACGATTGGAAGTAGTAACCATAAGTTCCGGCATTCCATCCCGATTAACGTCTGCAATGCGAGGTGGGGCGGCAATGGTTTCTTCCAGGGTCATCGGAAATTGAGGTAATGAATTACCCCGGGTATTCCATCCGTAAATTTTGTTTCCTGCCGCCTGCAGGATGATTTTTTGCCCGTTGCCGTACCAATCGTATACCAAAGGACTACCAACAGGTGTTTCGGTTTCGGTGTTGGTCTGTAAAATTTCAGTGCCATCGCTGGCCAGTGCACGGATGTTACCGGTACGCGTGGCAAATATAACTTCCGGTCGGGGACTCCCTCCGATATCCGTAAGAACGGGTTTTCCTGTTAATTCAGTTCCGCTCAGGGCGTAAGCCCATTTCTCCCGATAAGGATCGGACGTTTCAGTAAGATTATAGGTATTGAGCTGGAAGGCGGTTTCTTGATCGTCCTTTCTTTTGAAACCCATGGATACGACGTCGAACCTGGAAATTAATGCATCCGCATAATGGTTGGGGGATAAATAAGGCTCGATAAATTCCAGAAAGGGTCTTCCCTCGGCGACGAACAGTCCGCTGAGGGGAGAATCCATATTTTTGCGGATGGTCTGATACATTTCCTGGTCGTTAATAACTCTACCCCGCCGCCAGTTCGATACCAGGCTCTCAGTCAGTCCTCTGCGTTTAGACAGGATCAGAACATCGTCGGCAATAGCGGCGTAAAAGTCATCAAAGGTACAAATAGGAGTGGCAATCAATTGTGCCAGGACCCGGCTATTGATATTAAATACGCCCTTTCCGTCTTGCAGGTTCGTCTGGGTCAGCTGTTCCAGTCCCTCGATTAATTGGGATTTATTACTCACCCTGCGCATGAAAAAGTGTTCTCCTTCGGAAAGATATCCTGATTCAGAGAACATGGTGATAGCAAATTCGGAGTGGAGAGAACGGGCTATACGTTGATAGAGTGAGGCGTTATTAAGCAGAAGCGAGTCCAGTCTGCCCGGGTGAGGGATCGATTTGGGCGGTGCCAGTGAGGGGGATTGATGAAAAATACCGTAACCGGCAGCCTGGTCGGGAATATGGGAATCGAGCTCAAAGGGTTCGTTTCGGGTGGTGACGGACTCGACCAATACCGATGATTCATTCGGGTTGACCGGCAAAATTCCCGACAAAGTCAACCGTTTCGTAGAGGAGGATGGGTGTTTGCCGATGTCGAGTATGATGGGTTCAGTGCCGCGAAAAACACCACTTATCGAGGGCCGGTAGGTTACCTGGGTCAGTTGCCGGACCCACTCGTCCAGATGAGGAGTATTTAATATAAGATTGTTTTTCCCCAGCTTTTCGTGATTGACAGTCAGGGCCGGGGCCTGGCCGGTATAGGATCGGATGGACTCTTCGAGGGCCAGGCTGTTTTCGGATAAAAGGATCCAGCGACCCAGTTTGGTTACAAATACCTTTCGCTGATGCAGATGGAGAATCTGAATACGTTGATCTTTGAAAAAGTACTCATTCTGGGTATACTGTTTTTTGAAATTCTTTTGCAGGCGTTTGATAGCAGATGCGGTGCCTGCTGTTATCCACACCGGTTTCCATTGATTGGCTGTACTGGGAAATAGATATATGGCCTGTACAGAAAGTGATGGGCGGGCAGTGGAGTCAATCACCGATATAAGTCGAGCAGACGAAGAGGTAATATCGTCCAGGAAGGGGACATAATCGGATGTGAGGACACTATCAAGCGGTTGAGCTTTTTGTGAGGTGTATGCGACAGGCGTTTCGGCTGGAATAAGGTTGGTCCAGTTGGTTGTTTGTTGTTCCTGCCCGGAACAGCTCGTTAGAATTATTCCTGCGGAGACAACCAGCAGAAAGGCAGACTTGGTTGCTTTATTCATCGCTCGCACGTATATATCCGAAAACTTTTCTAAAATAATGAACTGCTGTTTTGTGTTAGCGTTATAGTATACTGGTATCAATAATAATGTTCCTGCATTCACATTACAATTTTTTATAGCGAGGGTTCTAATAATTAATTCATGAGTTTTTTAAATCCTTTTTTCTTACTTGGAATAGCAGCTCTTGCGGTACCCCTTTTGATCCATATTATCAATTTCAGGAAACCGCAATCGCTCCCTTTTTCGACGCTGGCCTTTTTCGAGGAGCTAAAGAAAAGTACTATCCGCCGTCTACGGATCAAGAAATATTTGTTATTGATTATTCGGTGTGCCGCAATTCTTTTATTGGCTCTGGCACTTGCCCGACCGTTTTTGCCGTCTGAACTCATCGGAAGTGAGGGAGGGCAACAGCCCAGGGCGATTGGCCTCCTCGTCGATAACAGTGCCAGCATGGGGCAAATTGATCAGTCCGGACCTTTTGTCGAGCAGGCGAAGGGCGCCGCCCGGAATTTTCTTGAAAATGCTCGGGACGAAGATCGTTTTATTGTTCAAAAAACCAACGGAGAGGCCTTTGACTCGCGCCTGGTATCCGCAAGTGCGGCCCGGGAAAAGCTAGAACAGGTGGAGGTGGAGCATCGCGGATATTTTCTGGAGAAGCGGCTGCGATCACTTCAGGAACAATTGAAACAGTCTGCTATGCAGCAGGCTGTTATTTTTGTATTCACCGATGCACAGAAGTCGCAATGGAAACAACTTCGCAGCTCGAATTTCACCAATGTATCCAATGAGGGTAAACGGATTGCCTTGCAGTTGGTCAAGGTCGGTAGCGGTCAACAGAAGAACGTGGGGGTTACGGATCTTTCGCTGAAAAGCAGTATGCTGAGCAGGGACAGGGCGATTACGATCGATGTGGAAGCAACGAATTTTACCGATGAACCGGTCGCGAATCAATTTATATCCCTGGAAATGGAAGGAAATATGGTAGGTCAATACCAGACCGATATACCGGCCGGCGAAACAAAGAATTTTCTGTTCGAGGTAGTGCCGGAAAAAACCGGGGAGATCAAGGGTAAGGTGGTATTGGAAGGAGATCCCCTCACCTTTGACAACCAGCATTACTTCGTCCTTGACATACCGGGTGGCCGCTCCGCCTTATTGGTGCATGAGTCCGACCGGAATACGGACTATTCCTCCTATTTGCCGACTACGCTGCAGGCCGCTAAACAGACAAGCGGTCAAATTGAGTATGATCAGGTTCGCCTGGAGCAGTTGTCTGAAGATGACTACAAGGACAAAGATGTCCTTATTCTTGATGGGGTGGAAATGATACCGGAATACCTCTTTTCCGGTCTGCAGCGCTTTGTACAAGAAGGAAACGGGGTGGTTTTCTTGCCCTCCGAGCAGGGAGACATCAATAATTACAATCGATTTTTTCAATTATTCAATGCCGGGAAAATCGGGGGTATTCGAGGCGAATATGCCCAATTCAAGTCGGTAGCCCGCCTGGATAAAATCAGTGAGGGACATCCGATTATAGATCAATTATTTAATAAGCAGGAACGGGAAGGTATTAAAGTGGATCGACCGGATGTGTTTTTTAATTATATATATGAGAGACGACCCGGAAGCAGCACTATAACCATATTGCGTACCGATATTAACGATCCGTTGCTGGTGGAGCAGACTTTCGGGGATGGTCGCGTTATGATTTCGACGATCGGAGCCGATCCGGGCTGGTCAAACTTTCCGGTCAATCCTTTGTTTGCTCCTGTATTTTACCGCACCATATTATATGCGGCTTCCTCAGAAAAAGGAGGTATTTCGAGCCATTCTCTTGGTTCCCCCCTGCAGTGGACGGGAGAACTTCCCGAACCGGTGGTTACGCTCACTCAAGAGGAACATACGGTTAAGCCCGATGTGGAACGAACGGCACAAGGCTACAAAATAATGTATGAAGGAGAAGCCTGGCTGCCGGGATGGGTAAGTTTGGAAAGCGGAACATATAACAAGTCATTTGCATTAAATGTAAGTAGGGAGGAGTCGGATGTCGCATCGGCCGATCGAGAAGAAATGGATGAGCTGGTAGGCGATCAGATTCGCGTTTCACGCTTTGTGGAGGCGAGTACGTCCGCCGACCGTAATTCGATGATCGATTCGGCTGGAATGGGACAAGAAATCTGGCATTGGTTCATCTGGGCGGCCTTACTCCTGTTAATGGCGGAAACATTTATTTCACGATGGTATAAAGCCGAGAGCGTATGATCGATTATACTTATTGGGCATCCCATATCAGTTATCTGTTTGATGGTATCCTTTTGATTTTCACCCTGTCTGCAACAATGCTGGGGGCCATCACCGTCAGTAATGCAATGCGGCTTCGAAATGTGCAAATGAGCTGGAAAGGAGGACATTTAAAGGGCTATCCGTTGATTTCCACCCTGTTTCTCGCTTTTTCGATCGTGTTGCTGACCATTACATTCTGGAAAGAGCCGGAGGGCGTTCTGCGGGTGGCTGCCTATAATTGGATTGGCATCAATTGGTTTTTGGTGAGTCATATGGCAGCCAAGGTTTATATTACGGATTACGGGATCGTGAAAAATATCAATGACCCCTCGCAGACCGTGGCCTGGCACCAGATCAGGGATTTAGTGGAGCGTAAACAAGACCGCCGTTCCATCTATACATTTCTTTACTTTATAAAGGATAAAAATGCTTTACCGGTAAATAAGAAAGAATGTGTGCGCTTTGAGCTCGTTATACCCGGTAGGAAGGTTAAAGGTTTTCGTAAAATACTGTCTTTTAAACTCGGTCGTCGTTTTAATTGCAGATTCACCAGGAAGGGCGGCGTGGAGAAATCATCGTAAATTAAATCACTGTCGTAATTTTCCTAAAAAACAGATACCTGATACACTTTGATAGAAGAATTTAAAAAACAGGAAATTGTAAAAGAACGGGCTCTTTTGGTGGGTTTGTACGGACCGGACACCATTCGTGTTCAGGCCCAGGAATATTTGGATGAACTGGAACGACTTACCGCAACGGCAGGGGGCATAGCCGTTGGAAAAGTGCTCCAGAACCGGACGAAGCCCGATCCCCGGTATTTTATCGGTAAGGGAAAGTTGGCCGAGGTTAACGAGATAGTAAGTGATCGGGAAGTTGATACTATAATTTTTGATGATGACCTGTCACCTACCCAGGTACGTAACCTGGAGCGGGAGACCAACGCAAAAGTACTGGATCGAAGCGGCTTGATACTGGATATATTTGCCTCCCGGGCCAAGACGGCGGCGGCTAAAACCCAGGTGGAACTGGCCCAGTTGCAGTATTTATTGCCGCGACTGACCAGGTTCTGGACGCACTTGTCGCGTCAGAAAGGTGGGATCGGCACGAAAGGGCCGGGAGAAACCCAGATTGAAACGGATCGACGCTTGATTGACAAGCGGATTGACAAGTTGAAGGACAAGCTGGAGAAACTGGAAAAGCAGCGAATGACCCAGCGGAAACGCCGCTCGAAAATGACCCGGATTTCGCTGGTCGGCTATACCAATGCCGGCAAATCGACGCTCATGAATGCCATTACGGAAACCGAATTGCTGGCGGAAGACCGGCTTTTCGCCACCCTGGATTCGACGGTACGCAGTCACGAATTCAATAATAAAAAGGTCCTTATTTCGGATACGGTCGGATTTATACGGAAACTGCCCCACAATCTGATTGAGAGTTTCAAATCCACCCTCGACGAAGTCCGGGAGTCTAACATCCTGTTGCATGTAATCGATGCCTCCTCCCTGATGATGAAAGAAAATATCGAGGTGGTACGGAATACGCTCGAGGAACTTGGAATTACCGATAAACGTACGTTGATGGTATTTAACAAAGTGGACAAGCTTGCTCCGGAAGAGTTACGTGGATTGAAAAAAGAATACCCGGAATCCGCCTACGTATCCGCCCGTCGGGGTATTGGACTTTCCCGGCTTGAAGAACAGATCGGGGAACTCATCGAGCAGAATCACGTACAAAAGACGCTGCAGATACCGATGTCGAAGTACAAGGCCGTCGCTTTTATCCACGAGGTGGCAAATATTGAAAAAGAATCTTATATAGAGAACAAGGTGGAGGTAACCTTTAGTATTTCTCCTCAAAATCTGATTCAGCTTAATAAAATTCTTCGAAACGGTGAATCTCCAACCTCCGTTGCATAGAAATAATTAATGTTCAAAACCCTGTACCATGCTGATCAAGAAATTTACGAAAAATGATATAGAGACCCTTTCCACCTCGTCGTCGGTGCGAAAGGCCCTGGAAAAGATGGATCAGCATGAGGTAAATATGTACCCGGTGGTTGCGGAGGATACGGGGAAATTGCTGGGCATGGTGAAACGCTCCAGCCTGGAGCGGATAGAGGATGGTCAGGCGAAGCTGGAGGGGATGGAGCTTCAGGAAGGAATCAGCGTAGAGGAAGGCAAGCACATATTTGAAGCCATTAGGTTGGTGTTGAAACATGAAGTTAGAATGCTGGCCGTTGTTGATGCCGAACGGAAGTATCAGGGTCTGATCCGCAAACAGGAAATCATGGAAGCTCTAAGCGGTTTGCTCAACCTCTCGGAGTTGGGTTCGATCTTGACGATAGAGATGGAACAGTATGATTACACGTTAACCAAATTGATTGAACTTATTGAGACGGAAGGAGCGAAAATTCTGGGATTGGCCGTCGAGACCCCGACCGGCCAAGACAATCGCTTCCGCGTATCCATTAAGTTAAATACGCAAAAAACCGGTAACGTCACGGCAACTCTCCGACGTTTCGGGTATCATGTGACGACAAACACGGAAAATGACTTCTCCGAAATCGACTATCAGGCCCGGGCCAGCGAATTACTCCACTACATCGATATGTGATTTTCTAGCCGGGTCTTGCTGGTGTCCCACCTAGGAGTCTGTCGGACTTTTCGGATCGTAGCGAAAAAAGTCCGGTTTGGGTACCTTATGGCCGATTTTGAGGTAAAATAGTGGATCTATTTAACGAGAAATCAGTCATAAGGTACCCAAACCCGGCTTTTTTGCAGTAGATTTGTAAAAGTTCGACAGACTCCTAGGTTATTTTTAATTTCCGGGCTCCTGAAACTTAATATATATTCAAGTACACCTAATACTGCTGGTATAGTAAAAACATGTCGGAAAAAACGTATTTAAAACAGGCTGAATCTTTTTTTAGATATGGTACCGTCGTTATAACGGCTCTTCTTATGGGGGTTTTGTCCACGCCTTTTTCGGAGGTCCATGGACAGGAAACATCTACGACAGACGAGTCATTATTTCAGTCGGGTTTAAGGTTATATGAAGAGGGGCTGTATCCTTCGGCAGCCGACCAGTTTCAGCACTTTATTGAACAGAATTCGACCGGGGAACGCGTGCGTACCGCGGCTTTTTACAGGGCGAAAGCACGAGCTCATGTAGACAGCAGTCGCACGGAATACTATTTCCGCGACTATGTTCAAAATTATCCGAACAGTCGATTGGCGGTGCACCTGTTGACGGAACTGGGGCATCGTTCTTTTCGCCGGGGATCCTTCGGTGAGGCTATCGATTTTTACGATCAAGCCTTGCGTAATGGACCGTCGGAATCTAGGCGGGAGAGGCTTTATTACTGGATGGCTGAAGCTGCAGCGGAACGGGATCAGACCGACCTGGCCCGTCGATACTTCAAGACGCTGGCGGATACGCTCCCGAAGTCTGACTGGGCCCCAAAGGCTTTATATGCCCGGGGGCGGCTTTATCTTGCGGAAAATAATTATGAGGCTTCCACGGAAGCGTTCGAATTATTGCGCGAGCGATACCCGAATGATGATATGACACGTCGTATCGAAACGGCGCTCGGCGAATCCTATTATCAGCAGAAAGAGTATCGGAAGGCGATCGACGCCCTTGAAAATGCGATGCCGTACCTCGAGGATCAACTCAAATCGAAAGCGGCCTATCTGATAGCGGAAAGCTATAATTATCTGGACGAATACGATAAGGCGTCCAACTATTATCTGCGCTATATAAACTGGAATGAGGATACCCCCCGCGTGCGTATCGCCCATTATGGACTGGGATGGGTGTATTATAAACAGGAGATTTACCACTGGGCGGCCGAACAGTTTTCTCAGGCTGCAACCGGAAATGACACGTTAGCCCGGAAAGCGCTGTACTACCAGGGCGTGATGAACAAGCTGGGGGGGCGGTATCCGGATGCAATGAAAACGTTTCAGCAGTTTGGTGACCGCTACGAGTCTGGTTTTTGGATGGAACATGCGTATTATGAATGGGCTATTACCGCCTATGAAATGGGAGCCTATGATGAAACCATAGAAGTTCTGCTTGCCTTGTTAAGAAGCGAACGCGGGCTGGAACAGCCGGACCAGGTTTATACGTTACTGGGGGAGGCGTATTTTGCCAACGGAGAGTATTCCAGGGCTATTGAAGCTTTTGAAGAGGCTGAAAACCTGGTGGATATTGATCCCTCTGTAAAACGTCAGGCGCGTTTTCAAAAAGCGTGGGTACAGTTTCGGAACCAGGCTTATGAGCAGGCCCAGCCTCTATTTGAAGAAGTTACGCGGAATGCGACGAGTTCGAAGATTGAGGCCGAGGCTTTGTTCTGGAATGCAGACAGTTATTATAACCTTGGGAATTACCGGCAGGCGGCCCGTTATTTTGAGGAATTTGTTAATCGCTTTCCTCAACACGAGATGGCCGGTGCAGCTTATTATGCCCTGGGATGGAGTTATTTCGAAATGGGAAGCTATCAAAAAGCCGTATCCCCCTTTAAAACCTTTTTGAGTCAATACGAACCTCCCTCGCGTGCCTTGTTTCCCTATAATACGGATACCCGACTGCGACTGGGAGACGCCCATTATGCCACGGCAAATTTTGACGAGGCGATCGGTTTCTATGAGCAGGCCGTGGGCGCTGAACCGGGAGGCGATTATGCAATGTACCAGATTGCCAACAGCCACTATCGCGACGGCAACACCTATGAGGCGGTAACTACATTTCGCAAACTGCTTCGTATTTATCCCTACACGGAACTCAGGGAGCAGGCCCAGTATAACATCGCCTATGTGTATTTCCTGAATAATAACTATGAGCAGGCGATCGAGGAATTCAGAACATTGATTGAACAGTACCCGAAAACTTCCTGGGCGGCACGTGCACAGTATAGCATCGGCGATGCCTACTACAATGCCGGCGAATATGAGAAGGCTATTGATGCTTATAAAAAACTGATGAATGAATATCCCGACAGCGAGTATCTCATCGATGCGGTTAACGGTATCCAATATGCGCAGATGGCTACCGGCGAAGAAGATAGAAGCAATGAAATACTCGAGGATTTTCTGACCAGCCATCCGCGGACCGGCATGGCGGATCGATTGAGATTCCGGCAGGCTGAGAATTTGATGCAGGCGGGAAATTATGAAGGGGCCATTAAGCGATTTAAACAGTATTTGCGGGTCACCAATTCGGAGGATATGATACCGGCTGCCCGATTTAACCTGGGAGAATCCTATGAACAACTGGAAAGGGAACAGGATGCCTTCGAGGAATATGAAAAAGTTGCGGACAATTATCCTGATTCTGAAGAGGCTGCCCAGGCGCTTGCGGCGCTGGGTAGATTGTCCTATGAAAATGGTGAGTATAAAGCTTCGGCCGGGTATTATGATCGATTACGTGAAAAAGGCGGTTCTTCTCGCATCGAAGCCTATGTTGGAATGGGAAGAGCGGCATTGGCAAATAATGATGTAACCCGGGCGGCGGATCATTACAGTTCAGCTTTGCAGATTGACTCGACCAGTACCACGGCACAACTGGGTATTGCCAGGGTGGTCTTCGCCCAGGGGGATTTTCAGAAAGCCGAACAGAAATTTCAGAAAATTTCGGATGAAAGTACGACGCAACTCGGAGCCGAGGCTCAGTACAGGCTGGGACTCACCTATCAAAAAAGGGATCAGTGTAAACAAGCCGTGGAGGCGTTTTCCAGGGTAGAGGTGTTGTACAGTGCATTTGACCGCTGGGTTTCACGGGCGATGCTGGAGAAGGCCCGCTGCCAAGTGTCGCTCGGCCGGTCGGGCGAGGCTCTCAACAGTTTGCAGAGTCTGGTTGAAGATTATGGAAATACGGAAGCCGCCCGCGAAGCCCGGAAATTACTGAATGAGCAAAAAGATTAACCTATGGACCAGAAGATCTATCCCTCCGATTCGCTTCGGGGGACCTTAACGCTGCCAGCCGATAAATCGATTTCTCACCGCGCGGCGCTATTTGCGGCTATCAGTGAAGAGGTATCCACCATTTCGAATTTCTCGCAGGCTGACGATCCTCAAAGCACGCTACGCTGTTTGAAACAACTGGGAGTTCCCGTTCAGCAGTGGTCCGGCCACAATGTGGAAATTCAGGGAGTCGGGCGCATGGGATTACAAAGTTCGGAGGAACCACTCGACTGCGGCAATTCGGGTACGACCATGCGACTATTGACGGGCATAGTGGGAGGTTGCGGATTACAAGCCACCCTGCAGGGGGACCAGTCGCTGAACAATCGGCCCATGCGGCGTATTATCGATCCGTTGCGGGAGATGGGAGTTGAAATTACAGCACGGGAGGACAACTACGCTCCGCTGCAAATTGAAGGGCGGCCGGATTGGCGGGCGATTGACTTTTCCCTGCCCATTGCCAGTGCCCAGCTAAAATCGTGCGTCTTGCTGGCGGGACTGTTTAATCGCGATCAAACGACGGTGCGCGAAACCCGTCAAAGCAGGGATCATACGGAGCGGTTGTTGAATCTGTCTGTCGAAGAAAACAACGGGGAACGGTGTATTTACAGCAGCGCCGGGGTGACCATTCCCCCGCAATCGTATCGGATCCCCGCGGATTTTTCGGCAGCCGCTTTCTGGTTGGTAGCCGGGGCTATCCATCCGAATGCCAGGATCGAGATGCAGGGGGTGGGCCTGAATCCGACGCGCACTGCCCTGCTGGATATATTGAGAGAGATGGGAGCCGATATAACCATTTTTAATGAGACCACCGAGGGACGTGAGCCGGTAGGGGATATCATGGTAAAAAGCAGTATGCTTCAAGCCGTTGATATTACCCCCGATATCGTTCCCAATTGCATTGATGAAATACCCATACTGGCTGTTGCGATGCTTTTTGCCGAGGGAACGTCGGAAATCCGCGGAGCCGAAGAACTGCGTCATAAAGAAACGGATCGACTGCAGGCGATCTCCGAAATACTGACCAAAACCGGGGCGGACTTTGAGGCGTACGAAGATGGACTGAAAATCCATGGAGATCCCAATTACATTCCCGATCGCGCCCGCCTGGACAGTTATGACGACCACCGTATCGCCATGTCCGCCGCTGTTCTGACATTGATGGGGGATGCCGGTTCGATCATACGCAACGCCGAGGTGGCTAAAATATCCTACCCGACCTTTTGGGAAGATCTCCAGACTTTAATACTGACGAGTTGAAGAAGGGGCTCGCTACGCTCGCCCCATCGGAAGCCGGAAGACTATTCCGACCGGTAACACTGTGGTGTATATACACAACAACGTAACTTGCTGGAATAGGCATCCGGCCTCCGACTTCCGCCCTCCGACGGGCGAGCGCAGCGAGCCCTTCTTCTTGTCACAATATACAGACTTCGGGTCGGCAATTTTGTCAATTCCTTCCTTTTTGCCGTGTCAAAATGCCAATACGTCATAATTAGGGGTATTCTATACTTCTTGGCATTAAGATTGCACGTATATATAACGAACGTCAATTAAATGAGCCTGAAGGCTATGGGTAACTTTCGAATCGATATAGAAAAGCAACTGAGTAATTTGGGAAGAGATCTTCAGCAGTTTGTAGAACGAGTGGTCCCTTTGGTGGACAAGGGGCAAGACTTTACCCCGGCTTGTGATATAATCGAGAATTCCGATGAATTTGATGTTCGCATCGATCTCTCCGGAATGGATAAAGAGGAGATCGATTTAAAGGTTACAGAAAATGTATTATCTGTTAAAGGCGAACGTAAAACGGTAGAAGGGAAAGAGCCCCGATACATACGCAGAGAACGAAAAACCGGTTTCTTTTCACGGTCCTTTGTTTTGCCTGAGGATGTAGATACGGAACGAATTCAGGCACGATTCAGAGACGGGGTATTGTCAATAGAAGTTCCGAAATTGAGTAAGTCGAGTAATGGTCAACCCATTGATATAGATTGAATTTAGAAAGATTATTAAACAAAAAGTTTTAAACACTAAAAAAACAAAAATTAATTATGAGTAAGATAATTGGAATAGACTTGGGTACGACGAATTCGTGCGTTGCCGTAATGGAAGGTAATGAGCCTACCGTTATTCAGAATTCAGAGGGAGGTCGAACGACGCCCTCTGTTGTAGCTTTTAACGACGACGGCGAGCGTTTGGTCGGAGCTCCGGCTAAACGACAGGCCATTACAAATCCGGAGCGCACGGTTTCCTCTATAAAGCGTTTTATGGGTCGATTTTATGACGAGGTAAAAGAGGAAACGAAACAGGTTTCATACAAAATCGAAAAAGCCGATGACGGTACGGCACGCGTCAAAATCGGTGATCGGCTCTACGCTCCGCAGGAAATTTCGGCGATGGTGCTTCAGAAAATGAAGCAGACGGCTGAAGAGTATCTCGGTGAAGAAGTGAAGGATGTAGTTATTACCGTACCGGCATATTTCAACGACGCGCAGCGTAAAGCTACGCAGGAAGCCGGCGACGTTGCGGGTCTGAATGTAAAGCGTATTCTCAATGAGCCGACAGCGGCTTCGCTGGCTTACGGGCTCGACAAAAAAGACGAGGATCAGACGATTGCCGTATACGACCTGGGTGGAGGTACGTTCGATATTTCCATTCTTGAGCTCGGCGAAGGCGTATTTGAAGTCAAGGCCACCAACGGGGATACGCACCTCGGCGGTGACGACTTTGATCAGCGGCTTATCGATCACCTGGCCAAAGAGTTTAAGAAAGACGAGGGTATCGATCTCCGGGAAGATCCGATGGCTCGTCAGCGGTTAAAAGATGCTGCCGAAAAAGCGAAAATCGAGCTGTCCAGTTCCCAAAAAACCAATGTCAACTTGCCGTTTGTCACGGCGACGGATGCTGGACCGAAACATCTTAACATAGATATAACGCGTGCCCAGTTCGAGCAGCTTATCGATGATCTGGTTGAGAAAACCAAGGAACCCTGCAAAAAAGTAATGGACGATGCCGGTCTTGATCAAGATGGCATCGACCATGTGATTCTGGTTGGCGGATCGACCCGTATACCGAGAATTCAGGAAACGGTGAAGGAATTCTTCGGCAAGGATCCGCACAAAGGTGTGAATCCGGATGAAGTGGTCGCAATCGGTGCCGCCATTCAGGGCGGTGTTATGTCCGGTGATGTGGAAGACGTTGTACTGCTGGATGTTACGCCGCTCACGCTCGGTATTGAGACGCAAGGTGGAGTGATGACGCAGTTGATCGAGAAAAACACTACCATACCGACGAGCAAAACGGAGACCTTCACGACAGCGGCCGATAACCAGACCAGCGTCGAAGTCCACGTGCTGCAGGGCGAGCGAGCCAAAGCCGCCGATAATCGCACGCTTGGACGCTTCCATCTGGATGGCATACCTCCCGCCCCGCGCGGTACGCCTCAAATCGATGTAACGTTCGATATCGACGCGGACGGCGTACTCAATGTCAGTGCTAAAGACAAAGGCACCGGTAAAGAGCAGAGCATCCGGATCGAGTCCACTTCCGGCCTTTCCGAGGATGAAATTGAACGCATGAAGGAAGATGCCGAGAAACATGCGGAAGAGGACGAGAAGATCAAGGAACGTGTGGAGCAGCTTAACAAAGCCGATAACCTGATCTTTTCAACGGAAAAGCAGCTTGAGGAACATGAGGATAAAATCTCCGAAGAGAACAAAGAAGCGATCCGGGAGAAACTCGATAAGTTGAAAGAGCTGCACAAGGAAGAGAAAGTCGAGGAACTCGACGACGCCATGGAAGAGTTGAACCAGGCCTGGTCGGCTGCCTCGCAAGAGATCTATGCGGCAGCGCAGGAAGAAGCCGGACAAGCGGGTCAGCAGCCACAAGGCGACCAACAGGAAGCTGAAACGGAAGATGCGTCCGATGACGAGGAAGCCGTGGATGCCGACTACGAAGTAGTAGACGATGAAGAGGACGAGAAGAAAAATTAATTAATCGTCTGCTCACTTTCGAATCTTAACGAGCCTCCTTCCCAAAAGGGGAGGGGGCTTTATTTTTAGAAGTCTCTTAAAACGGGGCGGGGGCCGTTCCTTCGATTGAAAATTTTTTCTTACGGTTTTGCCGGATCACCGTAGCTGCCAGTAAATTCATGCTTCCTCGCCTTTTACCCGGATCTGTTCGAAAAATTTTTAGTTCTTCGGAACGGCCCCCGCCCCGTTTTAAGAGACTTCTTTTAGATTCAGTTGACAGAATTAATATTTATATTACTCGATGAACAAAGGGCACGAATCAAATTTTAAGAAATATGTAGATAAATGGTGGTACTGGGCATTGAA
>CAYQXO010000068.1:0-15565 GCA_964421495.1 uncultured Balneolaceae bacterium | reverse complement strand
CCTAACCGGGGAGAGTTTTTTATTCAATACCGGACACACTAAAAGGGAAACCACCGAATTTTTAACGAATTAATTAATTTCATAAGTACAAGGACCGATTGTTGAAGTAAAAAAGTTTCACAAATCTAAAAACAAGAGGTTATTCAAAACTCTCAAATATTTAGTAAATGTAAATAAATAATCATGAAAATTGCTTTTGTTATACCCTCTTTAAGACAAGGAGGGGCGCAGAAAATATTTACCAATTTAGTTGAAAAATGGAATGATAAAGATGATTGTTATCTGTTAGTAGTAGAAAAAACAAGTCCCGAACAAAGGAAAAAATATAATATTTCAGATTCAAATATAATATGCTTAAATAAAAATCGTGTTATACTTTCAGTTTATGAAATTTATAAAAAATTGAAATCATTAAAATTTGATGCTGTATTTTCTACACAAACTCACCTAAATATTGTTGTTTTATTAGTATCTTATTTTTACGAAGCTAAATATATTATTAGAGATTCTAGTGTTTATGAAGTAATGTCACAGTTTGAAAACCAGGAGTTTATTACACGAATCTTAATGAAATTATTATATAATAGAGCAGATAAAATAGTATGTCAATCAAGTGATATAAGAAAAGGGCTGGAAAAAATTATAAGTGTAGATTCAGAAAAATTTGTAAAGATTAATAATCCAATAAATGTAAGACCGATACCGAGAGTTAAAAGAAAAACTGACTCTGATGTGTTAAATATGGTATATGTTGCTAGGTTCAAGTCTGTAATTGGGCTTTTGAGATTTCTTAAGATACTTAACATGGTTAATAGGTCATTCCTTATTATGTTTATTGGAGACGGACCCATGATGACTAAATGTGTAAATATGGTAAAACGTAAAAATCTACAAGATAAAGTTTCTTTTCTAGGGTGGGTGAATCCACCTTATCCGCAAATGAGAGATTGTCAACTATATGTTCAAACATCATTGGTTGAAGGTTTCCCAAATGCATTGTTAGAGGCATTTTCTATGGGGTTGCCGGCTATTGCTTATAATGCACCTGGAGGTACAAAGGAATTGGTTAATGATTTTAATGGCATCTTAATTGAGAATGGTAATTCAAAGCAATTTGCTGAGGCTATAAATAACTTTGAATTTGAAAAATATGATTCTAGACATATCAGAAACGATATCAAAGAAAGATTTTGCTTTGAAAAAATTTTAAAACAGTATAAAGGAATAGTACAATAGAATGGATTTTAAGATTTTATATATAGCAGGTACTGGTAGATCAGGTTCAACTATAACTGATGTGTTGCTAGGTCAAAGTAAAGATGTCTCAAGCTTTGGTGAGCTAATTAATTTATTTAAAAGTGGGTGGATTAATAACGAATTTTGTTCGTGTGGGAAATCAGTTAATGAATGTGAGTTCTGGAGAAAAGTGAGAGAAGAATGGGAAGATGAAAATTCCCTTACTGTCAATCAATATCTTCAATTGCAAAATAAATATACAAAACTTAGATATTTATTATTACTATGGAAAAATAGCATTTATCCAAGTAAAGAATTTATATGTTTTAAAAAATCAACTATTACTTTGTTTAAAGTAATAAGTAGACATATGGATTCTAAGGTAATTTTAGATTCATCTAAAAGCCCAATATGGATGTATGCACTAAAAATCATGGGTTTTAATCTGAATGTATTGCATTTAGTAAGGGATGGTAGAGGAGTTACTAATTCATTGAAAAAACATTTTACTCCAAATGTAAAACAAGGAGTACAGAAGGAATTAAAACCCAAATCAACAATTAGAACTGCATTATTTTGGATTATAACTAATTTACTGGTTGTGTATTTGAAGAATGAATCAGAATATATGTTGGTTAAATATGAAGAACTGTTAAATAATTGGGAAGAGGAATTAAATCAGATAGGTGATAAGTTTAAAATTGACGTTTCTATTCCTCTATCAAAGGTTAAGAATAGAGAAGCCTTGGAAAAAGGACATACGGTAGCAGGTAATAGATTAAGAATGAGAGATGATGTTGTAGTAAAAACGAATCAAAAAAAATCTTGGGATAACCTTAGTAAAAATGATATAAGAATATTCAATTTTATTGCTGGTTGGCTTTTAAAAAAGTATAATTATAAACTATAGTTTTAGTAGGATTTTATTTATGTGCGGATTTGCAGGTTTTATAAATTTTAGAAGTATATATAGTAAAGAGAAATTAATTAATTCAGTAAAAGAAATAAATCTAAGTATAAAAAATAGGGGACCTGATAATTCAGGTGAATGGGTAGATGAAAAAAATCAGGTAGCTCTGGGTCATAGAAGGTTATCTATTATAGATTTGACCGAGGAAGGTCATCAGCCTATGGTTTCTGAGTCTGGTAGATACATAATATCCTATAATGGAGAAGTTTATAACTTCAATGAAATTAGAAAAAATCTAAATAGACCTACAAGTTCTTATGACGGGCATTCAGATACCGAAGTTATACTAGCTTGTATTGAGGAACACGGTCTTAAAAAAGCTGTTAAACTATTTAATGGGATGTTTGCCTTTGCTTTGTGGGACCGTAGTGAGAGAGAAATGCATTTAGTTCGGGACCGCGTAGGTATTAAACCTCTGTATTATGCAATAAATCAAAACAACCTGATATTTGCTTCTGAACTAAAGCCTCTGATTAAATCTGGAAAGATTAACAAAAGAATAGACGTTAGTTCTTTAGGGGAATATTTTAGGTACAATAGAGTTCCTGCTCCTAAAACAATATTTGAAGATGTCAAAAAATTAGAGCCAGGTCAGATCTTAACATTTGATTTAGAAAGTAAAGATATAAATATCGATCGATTCTGGAATGCTTTAAACGTTTTTGAAGAAGGTGCAAAAAAACCATTTACTGGGTCTTTTGAAGAAGGTAAAAACGAATTGCGAAAACGTATTGATAAGGCGGTGAAAGACCGAATGGTTTCTGATGTTCCCCTGGGTGCATTCTTGTCTGGTGGAATAGATTCTTCCTTAGTAGTTGCTACGATGCAAAAAATAAGCTCTAATCCTGTCAAAAGTTTCTCAATAGGTTTTGAACAAGACGAATTTAATGAAGCAGAACATGCAAAAAGAGTAGCTGAATATTTGGGAACTGACCATACTGAAATGTATGTAAGTGAAAAGGATGCTTTAAATGTTATACCTGACCTTCCGAAGTATTGGGACGAACCCTTTGCGGATTCATCCCAGATACCTACTTATTTAGTATCAAAAATGACAAGGAACCACGTTACAGTAGCTTTATCAGGCGATGGCGGTGATGAAATGTTTGCTGGATATAATAGATATTACAGAGCTAATAAGATATGGGAAGATTTTAGAAAATATCCATATCCTTTGAGAAATATTGCAAGTAGAGTTTTAGGATATCTGCCCCATCAATTAATTGATACTACTTATCAATTTATAAGTCCCTTCATTAGTCAGGAATTAAAATTCAATCATCGGCCGAGCTCAAAGATTGAATCAATTTCATCCGCCTTAAGATTTAAATCAAAATCAGATATATATAGAAATATTGTTACTCACTGGAAAGATACTTCCAGTTTAATCAATTATAAACATTCCAGTAGCTATCTATCCCTGGATAATATTGTAGGTGAGAATTTTATTGAACAAATGATGGGATACGATTTAATAAATTATCTTCCCGATGATATATTAACAAAAGTTGACAGAGCCAGTATGGCAAATAGTCTGGAAAGCCGAGTACCATTATTGGATCATCAAATCATCGAATGGGCCTGGAAGTTGCCTTTTCAGTTTAAAGTTAGAAATCACGATTCTAAATGGATGTTGAAGCAAATATTATATGAATATATACCAAAAGATTTCTTAGATAGACCCAAAATGGGTTTTGGAGTACCACTTGCCACATGGTTGAGAGGTCCTTTAAGAGATTGGACAAATGATTTATTAAGTGAAGAGCAACTATCAAAACATAATTTACTTAATAAAGAAGTTGTTAAAAATACAAAAGATAGGCATATGAATAATGAGGCTGATTTTCATTATTATCTGTGGGACTTATTGATGTTTCAAAGTTGGTATAATGAATGGATGTAAGTAAGCTGGATCTATGTTTTAAAGAATCCATTGCATATTAAAATTATTGCCCATTTTTCAACGGGTCGCGCGGATACATTGTTAGTAAAAATTCATCATTAGATGATGATGGAGACGAAAATTATAAAAAACATTAATATATATGTATAAATAACTCCAGTATAATAAAGCATAATATATACAGTAAATCTAAAAAAGTAATGAAAGTTCTAGTTACCGGTACAGCAGGTTTTATAGGTTATCATTTGGCAGAAAAGCTCTTAAAAGAAGGATATCAAGTAGTTGGGATAGATCATATTAACGACTATTATGATCGAGGTTTAAAGTTTAATCGGTTAGAGAGTCATGGAATAAAGCGTTCAAAAATAGTAAATAATGAACTGGTAAAAAGTAAT
This sequence comes from uncultured Balneolaceae bacterium, assembly GCA_964421495.1. GTDB lineage: Bacteria > Bacteroidota > Rhodothermia > Balneolales > Balneolaceae > CAJXOW01. The sequence goes on along the minus strand of CAYQXO010000068.1, from coordinate 11,061 downwards.
ATATTGGATAACTATCAGTTTATTAAAGCTGATATTCAGGAGAAAGAGGTTATATTTGATCTTTTTGAGGAATATGAATTTAATGCCGTAATTAATTTAGCTGCACAAGCCGGTGTTCGTCACAGCCTCAAACATCCTCAGGACTATATCGATTATAACATTACGGGATTTTTAAATCTGCTGGAAGCCTGTCGGTCCTATCCTGTTGAACATTGTATTTATGCTTCATCAAGCTCTGTTTATGGATTAAATACAGAGATGCCTTTCTCAGTCAAACAGAATGTGGATCATCCCGTTAGTTTATACGCCGCGTCAAAGAAAAGTAATGAACTCATGGCTCATACGTATTCGCATTTGTTTGATGTGCCAACCACCGGACTCCGTTTCTTTACAGTTTATGGACCTTGGGGACGCCCGGACATGGCACTGTTTATTTTCACCAAAGCTATGTTGGAAGGCAACCCAATAAATGTTAATAATTATGGAGATATGGCTCGTGACTTCACCTATATTGATGATATAACTGAGAGTATTTTTAGGTTGATTCCTAAACCTCCAACAGGTAATGAGAAGTGGGATGGAGATAATCCTGATCCATCTACGGCAAAGGCACCTTATCAATTATTTAATATTGGGAATAATAGTCCGGTACAACTAATGGATTTTATCGAAGAAATTGAAAATCAGTTGGGAATGGAAGCAGAAAAAAATTTACGGCCTATGCAACCGGGAGACGTGAAAGAAACCTGGGCCAATGTGGAAGATCTATTTGAATATACTGGATATCGTCCTCAAATTGGTATTAAAGAGGGCATTAGATCTTTTGTTGAGTGGTATAAGAATTATTATTCTGTTGAAATTTAATTATCTAAAAATAGATCATTGTAATTAGTTGGTCATATTTAACTCATAAAAGATCACTTCTTCTGGCTTGCTCCGAATACCCCTTTTTTATCGCCATCCTTGGTGGTTCTCATATAGGGAAATGTCGTATTAACCTTTTTTGTGACTGCTAACCTGTTAAAAGTGATTGCAATTTCAATATAGATGAAGATCGTTCATATCATATCCAGCCTGGAAAGCGGCGGCGCTCAGCGTATACTCTATAAGCTGGCTAAAAATTCGGAATCCCGTATCGCCTATTATGTTATTTCTTTAAAAAGTGAAGGTTTTTACGGGGATAGGTTCAGGGAGGAGGGGGTTGAGGTTTACAGTCTGGATCTGGATCGTTCCTACCTGCTGATAAATAAATTCCTTTATCTATTGAAAGTGATGCGGGGTATATCTCCCGATGTTATTCAGGGATGGATGTATCACGGGAATCTGGTTGCATCTATGGCGTCACTTTTTAACAAGGCGACGGTCTACTGGAATATCAGACATTCGCTGTATTCCATTAAAAAGGAAAAACCTGCAACCAGAATAATTATTAGGATTGGAAAGTATTTTTCCGGCTTGGTTCAAAGTATTGTCTATAATTCAAAAGTGAGTGCTGGGCAGCATGAGGAGTTCGGGTACCCGCAAGAAAAGCGAATATTAATCCCCAATGGGTTTGAATGCGACCAATTTAAACCGGATGAAGCAGCGTATAAAAGAGTGCGGGAAGAGCTCGATATTAATGATGATACCTTTGTGGTTGGGATGGTGGCCCGTTATCATCCCATGAAGGATCATCAAAACTTTTTAAAGGCTGCCCAAAAAGTTAAACACACCTACGACAAGATCCGATTTATACTAATTGGAGAACGGATTAATGAAGAAAACCGAGAACTTACTCAGGTTATTGAGAAACTGGGGTTATCGGATAGTGTCATATTGTTGGGGGAGAGGAGCGATATCGACGAGTTAATGCCGGCCTTTGATATGTTTACCTTAACTTCGGCATGGGGCGAGGCGTTTCCCAATGTACTTGGTGAAGCAATGTCTTGTGGTATCCCGTGTGTAGCGACGGATATAGGTGATTCTGCCTATATTATAAATGATACGGGAATTATTGTACCACCCGGGGATCCTGAAAAGTTATCTGAAGCCTGGTCAAGAATGATCGATATGGATGACTCTAAGAGAAGGGAATTGGGAATGAAAGCGAGGGAAAGAATCAGAACGAATTTTGAGGTGAGCAAAATTATCAAGGACTACGAATGTTTATATCAGTCATCAGCGGATTAATCGATATCAGACTATAATCTATTGATGAATAAACGCTTACTATTCACCGTCAACCACTCCAAATTCTTCTACTCCCACCGCCTGCCGTTTGCCCTGGCGGCCAAGGAACGAGGCTATGAGGTCCATGTGGCTACCTCTCCTACGGGCATCGAGGACGATATCCGCTCTCACGGACTCCATTGGCACCACCTGAAGCTGCAGCCGGGGGGGACGAATCCCGTAGCAGATCTGCGGACGCTTTTCTTTATGGTTGATCTCTACCGGAGGATCGACCCGGATATTATTCATCATGTCACGATTAAGCCGGTCCTCTATGGGAGCCTGGCGGCGCGGTGGCTGGGTCGATCGGGCGTGTTGAACGCGCTGTCGGGGCTGGGCTATATGTTTCGGGGGACCGATTTGCGTACGCGGATCCTTCGGCTGCCGATTCGGACCCTGCTTAAGTTTGCCCTGGGATATGACCGGTCGATTTTTTTGCTCCAGAATCCGGATGACGTAAAGATGGTCAAGCAAATGAATTTGGTGAACGAGGACAAAATCGAGTTGATCCGGGGATCGGGGGCGGATATGGAGAAGTTTACCCCGACGGAAGAACCGGAAGCTGACCACCCGCTCATTATACTTCCGACGCGCATGCTCTGGGAAAAGGGGGTGGGCGAGTTTGTCGAGGCGGCCCGGCGTATCAACAATCGCGAAAAACGGGCCCGGTTTGTGCTTATCGGCGAGCCGGATCGCAACAATCCGAATTTCGTGCCGGAGGACCAATTGAAGGCATGGGATGAGGAAGGCGTGGTCGAGTGGTGGGGGTTTTGCGAGAATATGGTCGACATTATACAGAATTGCCACATCGTGGCCCTGCCGAGCTATTACGGGGAGGGCGTGCCCCGGGTGCTAATCGAGGCGGCGGCCTGTGCAAAGCCGATTGTCACGACCGATATGCCGGGGTGCCGGGAGATTGTAGAGGATGGCAAAAATGGCTATCTTGTGGAGGCGAAAAATGCAAGCGATCTGGCTGATAAAATAGACCAACTGCTCCAAAACCGGGAATCCCGCATAGAAATGGGCAAATATGGTCGGGCGCTTGCCGAAGAGCACTATTCCCTGCAAAATACGATCGACCGGACAATGAAGCTCTACGAGCGCTTATGTGATACCTAACCCGGATTTCTCTTCGTGGAAATCGCTTCGCTCGGTATGCTGACGCGGGTGACGTTTTTCTCTGAACTCACAAGAGAAATTTATGGGTGACGCTATGTCCGTGATATTCAAATAGTTATCTTTAAATATATATCTAATATAAGATAACAGTCTGTCATCGCTGCGCACCGAGCGAAGGGATTCCCACGAAGTGAAATCCGGGCTAGAGCGGTGCACCTGCATTTCGCTGCCCGGGTAAGACAGGCAGGTTAGAATGGCTGGGAGTCGGGCTTTCACAATACCACTACAAAAAAATCCCGAGAGTCGTCGGTATTTTCGCTACGATCCGGTAAGACTGACTCCCAAATTATTAAAATAACCGGGAAATATTTCCCTTCTCTGAGAGTTACCACTTTCAACGGTATTACAAGCAGGAGCCAGTCGGACTTTTTCGGATCGTAGCCGATTCCGGCTTTTTGCAGTCAATTTGTAAAAGTCTGACAGACTCCCGGGACGAAACAGAAGCCCCCTGTCATCTATTTACCAGTCACTATCAACTATTAACCGATAACTGATGAAATACCTCATTACCGGCGGTGCCGGTTTTATTGGCAGTCACCTCTCTGACCACCTTTTAAGCAAGGGCCACCAGGTGCATGTCGTGGATAATTTTTCGACGGGCAGCCTGAATAATATCAAGCACCTGCAGGACCATTCCGATTTTTCCTACAGCGTGGCGAGTGTGATGGATTATCACAGCCTCGAAAAATTGATCGAGGAGTGCGACCAGATCTACCACCTCGCGGCGGCGGTGGGCGTGAAGCTGATTATGGAGAATCCCGTGGAGACGATCGAAACGAATATTCAGGGGACGGAGAATGTGCTTCGCCTGGCGAGTTATCACGATAAAAAAGTGTTGATCGCCTCTACTTCCGAGGTCTATGGCAAGCTGATGGAGAGCGACGACGGTATCGCCAAGCTGAAGGAGGATGGCGACTGGCGACTGGGTCCCACGCACAAGCGCCGCTGGGCGTATGCCTGCTCGAAGGCGATGGACGAGTTCCTGGCCCTGGCGTATTATGACGAGAAGAAGCTGCCGGTGGTCGTGGCGCGGTTTTTTAATACGGTGGGTCCCCGTCAGACGGGCACTTACGGAATGGTGATTCCCAATTTCGTGCACCGCGGCCTCATGAATGAGACGATCAAGGTGTACGGCGACGGCGAACAAACCCGCTGTTTTACCTATGTGAAGGATGTGGTCGGTGCCATCGACGCCCTCATGAATACGCCGGAGGCGGAGGGCGAGGTGTTTAATATCGGCGGGGAGGAGGAGATCTCCATGAATGATCTGGCCGCGCGGGTGAAAGAGCTCACGAATAGTGAATCGGATATCGAGAATATCCCGTACGAGGAGATCTACGGCAAGGGCTTCGAGGATATGCGCCGCCGTACCCCGGACCTGCAGAAGCTGAAAAGCCATATCGATTACGAGCAAACGTATTATATCGACGACATTCTGAAAAAAGTCATCGAGTACTTCAAGAAGGACCAGATTCCGGCGTGACTTTTTTCGAATGATGAATTACGAATTTTCGAGTCCCTTTAGTCCAACAATTAATAATTAATAATCCATAATCCTTTATTAAAGTATCTTGGTTTTTAAAGAATATTAAATTATATTAATGTTTCTTGAAATAAAAGGGAAGAGGGAGCGTTGCAGTTGACGGATGTCAACCGCCTGTCGGGTTGATTTCATTGTACGAGTATATAAAGTTCCAAATTTAAGACACTATGTTGTTTCCCTCATCCATAGGGATTTTTACTGAAACCCTGATTGTATCCTTTCTCTGTGCACTGGTTGCCACCCCCGTTATGATGTGGGTGGCCCGTACATTCGATTGGCTGGCCTGGCCGCAGGACGACCGCTGGCACGAGCGTCCCGTGGCCCTGATGGGCGGTGTGGCGGTGTATGCCGCGTTTACGGCCGGTATTCTGTATTCCGATCTTTCCGTGATAAACTGGATGTGGGGCGGAGCGACGCTTTTATTTGTGACGGGGCTGCTGGACGACCGCCTCGATATTCACCCGATGCTCAAGCTGCTGGCCCAGGTGGCGGCGACGACTTTTCTGCTGATCGGCGGGTACAGCTTCGGGGCGGACTGGCCGTTCTGGCTCTCTATCCCGATCACCTTCTTCTGGGTGATAGGAATAACGAACTCGATTAACCTCCTGGATAATATGGACGGACTTTCTCCGGGAGTGGCTGCCATAGCCGCGGGATTTATCGCGTACCTCTCCTATTCGGTGGCCCACACGACGCCCGCCCTGATCGCCCTGGCACTGGCCGGCGCGCTGGCGGGATTTCTGGTGTTCAATTTCAATCCCGCGAAAATATTCATGGGCGATGTCGGCAGCCTCTTTGTGGGATACACGCTGGCCTCGCTGCCGCTGATGCTGGAATCGACGCTGATCACGGCTAATTCGGCTATATACTTGACGATTCTGGTGGGTCTGTTTATCGTCCCCATTTTCGACACCACCCTGGTCACGCTCAATCGTATTTTCAAGGGACGTTCGGTCGCGGCGGGCGGCAAGGATCACAGCTCCCATCGCCTGGTGTTCCTGGGTCTGTCGGAACGGCAGTCGGTGCTCGTGCTGTACGGCATTGCCGCGCTTTTTGCTTCGCTGGCCGTAATCTCCATTACCGTATCCACCGCCCTCTATTTCATGCTCTTTTCGGTGGCCGTGCTGTTTCTGTCGATCTTCGGAATGTATATTTCCCGCATCAATCCCTATCCGGCCGGCGAGCATCGCGACCTGTTTGACTTCTCGCGGCTGCCGGTGTCGGTCAAGCGTCGGCTGCAGTATGTAGGGGCGGCCGTGGATATCGTACTGGTGGTGTCCTCGTTTACGCTGGCCCATTACATGCGATTCGAGGCCTGGTCGTCATCGCTCGAACAGGCGATGGTGGATGTGCTGCCGGGCATCACGGTGATAAGTCTATTAGGCTTTTATGTAGGGGGATTATATCGGGGGATCTGGCAGCAGGCCGGGACGCCGGAGTTTATTCGCATCGGAATTACCACCCTGGGCGTTACAGCCGCCTCGCTGCTTTTCGTTTCCCTGATGCCGGTGTCGGTTATTTCCTACAGCGCTTTCGTCATCTTCTGGATGCTCTTGTTTGTCTCCGTGGCCGGCATGCGCTTTATGTTCAAGGGACTCCGACGCATATTCACCTACTACCGAAAAAACGGAAAAAACGTGTTGATCTACGGGGCGGGCGACGCCGGATGGCTCGCGCTAAGCGAAATACGCCAGAATGAAGACCTGAATTACCAGCCGGTGGGCTTTATCGACGACAGTCCCTTTAAACAGGATAACGTGATACAGGGATTGAAAGTGCTGGGATCGGGCGATGCCCTGGACTACCTCTGCTACCGCTATGATGTGGATGAAGTATTAATAAGCATCTCCGATCTCTCCGACCAGGACCTGCTTCGGCTGAGAGACCGCTGCAAACAAAACGATGTCCGCTGCAAAGTCTTCCGTCCCTCCTTCACCGACGTAGACCACACCGTCTCCAACGGCCAGCCCGTCAACCGGGAACTAAACCGCGAACTGGTGCATAATTGATATAAGCCGGAAGCCGGAAGCCCGAAGTCGGAAGGTTATTCCGACCGGTAACATGGTGGTGTATATACACAACTACGTAACCCGCTGGAATAGCCTTCCGTCTTCAGCCTTCCGCCTTCCGGCTTATATCACTCATTCCCTGAATTCCCCCTCTACACGCCGCCAAAAACTCCTCACCAAAAGAAAGCCCACACTCGTCACAACACCCAGAATGAGTGATATAACCATTACCAACTTCCGATTGGGACTGCTTTTCTCGAGCGGCACCTGTACGGGCTGCAGGACCTTGAAGGCGGGGGTTTCCTCGTTGACGTCTATTTTGGCCTGCTCGTAGCGCTGGGAGAGGGAGTTATACACGTTGAAGGCCAGTTGCTTTTGATCCTGGAGGCGCTCGAGTTCGGTCTGGGCCCGGGCGGTGGCCAGGTTTTGGTGCTTGTCCCGGAAGGTCGCCAACTGCTCCTGGATATCGTGGAATTCTTTTTTGGCCCGCTGGTGCTGCTGCTCGACGAACTCGAGGTTCTGCTTGGCTTTCTGGGTTTTGTATTCTCGTACGTACTGCTTTAGCTGTTCGATAGCCTGCTGACCCACCTCGGCGGCGGCCTGGGGATCGGGCAGGGCGGCGCTGACCGTGATGATGCCGGTTTCCTGGTCCACGTTGGCCGTAATGCGCTGGCGCAGCGTGTTGATCACTTCCATCTCTTCTTTGCTGAGCTCGATGATTTCCTGCTCCTCACCGGGCGTTTGTGAGCGTACCCTCGTTTTTTCTTCCTCCGGCTTTATGAGCGAGATCACCTTGCCGGGCAGTCCGATCGTGTATTGCTTGGCGTAGCCGACCAGCGAGGTCCCGTAGATTTCGGTGAAGAATACTTGTGGAGTGGCCGTGGTGTCGTATTCGTCAAATGTCACCGGCGTTTCCATCAGTTCCTGCTGAAAAGGGACGCTCTGGACGATCCTGGGATACAGGTTGGGAGGAATCTGATTGGATCCGGCTTGTGCACCCCCGCCGCCAATGCCCAGCATGCCGCCGTATTGCTCCAGCAGCCGACTCGCCCCGCCTTCCTGGTTCTGCATTTCGGGCATCAGGGTGGCCTCGGTCTGGTAGTCCACGGGACTGAAGAGCGCAATAAACAACCCGAGCACCAAAAATCCGCCCGTAATCCTGTACACCGTTTTCCGCCGGTCCCAGAGGTACCTGATCACTTCCACCAGGTCAATTTCCTCCTCCGTATGCGCCGCAGCACCTTCATCAACAGGCACCAGCCGGTATTCCCCGACCTCCAGCGATTCTTTACGTGACTCAGGTTTCGAAGATTCCTCGTCTGACATGTTATAGCACTATTATGAAATTGTAGATTGTGTTGAAGCCGGAAGCCCGAAGCCGGAAGGCAATTCCGACTGGTAACATGGGGGTGTATATACACAACCACGTTATTTGCTGGAATAGCCTTCCACCCTCCGCCTTCCGGCTGTCAGTCAAACCATCAATCAGCGAGAGAGCTGATTAATCGTTTGACTGACAATAGCCGCCATCGAAACAACCGCCGACGTTAGCGATATAATCTCACCCGTACTCATGCGATCCCGTTCAGGCTTCGCCGGAACGTAAATCGTGGCGCCGGGACGTACGTCGGGGTAGTTGCGGAAGAACAGAAACTTGCCGGTCTGATCCACTTCGCCGTTGGCATAGACCACGTAGGTCTTCTTGGACCGCGCCTGTTCGGTGAATCCGCCGGCCGAGGCGATGTAGTCTCTTAAATTGTTGCCGTCGCTGTGGCGGACGCTCACGGGGTTGAGCACTTCGCCCTGGACCATCACGGTCTGCAGTTCCTTGGGGATGGTCAACTGGTCGCCTTCCTTCAAAAGCAGGTCGCGGGGACTATCCGGTCGGTCTAGAATGTTTGGCAGTTCGATGCCCACGGGTGTCCGGTCCATGGCCTGTTGCCGCAGGCTGTCGGGGACGTCCTCCTGGGTTCCCATGGCAGCGCGATTGATGCGCGACAGGTGGGCGCCCTGCGGATAGGCGTCGGGCGTCAGGCCGCCGGCCCGGTCGATCAAGTCGGAGATCCGCATATTGCGGCTGCTGATGGTGTAGGTGCCGGGGTAGAGGACCTGTCCGCTGATGGTGACTTCTTTCTGTGTTTCGTAGCCCGGGGCGCTGCGAACGTACACCTGGTCGAAGGGTTCCAGCGTGAATTCCTCCTGGCGGTTGACGAGCTCCAGGCTGTCGCGGATCTGGAATTCGTGTATTTTGGCGCTGCGCTCGGTGTAGTTCCGGGCGCTGTCGCCGCTGATGCGTCGGGCCACCTCGATCCGGTACGGGGCGGCGTTTTTCTGAAAGCCGTTGGCCCGGAATATGACGTCTTCGAGCGACATGTCGTTGACAAAGCTGTACTGGCCGGGATTGATAACGGCGCCGTTGACTTCCACGTAAGCGTCCTGACGCATGTCGAAGATCGAGGAGATCTGGATGATATCGTCTTTTTGCAAGTCGAAATCGTGCTCATCGGAATTTTGCATGACCTCCCCGAGGTTGAAGGGAATGGTCTTGATTTCGTTGTTGGGAAGGGTGCGGTAGATGAGCGCCCGCTTGGTAAAGGCGTCGCCCCGAAGCCCGAGGGCCCGTTGTACGAGCGAGTGGACGGTCGTGGTGTCGTGCAGTTCATAGGAACCGGGCTTGAATACGGCGCCCTGGATCTGCACCCGGTTTTCGTAGGCGTCGAAAATTTGTCCTACCTGCACGCTGTCGCCGTTTTGCAGATTGAACTGCTCATATTGGGGTTTCGATACGTTTAATATACGCTGCTGAATACTGGTCTTTCGGTGGACCGTCACCTCGTAGGTGTAGGCGCTGGAGGTGAATCCCCCGCCGTAGCGGATCAGATGGGCAAGCGACTCGCCGTCGGTCAGCTCGAAGAGCCCGGTACGCTTGGTCTCGCCGGTCAGATCCACGCGGTTGAGATAGGGATCTACCTTGATCACGTCCTGGTGCTGCAGGCGGATGTTGTTTTTCTGGGTGCCCTCGATCAGGAAGTCGTAAATGTCGAGCCGGGCGACGACCTCGTTGTCGCGAATCACCTTGATATCCCGGAACGTCCCTATCCGATTGGGTCCGCCGGCGCTGTAGAGGGCGTTGTAGGCCGTTGCCAGGGAAGAGACCGTATAGGTGCCGGGCTGCTTGACTTCGCCGAGTACCGTCACGTCGATGCTGCGCACCTCGCCGAGGGTAACCTGAAAATAACTCGTCGGCTGCTGGTTGGAATCTGAATCTAATCCGGCGTAAATCTGGGAGAGTTCCTCCTTCAGGCGACTCCGGGCCTCTTCGATGGAGAGTCCGTTCAGGTAGATGGGCCCCAGGTTGTCGATCTGGATCGTCCCTTCCGGCGAGATCGTTTTTTGATAGAGCCCCTGCGACGATCCCCAGATGTCGATGATAATCTGGTCGCCCGGACCCAGTTGATAATCCTCGGGCGTGGGGATGCGCATGGTGGGGGCGAACGTCATATCCGTCTGATTGAACAGGGAATACCCGAAAATACGGGATCCGTCCGCTCCGCCGGCTGCTTCATCGGGTGGCTCCTCCTGTTGATCCTGTCCACCCGACCGATCACGGTCAGCCTCCTCATCGCCCGACTGCTGCCCCGTCCCCGATTGAATCTGCTTGAGCCGCTGCGTCAGCTCGCTCACCTCAGAAGCCGCCATCCCCCGCTGCCGGGCAAGATTCTGCAGCTCCGAAAGCGACATCCCCTTCTCCTGCGCCTGGCTCCAGATACGCTTGATCTGTGCATCGGAAAGATCCTCCGCATCCAGACTCTCAAAATCCACATCTCCCACATCCTGGGCGAGGAGCGCAGCCGGCATCAACAGGAGAGAAAACACAAACGAAAAACAAAGAATACGCGTAATACGAGGCATATAAGAAATAATTTAGAAATAGCGGGTGAAACGAGATAGAAGATAACCAAAACAAACCTGACCCGAAAGCATCGCAAAACACCGTAAACTTCCGCTTTCAGCCCCTGGAATTCAACCCCAAAAACAAATTTATTAATATTTTCGCAGCCCGTGAATATGCAAGGAACAAAACACTGCTATTAAACGTCATAAAGTGGTACGGAAACATAA
>CAYQXO010000067.1:0-15607 GCA_964421495.1 uncultured Balneolaceae bacterium | reverse complement strand
ATGGTAGCGGCGGGCCGGCGGGTGCTCTGCAGCTAGAAATATCCAGCCGCTTGTTGCTTTGCCATGGATAGGATCGTGTGCATATATTTGCAACTTCAATGGGTTTTTTGCTTTTGGCTGCATAATTCAAATGCTGCAGAGCACCCGCCGGCCCGCCGCTACCATAAAACGATGCCGGGTGGGGATGACGTATGAACGTGCCGGGGAGGGTGCGGTGGGTGTGTGACTGGAGATTTTAAATTCGAAAATACTTTAATATTTGTTACGGGTAAAAAACATATCATTTGCGTATGGAGATACGCCGGTGCTGAGACAAGTCAACCTGCGGGTTGAGCAGGGTGACACGCTGAGTATCCAGGGAGTTTCGGGCAGCGGTAAAACGACGCTCTTGAAGATTATTGCGGGGCTTCAGCATGTCTCGGGAGGCTCCATTTATCTCGGGGGAAAGGAGATATCCGGGGAGGATCCCCGCCAGCGCAATGTAGTCTATTTGTACCAGGAAGCGTTGCTTTTTCCGCATCTTACCCTGCATGAAAATATCGCGTTTGGATTGCGGATTCGGGAGGTGGGCAAGGATCGTCTGCATCGTGAAGTACAGGCGTTGATTCGTCGGCTGGGTCTGGAGGGAATGGAGGAGCGCACGCCGGATCAGTTGTCCGGGGGACAAAAACAGCGGGTGGCGTTTGGCCGGGGATTGATTGTCAATCCCGACCTGTTGTTGCTGGATGAGCCCTTTGCGAGTCTGGATCGGGAGACTCGAAAACAGATGCAGCAGCTTTTCAAAGAGGTGGTGCACGAGCGGAATATGACCTCCCTGTTTGTTACCCATAATGTCAAGGAAGCGATTATTATGGGCGACCGCATAGCGAGGTTGGAAAATGGGCAACTCAAGCGGTATGATTCTATGAAAGAGTTCATCGATGATCCGGCGTCCGGGGTCAAGGAAGAAAAAAAGTTCTGGCAGTCGCTCGAAAACGGGGAGAAGGAGGATACAGCTGGGAGTCTGACGGACTTTTCGGATCGTAACGAAGGAAAGTCCGATAAAAACGTTTCGCCTACAAACTGAAATCACGCATTATATATCTAATTTTTCAATCGCAATATGGCGACAACCGCAAGTTCGAATCGACAGCAGTCCATCGCGGTAGTACTGGGAAGCGCCTACCAGGATAGTTTGCCCGGGCGGATGGACCTCGATAAAGTCACAATATCCACGGAATACGGGGAGCAGAACGTATACCGGACCGGGCGGGAAGACCGGCCCGCTTACCTGCTGTTTCGCCACGGGTTGCCTCATCGGTTTTTGCCCAACCAAATACCCTACCGCCGTCAGGCCGCGGCTCTGCGGAAATTAAACTGCGGGGCTGTATTGATTACCAGTTCGGTGGGGGTGCTGGTGGAATCGATTCCATTGTTTAAACCCATGCTGCTGGATGATCTGATCATGCTGGAAAACCGGTTGCCGGACGGCTCTGCCTGCAGTATGTTCGAGGCTCCCGCGAAGGGTCACGGTCATCTTGTATTTAACGAGGGACCCTTTTCGGAAAGTTTGTCCGAGCAGATCAGAGAACTGGGTTCTGAGCTCATCGCCGATCATACGGGTCCCCTGGTGTTTGCCTATGTGGGTGGACCCCGGGGCAAAACCGCGGCCGAAAATCGCATGTGGCCGAAGCTGGGAGCTCATGTGAACTCAATGACCCTGGCCCCGGAAGTGATTCTGGCCAATGAATGCGGGATTCCCGCGGCCGGGTTGATCGTGGGACATAAATACTCCATTCCGGATCGGCCCAACCCGGGAAACTCCGAAAGCGTTACGGAGTCCCTGGAACAGTCCAGGTCTTCCATGGAACGGGTTATTCAACAATTTCTGGCCACGGGGGAGCCCGTACCTTTTGAAAACCAGCTATACCGGTTCAGGTAGTCCACGTCCCATGTCACTCAGCAACTCCCAATTACGCACTTTAATATCAGAGCGACTGCCCTCCCTGGCGCCCGTTCGGTCTATTGAGGCAGTTAGCGGGGGAAACCTGAACTATGTATGGCGCATCAGGGGGAAGAGCGATTCCTGTATCGTAAAATATGCTCCTCCCTATATAGCCACTCAACCCGATGTTTCGCTTGATCCCCGTCGGGCCGTCATCGAGGCGCGGGCGCTGGATGAGCTGGGGGAAGGTCGATTGAAATCGGTTGCAAACGGGGATATCGGAATTCCCCGACTGCTGGATTTTGACCGGGATCGGAATATTCTGATGATGGAGGAAGTTTCTTCTTCGGCTACGCTGGGCGATCGTATTCTGGAACAGCAACCGGTGAAGAAGCCACTGGAGCAGTTGGCCGGATTTATTGCACGTTTGCACGCTACAACCTTCGGGCGGGAGTGGGCGGCATCCCGTTTTGACAATCATTCCATGCAGGCGACTCGCAGGGAGGTGCAGTACCGCCCTGTTACGGGTCAATTAGAAGATTATGGGATTCCAAATGCGGTCTCGCTCGGAGCCAGGGCGCGGGAACTGGGCGATTGGTTGATGGAAACAGGGAAATGCATGATTATGGGTGATTTATGGCCGCCCTCGGTACTTATGGGAGGGGAGCGCCCGTGGCTGATCGACTGGGAGCTGGCCCATTTTGGTCGTCCGCTGCAGGATGTGGGTCACCTGACCGCACATTTATGTCTCTACGGGATGGTCGCAGGTCGCAGCCCGGGCGAACTGATAACTCCCTTTTTGGAAACCTATCGAAAGGAATTGGGAAATGATTTTTATTCGCTGTGGGATGAAAAGGAGGTCCGTGGAATGGCGGTGCATGCGGGGGCGGAAATTATTACACGGGTCATCGGTGCTTTCAGTTCAGACTATTTAGAGGGAGCCTGTCTGCGGAAAGAAATGCAAAAAAAAGCGATGCGTCAGGCTGTTGATTTCCTGGATCGGAGGGAAGAATCCCCCCTGTTTAAAGAACTGGCTCGCATTTCCCGGTGAGTACCGGGCGAAGAGATTCCCCCGTCAGCGCTCAGAACGAAGCACCACCCACGCAGTGCACCGAGCGTCAGCGATTCCCGCGAAGCGAAATCCGGGCCAGGATATTTATAAATAAATTTGCTATAATACAGACGCCAAAAAATAGTTATTATTAGTCCGGATTTTACGTTGTGAGCATTGCTTTAATCGGTGCGCAGTACTGGACTAGACTGTTATCAAAGTTGATGTCTATATTTATAGATATATTTAAATATCATTGACATAGCGTCACACTTAAATTTCTTTTGTAAGCACCGAGCGGAGCGATTCCCGCGAAGCGTTACCCGCGTAAGCGAAATTCGGGCTGGACTTGTCATCTTCTGAATGACGCGTGGGATGAACCGTAGGATTTTAAAATAAAAAATTAACAAACGCATTATATCTAAATGAAAGCCAAGCAGCTTCCTGTTGAACAGCAGGACATGCAAGAAGAAGTACTGAAGGGACTAAAGAAAGAATCAAAGGAATTACCCAGTAAATATTTTTATGACACCAAAGGATCCTGGTTATTTGATCGGATTTGTGATTTAAAAGAATATTATCCCACCCGGACCGAAATAAAGATTCTGGAAGAGAATATATCCGGGATAAAGGAAAGCGTGGGTCCCCGGGCGCAGCTGATCGAGTTTGGTTCCGGAAGTAGTGTAAAGACTCGCATCCTGTTGGATCACCTGGAGGACTTGGCCGCTTATATTCCGATTGATATTTCACGTGACCATTTGTTTAAGGTTACGACGCAATTGGAGAAAGAATATCCCGACCTCAATATACATCCGCTTTGCGCCGACTATACGGGTCCCCTGGAACTGCCGGAGATTGAGGCTTCGCATCAGAAGAAAGTGATATTTTTTCCCGGATCCACGATCGGAAATTTTACGCATGCGGAAAGTGAGCAATTTATAAGGCGAATGAGAGATTTGCTGGATGAAGACGGAGGGGTCTTGATCGGGGTGGATTTAAAGAAAGATCGACGGATGCTGGAGAAAGCCTATGACGATGAAAAGGGGGTGACGGCGGCTTTTAATAAAAATATACTGGAAAATATAAATCGCGAGCTCGAGGGGAATTTTAATCTGCAGTCATTTGAGCATGTAGCCACGTATAATGAAGACGAGGGACGGGTTGAGATGCATTTAAAGAGTAATTGCAAACAGCAGGTGACGGTCGCGGGAGAACAAATATCGTTCGAAAAAGGGGAAACGATTCATACCGAGAATTCCCATAAATACTCGCTTGAGGAATTCCGGGAGCTGGTCAGCCATTCTTTCAGCGTGGAAAAAGTGTGGACCGACGACGAGCGGCTTTTCAGCGTTCAGTTTCTGAGGAGAAAATAAGGGGGGATATGATCGGGTTTTTATCGAAGGGGGATCCGCTGGAGGTAAACGAATGGTCCGGTACCCACTATTTTGCCTATCGCTCGCTTGAAAAGCATGTGGACTCCGTAACTGCGTTGCATGCGGGGCATCCCGGCCGAGTCCCGTTTCACAAGGTAAGGGCAAAGGGGTTGCGGTTGCTTACGGGGAGGCATCACAAATATGACTACGATCCGGGATTGGTGAAGGCGTATGGAACATCTTTTGATGAACAGGTGGAAAAAGTTGAAGGGCAGCTGGACTTTATCTATGCCTCCCTGACGATTCCGGAGATCGGGTGCATGGAAACGGAAGTTCCCATTATTGCTACCGCCGACGCCACGTTTTCATTGCTGAAAGATTATTACCCGGGACACAGCAACCTCACCCGGAGCAGCATACGGAATGCGTATCGTATGGAAAAAGCGGGACTGGAAAAGGCGCGGTACCTGGTCTATCCTTCCCGCTGGGCTGCCGAATCCGCTGTCAACGAGTATAACATTCCCGAGGAGAAAGTGTTCGTGCAGCCCTATGGAGCAAACCTGTCTCAGATTCCCGAGCGTGAACAGGTGGAACAATTTGTGGAGGATCGGTTGGCCAACCGGGAATTAAATCTTCTGTTTATTGGAAAAGACTGGTTTCGGAAGGGAGGACCGAAAGCGTATGCCATTAAGAATTTATTACGGGACCTGGACATATCCTGCCGATTGAATGTGTGTGGTTGTATTCCGCCGGACCAACATCAAGATGAGGAAGTTCGCGTATTTTCGTTTTTGGATAAGAGCGATCCCGAAGATCTGAAAATGCTATTGGAACTCTATGGCGGATCCCATTTCTTTCTATTGCCGACGCGCAGTGAGTGCTTCGGGGTCGTATTTAACGAAGCTTCCGCTCACGGGTTGCCTGTCCTTGCTACCGAAACGGGCGGCGTTCCCACCATAGTGCAATCGGATGAGAATGGTTTTTTGTTTCCCCCGGACGCCCCGCCCCGCCGCTACGCGCAGCAAATTGGGAGCCTGTGGAATAATGAGGACCGTTATAAAGCTCTGTGTCACCAGACACGGACCAGATACGAGGAACGCCTGAGCTGGGATGCGTGGGGAAAGCGTATAAAACAGCTGGTCCGGATTTCGCTTCGCGGGAATCGCTGACGCTCGGTGCACTACGTGGGTGACGCTTTGCTCTATACTCACCAAGAAATCTGGGCTAGTCCGCCGGTTGGAGTAGCTGGAGAGTCATTCAAATAGTTCCGGCAAGGGTAGTAGTTATTATGGTCACTGTAATTATTGGAAGATTCTCAAATCCACCCGTTTCAATACTATCGGCCGATACAGTTAACGGGGAAGCTGATCAAGATTTGCTGCGCGTTGTATTTGTATCTGACTGTTATCACCTGAACCCGCAAATCCATGGCGACCGTTTGAAATGTGCGGTTTCCGGATTGTATGTTGTCATACAAAATAAAAAACCCTTGCACAGCTTTATATAGTTGCCATGCAAGGGTTTCATAAACGTGAACCGGGAGGGGGTCGAACCCTCGACCCACGGCTTAAAAGGCCGTTGCTCTGCCATCTGAGCTACCGGTCCATATCAAGAGTTCCAAATATCAGCTTTTAAAATAATAATTTCAAGATTTAATCTATTCTTATTTTATAAAAGCCGGGAGTCTGTCACACTTTCGCTACGATTCGAATAATCCGGTAAAATCCTAACTATTGGAATGTTGACTCGTTCGCCGATTTTTGCACGGCCGGGACGGGCTCTGAAGCACTTAAGATGTTCAGCTTACGAGCCGGGAACGAATAATAAAAGCAACTAATTTAATAGCGGCTTTACATATAACAAAAGCATCCAACGGCTGAATTTCTTTGGCTGAAGAGCCTGTCCCGGCCGTGCAAAAATCGGCGCGTGGGAATATGACTTCCGGATTGCGTAAGTACGAATTGATCGATAAGATATTGTGTGTTAGCTTGCAAAACGGAAGCAAATGACCCCATTGCAAGATGGAGTCGGCATGCTGAGACGGTCTTAAAACTTAGAACAAGGACTAAAGTACAATTATATGGCTACTATATTCACGAAAATTATTGAGGGCAAAGTACCGGCCCATAAAATTGCAGAAAACGACACTCATCTGGCGTTTCTCGATATTAATCCGACGTCCGAGGGACATACCCTGGTCGTTCCCAAACAGGAGATCGACTATTTCTTCGATTTATCGGATGATCTCCTGACCGATACGATGCTCTTTGCCAAAAAAGTGGCGGCCGGTATTGATGACGCCCTGGATACGATCCGGACCGGCATTATCGTGGAGGGGATGGAAGTGCCGCATGCCCACGTGCATTTGATTCCCATTTACCGCAACGGTCAGCCGTTTTCGCTGGGTCACCAGGTGGATGTGGACGACAGGCGCATGAAAGAGTTGGCCGGACTTATCAGTGACGAGGTGCAATTATGAAGATATTCGTTCTCAACGGACCCAACCTGGATATGCTGGGGAAACGGAATCCGGAACAGTACGGTTCGGTGACGCTTGATGAAATCGAGCAGACCCTGACGGATGATTTCTCCACGGTGGACTTTACGCTTGTCCAGAGTAATCATGAGGGGGCATTGGTCGAGGCGGTTCACGAGTTGGTAGGCACGAGTGACTACGACGGACTGATAGCCAATTTCGGGGCTTATACCCACACGTCCATTGCCCTGCGGGATGCGCTGGCGATGGTTGATATCCCCAAAATAGAAGTGCACTTGTCCAATATACACAGCCGGGAGGAGTTTCGGGCGCAGTCAATGACCGGGGCGGTGTGCGACGGTATTATCACCGGACTGGGAGTGGACAGTTATAAACTGGCGGCAAGGGCGATCATCTCGAGAACGGAAGAACAATAAGAACGCTATGTTGGCAGAAGAAGGTAACGGCGACTTTCGGACTGAGGCAAAAGGAGTCAATTGGTGAAAAAGCTGAACGAATTACTGTCGGACTCCCTCATCTACGGCATCAGCAGTGTCGCAGCCCGGTTTTTGAATTACCTTCTGGTCCCTTTTTATACCGACGTCTTCGATCCGTCGGCCTACGGTATCGTGGGACTCGTTTATAGCGCAATTGCTTTTCTGCACGTTTTGTTTACCTTCGGGATGGAATCGGCCTACCTGCGCTACGGGGCGCAGCGGGATCAGGCGAAGCATGTATTTAAAACGCTTCAGCTAACCCTGCTGGGCGGCGCAACGCTGCTGGTGGCCGGTTTCTGGCTGCTGGAACCGGTGGCGGTTCCCCTGATGAGCCTGGATGAGGGACCTTCCTCCATTTATCCCATGATGCTCGGGATTCTGTGGTTTGACGCCATGGGAATTGTCCCCTTCGCCGAATTGCGGCTGGTACGGAAGTCATGGCTTTTTTCGGCCTTGAAAGTAATGAATGTGGCGATTAACCTGGTGTTGAACTTCTATCTTGTGCTTGCGGCGGGATGGGGCATCGAGGCCGTGTTTGCCAGTAACTTGATCGCTTCGGCGACGACCACCATCATTTTATGGGGACTCACCGCCAAGCTGATGCGCGGAAGCTTTCAGCAGGTGATTACCCGGCGTGCCCTGATGTTCGGATTACCGTTTGTACCGACCGGCATTGCGTATGCCATCAATGAGTTTATCGATCGATTTTTCCTTAACGCCATGACCCGGTTTGACGTTACACGCATCTATGGAGCTGACTTTACGGCCGAGGCGGTGGTGGGTGTCTACAACGCCTGTTATAAGCTGGCCGTTTTCATGCTGCTGTTTATCCAGATGTTCCGCATGGCGTGGCAGCCTTTCTTTTTGCGCCATGCCGACGACGATGAAGCTCCCCGGTTGTTCAGTCACGCGTTTACCTATTTTAATATGATCGCGGCGGTGTTGTTTCTGGGGATATCTTTGTTTGCCGACCAGATCGTAGCTATTCGCATACCGGTGCTCGATGCGACCCTGATCGGGGAAAAGTACTGGATGGGATTGCATGTCGTGCCGTTTTTGCTGTTGGCGTACTGGTTCCAGGGATGGTATGTGAATTTCACGGCGGGGATCTTTATCCGGGAAAAAACCGGTCGACTGCCCCAGGTGACCATTGTGGGAGCGGTCGTCACCGTAATTATCAATTATGTGCTGGTTCCACGCTACGGAATGGCCGGCGCGGCTTTTTCCACCGTGGCCAGCTATATGGTAATGGCACTGATGATTTACGTCTACAGTCAGCGTACCTATCCGGTTCCCTATCGAATCATTCGTGCGGGAATGATGATGACAGTGGGCGTGGGACTCGTACTGGTAGCTCCCTATTTAACATCTACCCTGGGGAACCCGCTGTGGATACGCGGGGGCTTATTCGCCGGCGGTATATTAATTACGGCCCTGCTTGGTTTTTCCAAAACTCCGTTGTTTATTACAAATAGGGAAGGGCCTGAAAACCCTGATGCAGGCTGAATATCATTTCTTAAGCCTGATGTATTATTTATGTACCGGCGGGCTATTGTAAGGACCTATATCTCAAGGAGTCTGTTGGATTTTTCGGTTCGCAGCACAAAAATCCGTCAGATTCCCGGCTTAACCCGAATGACGTTCTCCGAAACGATATATTACCATCGTTTCGCTGTTTAAATCAAAACTATTAACACCTGGTTTAATCAGGTTTTACGTCGAGATATGGGGGGAGTTGGCAGCCTGGCGGTACGTCCGCCAATAAAAATTATTTAAAAAAATTATAAAAGTATTTATGAAAGCTGATCAAAAGATGGGCGTGTATGTGGATGCCGTGAATGTAACGATGAATGGAGGATTTGGACTTCGTTACGATATCCTCCGGAAATTTGCCACTCGCGACGGAAGTGTTTCCAACCGTTTGAATGTATATCTCGCCTTCGATAAAGGCCGATCCAAAAAAGATGCGAACTATC
The DNA here is from genome assembly GCA_964421495.1 of uncultured Balneolaceae bacterium. Lineage (GTDB taxonomy): Bacteria > Bacteroidota > Rhodothermia > Balneolales > Balneolaceae > CAJXOW01. Next base: position 6,310 of record CAYQXO010000067.1, on the reverse strand, counting down.
GGAATAAAACAAACCGGTTTTGTGAGGTTTTGAGGGATTTTGAATACAAGGTGATCAAGCGGCCCGTCCAGCACTATACCGATTCCGATACGGGCGAAAAAGTAACCAAGTCAACGGTCGATCTGGATATGGCCGTGGATATGTTGAAACATGCCGATTTCCTGGATAAAATCGTTTTACTTACCAGCAATGGCAGCTATGTGCGGGTGGTAAAGGCCTTGCAGGATAAGGGGTGCCGGGTGGAGTTGATTGGCTTTGACAATGTTTCATCGGCCCTTAAGAAAGAGGTTGACGTATATATTTCCGGATATATGCTGCCGGGGCTGCTGCCGATTAAATCTCCCTACAACTGGGGCGAGATCGGGTCGCGCGTGCGCGGGGTGTGCTACGACTTCTCGCATGATGACGGCTACGGATTTCTTCGGTACCTGGTTGAATTGGACGAGCACCTCTGGATTACCGATTCCCGTTTCGAGGATTCTCCCTACAAAACCGTGTTTGCTCACGTATCCCAGTTCGAAAAAGATTTTGAAACCAAGTACCTGCCCAGCCGGGAGTTGATTTTTGAATTCGATCTGGTCGAAAACGACAAGGGACTGGTTGCCGAGGAAATTGAGTTGGTTTCAGCACCTTAATAAAGATGCTGAAACCGCTCGAGGCTGGAGGCTCGAAGCTCGATGGTATTTCGGCTATTTAGAAATGGTGTATATACACAACTGGGTTACAAGCTGGAATAATCATCCGACATCCGACTTTAACCACATAAAAAAGGCGCCTCTATGGTCGGAGGCGCCTTTAATTTCCTCAGTGCAAGTAGTGAGGTTAAAAAAGTGGAATTATATTAACAGGATTTTGTAAAACTTCAAATTTACACAAACGCTGAACAAGAGCAAATCACCAGTTTCCAAAGATCCTTTTATTTGTTCATGAGTTCGTTAAAGTCCTCGATCACGGAACGAACGTGAACGGCGGACTCATCCAAAAGATAACGCTCGTCCTCATTCAAGTCAACTTCGATAACCTCCTTGATACCGCCTTCCCCCAGCTTTACGGGGAGTCCGATGAAAATATCGTCGATGCCGTATTCGCCGTCGGGTTTGACGGCACAGGGGAAAATGCGATCCTGGTCTAGGGCGATGGCCTCGACCATCTGAGCGGCGGCGGCCCCGGGGGCGTACCAGGCAGACGTTCCCATCAGGTTTACGATTTCACCGCCTCCCTTTTTGGTGCGTTCTACAATTTCCTCCAGCCGGTCGTCATCGATAAAATGCGTCACGGGAATACCGGAGACGGTTGTAAAGCGCGGCAGAGGCACCATGGTATCGCCGTGTCCTCCCAAAAGCAGGGTCTGTATATCCTTCGGGGAGACGTTGATTTCGTCGGCGATAAAGGCGCGGAAACGGGCGGTGTCCAGGATGCCGGCCATGCCCATGATCCTGGTGCGATCGAGTCCGCTGGCTTCGTGGGCGACGTGCGCCATCACGTCCAGGGGATTGGAAACCATGATGATAATGGTGTTGGGGGATTGGTTGACCAGCTTGGTAATGACCTGGTCCACAATTTTGGAGTTGGTCTCCAGCAGGTCGTCCCGACTCATACCCGGTTTCCGGGGAACGCCGGCCGTGACTACGCATATATCCGACCCGGCCGTGGGCTCATACTCCACCGTTCCGGTCAGCTTCGTATCAAAATGACTTATCGGGGCCGATTCCCACTGGTCCAGGGCGCGGCCTTTCGAGGGATATATCGTGCGATCCCCCGATTTCTGTTCAATGTCCACCATCACCACTTCTCGTGCGAAATCTTTTTGTGCTATGTTGAGCGCGACGGACGAACCTACGTTCCCGCCGGCGCCTACTACGGTTACTTTCATAATCAATTACTCACTTTAATTAAAATTTACTTTCTGAAATAGTCGTAATGATTCAGTGTAAAGAGATCCAAATTTCCTGGGGAGCTCCGAGCGAAGCGTCACTCACGAAGTGCTCCGAGCGGCAGCCATTACTACGCTAGTGAAATCCAGACTAATAGTATCTAAACGTTTCTTGCCTATAATTAAGAGATTCTATCAAAAAATAAAAGAGAAAAAAGTATGAAATTATAAGCATCCAGAGAAAAACCCGGGGAGTCCCGACAGCAGTCGGGAAGAGAAATTCGGCCGATCTTCGCTTGAAAAGGGGATAAGACCAAAATACTGATATGTAATGAATATACATTTTTAGCTTGAAAGCCGAACAACTCAAGTGCTTCAGAGTACATCCCCGGGTTTTTCTCTGGACGCGATAAGTAGGTTGAGGAAGAGGGATTCGACGCCTGATATTAGACATTGACGGGGCAGCACGATGAGTTCGGGTGAAAAATATTCCTCGATTTTCTGGTTGTCGATTTCTTAATTGCGCTCGCGGAAGTCCATGCCCCACATGAGTTTGTCTCGCAGGGTTTCGAAGTAGTTGTGGCCGGGCAATTCAACGAGGTCTATAAAGAAGTCGGAACGTTGAATTTCCACTTCGAAAGGATAGTGTTCGATTCGGCTGATATTTCCGTCGTACGAAAATAGAACTTTGGAGGGTTGTTCGTTAACTCTGACTTTAAGCGGATGATCGGAAGCCAGGACCAGGGGACGGGTGGTCAGCGTGTGGGGGTTGACCGGAGTGACGACCATCACATTGGTTTCGGGCATTACGATGGGACCGAGGGAGGACAAATTATAGGCGGTGGATCCGGTGGGCGAGGCTATAATCAGTCCGTCTGCCCAATAGCGGTTTATCAGCATGTTCTGGTACTCGGCCTCCACGGTAATCATGGAAGTCGAATCCTTCTTTGAAAAGAGAAATTCGTTGAGCGCGTGAAAGGTATCGCCGTCCGGCGAGGTCGCTTGCAGCATATGGCGGCGGTCGAGTCGATAATTTTCCTCATGAATGTTATTGAGGGCCTGCTCAATTTCGTTTTTGGGAGTTTTAGCCATGAAGCCGAGCCGACCACTGTTGATGCCCAGGATGGGTTTGCGGGTGTTCTTGGCCAAACGAGAGGTGTAGAGCATGGTGCCGTCACCGCCGATAGCCAGGATCATATCCGCCTCGTCAATCGCTTTTTCCTCGTCGGGACAAAAATGGAGCGTCGAGGCGGAGGTCTCGTTGGTGAATTCAGAGAGTTCCTCGCTGAGGTAAAGGGGTATATCGCGTTTTTCTGCCCAGCGGATAACCGATGTAAGCGAGTCCTTAACGGCGTATTTTTCCGGATTTGCGATGATGGCAAAGGTCATATCGGAATTTTATAAATTTTCGGTCGGAGTTTTTATCCTGACGTCCCGCAGGTTCATCCACCAGGGGTAGCGGTTGAGCTGGTAGTTTTCGACGGTAGGCCGGGAAAGTCCCCAGTGCTTCACGTTGAACGTCACCAGCGAGAGGGAATCCGGTTCGTTGCCATGATCCCGGTAGAGGGGGAGGTGACGTTCGACGGTGAGAGCGGTGTTTGAAAGGGGCACCCGCAAATTATTCATCCGAAAATCTATCCCGTTTTTTTTGAATGCCGGCTGCATCTGTTGGAACATTTCTCGCACAAATAAATCATCCGTAAAGGGTATGTCAAGCGGTTCCGCCAGTGCTGTCGGGGAATCGGGAGCCGGCGGGCTGTGTTGAAATGACACGGTTACGCCGGCGGGATGAATCCCGGAGGCTAATTGAGGGAGATTCAGGGCGTTTATTTCCCGGAGAATAGTGGCTCGATCGGCGTTAGAGGACTTGTTGTAAAGTAGATTGTAGGTTATCTGGCCGCCGTCGTACAGGACAGGGCGGGGATCCGTGATCTCTTGTTTAAGTTGACCGGTCGAGTCCACCAAAGTGCGCATTGATTCCGGTCCCAGTTCAGGAAGCAAGTCAATCGTTCCGCCGGAAAAACGACTCTGAAGTGTTTCTTCTGTACGATGTACAAAATCTACCCGGTTCAGGCGCGGGGTGCGGGTGGATTCGTTTCTATTTTCCCAGTACCCGTCGAAACGGCTTAGAATGTAAAGGGAGTCACTTTTTTGCTGGGAAAATTGGAAGGGGCCGGATCCCACGGCATGGGTGATCCGCTGATATCCTTCGGAAGAGAGAACGGCCTGGCGAGGATAGACTACGGCGTAGGGTGTGGCCAGTTTTTGAAGGAGGAAAGGGTCTTTGCGGGTTAAGCGCAGAACGAGGGTCGTGTCGTTGGGAGCTTCGATTCCGGAAATGCCGCTTAATTTTCGGTCGTCCGGATTATATAATCGGCGTTGTTCCCGGTAGTAGGGTTCGAATCCCTCGATCGACATAAAAAGCCGGCCGGCCTCGGGTGGAACCTGCATACGGGCCATGCGCTCAAATACATATTTGAAATCACCGGACGTAACTCGCTGGCCCGTACCGGCGGCAAATATATCGCTGTCGTGGAAGTAGACATTTTTTCTCAGATGAAAGCGATAGGTGAGCGAGTCGTCCGCAATCGTCCAGTTAGCGGCTATGGCGGGTTCCAGTTCTCCATTGGCATTGTAGCGTATGAGTCCCTCATAGATTTGTTGGATAAATCGCCGGGTGGAGGGATTGGAGGCATAGAGCGGATCCATGCTTTTGATGGGGTGCCGTTCACCGACTACCAGTTTCATGAATGAAGAGGAATCATCCCCCGCCGTTACGCTCGTATCCTCTTTTGCCGTTTGGGGGTCCCCCTCGATCATGGTGACCGGAGCTTCGGATGTCCTGCAATGCGTCAGCACCAAAAAGCCGGCTGTCAGCAGAGTGAGTAAGATGCCTTTTCGTTTAAAATCCATAGGATGGAGAAGGGTTTAATTGGGACACGTGGTTATCTATCGCTCGGTCGAGTATCCGCGAAGGAGTTGTATGCAACCAGCTTTTGATGGTATATATGTTGATTTTAAATACAGGTTTCGATCCATATAAAAAAGATAAAATTCAGTTGTCAGGCAGAGCATTCGGCCTAACTAGTTCGATGAGACATGTACAACGGATTTATCTCCCGTTTATTTATCCTGTTTCAATCCCTTAAGCCCTTGAACCGCTTTTTCGCTGAGTAAATTCGTGTTGTAGCTTCGAAGCCGGCCGTTTTTCCGTTTATGCCGCCGGCGGGCTATCTCGATCATTTCGATGAGCAGATCCTGGAAGTCCAGGTCGGATTCCTCCCATAAATAATAGGAGAATGACCCTGGAATCGTGTTGATTTCGTTGAAATAAACCTGTTCGGTATCCGGATTGACAAGAAAATCGAGTCGGGCTACGCCCGAGGCTTCGAGCAGTGCGAAAATGCGCAGCGAGAGTTCCTGGATATGGTCGGTCAGCTCCCCGGATATATCCGCCGGGATGACGCGGTCGGCCGACGCCATGCCTTTTCCGTCTCCTTCGTCGCTCTGATATTTGTCCTCGAACGACAGTAATTCCTGCTTGCCCTTGGGACGTTCGCATACGCTGGGGCGGGCCTGCTCCACATCGCCGAGCACGGAACAGTTGATTTCCATGAGGGGATCGATCGCCTTTTCAATCATGAGGTGATCGTCATATCGAAACGCCTCTTCGACAGCGTCTGTAAGCTCCTCGCGATTTTGGGCCCGGTGTACCCCGATGCTGCTTCCCAGCGAAACGGGCTTGACGATGAGCGGATACCCCATTTTCTCTGTTTTTTCCAGGATGGATTCTTTTCGGTTACTCCATTCCGATTCCCGAAAATGTACATCATCCACCACCGGCAGATCGTGGGACCGGCAAAGTTCCTTGGCCTTAACCTTGTGCATGCTCACACTGGAGGCCAAAACGCCGCTTCCTGCATAGGGAATATTGTAGAATTCGCATAACCCCTGAAATCCCCCGTTTTCGCCTTCCGACCCGTGAAAAGCCGGCAGGGCGGCGTGGACCGGATGAGATTTGGGGCGGGAAAACCAGCTGCGGGAGGTCAGTTCCCGAAGGACCGGTTGTCCCTCCTCGTTGTGAGCAAACGTACAGGGAATGCCCTCGTTTTCAATCTGGTCGGTATCCCGGTAATGCTCCAGGTTCGTTAGGTATTCGCCCGTCAACCATCGACCCGTTTTGGTAATGTACAGCGGTATCAGGTTGTAAGCGGTGTCCTCGAGGGCTGAAAAAGCCTGGATGGCCGTCAAAACCGACACTTCATGCTCGGGGGATACGCCGCCGAAAGCAACGATGATATTCTGTTTCATGAAAATTGTATGAGTGGTATTAACAGCACCCGGGAGAAGCGGGGCGGCCGGGCGTTCACTCGATGGAAAATTTTTTCTCGCGGTTTAGCTGGAACGGCTTTAGTAATTAGTAAATTCATACACTGC
>CAYQXO010000066.1:0-15739 GCA_964421495.1 uncultured Balneolaceae bacterium | reverse complement strand
ATAAGAAGGCTAATAGATTTTATTTCATGGCTACTAAGAAAGATTATTACGAAATTCTCGGAGTAAAACAGGATGCTTCACAGAAAGAAATTAAGAAGGCCTATCGCAAAATGGCGATGAAGTACCACCCGGATCGGAATAAGGATGATCCGGAGGCCGAACGGAAGTTTAAGGAAGCATCCGAGGCGTATGACGTGCTCGGAGATGAGGAAAAAAGAGCACGGTATGACCGGTTTGGTCATTCAGGTCTGCACTCGGGCGGTTACCAGGAGCCCAATTTCCAAGATGTTAACTTTGAGGATATATTCAGCCAATTCGGTGATATATTCGGTTCTGAGATGTTTGGCGGTGACGTTTTTGGCGGAGGAGGCCAACGGCGTTCCCGCAGGCGCAAGCAGGCCGGACAACCCGGTTCGGATATGAAGCTGCGAGTGCAATTGACCCTCGAAGAGATTGCGGATGGTACGGAGAAGAAGCTCAAGGTTAAAAAACAGATTAAGTGTTCTGAGTGCAATGGCACCGGAGCCGAATCCAACTCCGATTTTGAAACCTGCAGTACCTGTAATGGAATGGGAGAAGTGCGGCAGGTATCGCGAACCATGTTTGGACAATTTGTCAATGTGCAACCCTGTCCCGAGTGTAATGGGGAGGGTCGCATTATTCGTAACAAATGCAGTGCTTGTAAGGGGCAAGGTCGCACGAAAGGGGAGGAAACAGTCAAGGTTAAAGTTCCCGCCGGCGTACGTGAAGGCAACTATATTACCCTCAGGAATCAGGGCAACGCCGGTTTGCGAGGAGGCGAGGCCGGTGATTTGATTGTCCTCATTGAGGAGAAAGAACATGAGGATTTTCAGCGCGACGGAGATGACATTTATTACGATCTGGTCCTCAGTATACCGGAAGCGGCCCTCGGCTGCGAAAAGAAAGTGCCCACCCTCAACGGCAAAGCAAAAATCAAGGTGGATGCGGGCACCCAGCCTGGCAAATTATTGAGAATGAAAGATCGGGGCATACGGTCTTTGAATAGCTCTAAACGAGGAGATCAATATGTACGTATCAATGTATATATACCCAGGGATCTCTCTGATGAGGAAAAAGAAAAGATAAAGTCGCTCAAGGACGCCGATCACTTTGATCCAGTAAATAGTGATCATTCGAAAAAAGGATTCTTCTCCAAAATCAAGGACGTATTTGCGGGCTAGCCCGGATTTCACTTCGTGGGTAACGCTTCGCTCTGAGCGCTTACGCGGGAATCGCTCTGCTCGGTGCACTTCGTGGGTAACGCTTCGCTCTGTACTGACCAGGTAATCTGGGCTCTATGTTAGGTTTTGAGTTTTAGCACGCGATTCCTCGGCCATCTGCTTGCGATAATCCCTCAATCTTTCCGCCAGCTTTTCATCCTGTGCAGCCAGGATGCGCAATGCCAGCAAGCCGGCATTTTTTGCTTTCCCGATAGCTACGGTCGCAACCGGAACCCCGGGCGGCATTTGCACGATAGAGTAGAGACTGTCAACCCCACCCAGCGCACTCGTTTTCACGGGGACGCCAACGACGGGAAGCGTCGTGTAGGAGGCCGTCATACCCGGTAAATGAGCAGCCCCCCCCGCACCGGCGATGATGACCTCCAGGCCTCTGTTCCGGGCCTGCCTGCCGTATTCGGCCATGTCCTCGGGCGTGCGATGGGCGGATACAACTTTTTTTTCGTATGCGACGTCGAATTCGTCACATATTTCGGCTGCTTTTTTCATGGTGGGCCAGTCTGAATCACTTCCCATTATAATACCGATGCGGGGATTTGAATTATTCATATCGTAAATTCAGTTTGTTGATTAGAAAGTGGTTTAATGTAATAAAATACAACCCGCTGTTATTACCAAGATTGCCGGCGAAAAATTTACCGACCTGTACTGATAAGGTGGATAACAAACTCCCCAAAGCAGGCGCTGTTTCCCGGAAATCGTCAGATTTTAATACTTTCCGTGACTTCCAGTGCGCGTTCATAGGTTGGTTCGGTATTCTCGCCCAACAGCGTGAAATGCCCCATCTTGCGGCCAATTTTGCTGTCCAGTTTTCCATATATATGCAGATGTCCGTCCCTCGTGGCCAGGGCTTTTTGCGCTTTATCCACACGTGCATCCCGCCGATAATCTCCCAGGAGATTTATCATGACAACAGCCGGACTTCGCAAATCAGGACTTCCGAGGGGCAGTCCGGCTACCGCGCGGACGTGGTTTTCAAACTGGGAAGTTATGCAGCCTTCAATCGAGTAGTGACCGGAATTGTGGGGACGGGGAGCGGATTCATTGAGCAGCAGCTCGCGGTCTTCCGTCAGGAAAAACTCATAGGCGTACAATCCACGCCCGTCAAGGGCTTCCGTAGCTGCAACAGCCATTTCTTCCGCTTTTTCACGCAGAGATGCATCAATCGGAGCCGGACATATGACGGCTTTGTTGATATGATCTTCCTGTACGGTTTCGCAACAGGAATAGACCACCGTATCGAGCTCGTTGCGAGCCACCTGTACGGCCAGCTCTTTTTGAAAGGGGATAAAAGCTTCCGCCAGGATATCATGTCCTTCGTCGGCTCCCAGGTCCTCCATGGCTTTTTCGGCTTCCCGGGGATCGTCCACCGTGACGTTCCCGTATCCGTCGTACCCCCCCTTGGAGGATTTCAACATTACCGGCCACCCGTGGGTTTCGGCAAAGGCCGATATTTGCTCGATATCCTCGACAAGCTGATAGGGCGTAACCGGTATGCCGGCCTTTTCGAATGTCTGTTTTTCAATTAACTTGTTTTCGATTTGGCGAAAAGTCTCCGGCGAGGGGTACATCGGCGTGTTACTTTGATCCCGGGTCTTTTGCAATACGTCGGAATCGAGGAATTCGTTTTCAAGGGTAACGACGTCACAGTTGGCAGCAAATGAGGCCAGTTGATCTATATCGGTAAAAGAGCCTTTCCGGGAATAGGGAGTCATGAATTCCACGGGTTCGTCGCCCGACCGGTTTGTATACACCCCTATGCGCATTCCGAAGCGGAATGCCTGCAGGGCCGACATGCGGGCAAGTTGACCCGCACCAAGATATCCCACGGTATAATCCGCTCTTAATATGTCTGAAGTCACGTGTTCCTCCGGTTTTTTGTGTGCTATTGCTATATTGCCATTTTATCGCTGCGGTCCGATTGACTCGTTTCGGTTGGCATCTGATAGCGGTTAAAAATTTTCCTATTTTAATACGATATTGCGAAGGAAGGAAAATATTAAATCACGCACTGATATAAAATGGATATTGAAAATAAACTGGAGCAGGTAAAATCCCGTTTCCTGGAAGTGGAACAGGCGATGAGCGATCCGGAAATTTATGATCATCCGGACGAGTATACGAAATTGACGAAAGAGCACAGCGAGCTGGAAGACCTGGTGGAGGATTATGAACGCTGGAAAGAGATTAAGCAGGAAATGGCCAATAACCGGGAGCTTATAGAGGATCAGGAAGAGCCGGAACTGGTTGAAATGGCGGAGCAGGAAAACGAGCAGCTGAAAAAAGAGCTCAGCGAACTGGAAGAGGAGATTAAATTCAAGCTGATTCCGAAGAATCCGGAGGATTCAAAAAATGCCATTGTCGAGATACGTGCAGGCGCCGGAGGGGACGAGGCTGCAATTTTTGCCGGTGATCTGTACGAGATGTACCGCCGGTATATTGAAAAGAAAAATTGGAAAATGGATGTTTTGAGTTTGAGTGAATCCGAACACGGGGGATTCAAGGAGATTATATTCAGTCTTGAAGGGGATGGGGCCTACGGACAGATGAAGTATGAAAGCGGAGTGCACCGGGTTCAGCGAGTCCCGCAAACAGAGTCGCAGGGACGCGTGCATACCTCGGCGGCGTCTGTGGCGGTGCTTCCGGAAGCCGAGGAAGTCGATGTAGAAATTAAGAAGGACGATCTCAAAATCGACACCTTTCGAGCCAGCGGAGCCGGCGGTCAACATGTCAACAAGACCGAAACGGCGGTGCGTATAACCCATGAGCCTTCGGGTATCGTGGTATCCTGCCAGGAAGAGCGTTCCCAACTGCAGAATAAGGACAAGGCCATGCGTATGCTTCGTTCGCGTCTTTACGAAAAAAAGCTGGAGGAACAGCGGGCCGAACGGGAAGAAGAGCGGAAAAATCAAGTATCAACCGGCGATCGAAGCGCTAAAATTCGCACCTATAATTTTCCGCAGGGCAGGTTGACCGATCATCGGATTAATCTTACCCTCTACAACCTTGAAGATATTATCAAAGGGGAGATCGGAGAAGTAATAGACGAGCTTAAGCTCCAGGATAATATTGAGAAGCTGAACGCCGTCATGGAATAGAAGCTAGGCGTTTACTTCCCGGATTAAGCGGCAAATCACACTCATCGTATATTTGGGTTGACAGGGGATCAGACCAGCTGCCTGTTACCGCATCCATTCCCGGACTATAATATAATAAGCGGATACCTTGTTCAGGCATCCGCTTATTTATTGCTTATCGCTTGGTTAGTCGGAATGTCTAGTAGAGGGGCCCCGCCTCGATAATTTCTTTTTCCGCCTCCTCTTTGAATTGCTCGAAGTTTTCGTGGAACATACCGGCTAGTTCTTTCGCCTTTTTGTCGTAAGATTCCGGTCTGTTCCAGGTATTGCGCGGTATCAGTACATCATTCGGAACACCGTTGACAGAAGTCGGTATTTGCAGTCCAAAGACGGGTTCTGTTGTATATTCCACTCTCTCCAGGTTATTGGCAAGGGCCTCGCTGAGCATTCGTCGGGTATATTGCAATTTGATGCGGTGTCCCTCTCCATAAGGACCGCCCGTCCATCCCGTGTTGATGAGCCATACCTTGCTGTTGTGTTTGCGAATACGTTCAGCCAGCAACTCGGCGTATACGGTCGGATGCTTGGGCATGAACGGTGCACCGAAGCAGGCCGAAAAAGTTGCCTGGGGTGAATCGACCCCTCGTTCGGTTCCGGCCAGCTTGGCGGTGTATCCGCTGATAAAGTGGTACATGGCCTGTTCCGGTGTCAAGCGGGAAATCGGCGGGAATATACCGAAGGCGTCTGCCGTCAGAAACACGACGTGTGAGGGATGGGTGCCAATCCCGGTTTCGCTTGCATTGGGTATATACTCGAGGGGATAGGAGGCGCGAGTGTTTTGGGTATATTGATCGTCGTCGAAATCGGGTTGGCGTTCTTCATCCAATACCACATTCTCGAGTATGGTACCGGGTCGACGGGTGGTCGAATATATCTCGGGCTCTCCTTCCGGGGAGAGGTTGATGGTCTTTGCATAACAGCCCCCTTCGAAATTAAAAATCCCATCGTCGGTCCATCCGTGTTCGTCATCCCCGATAAGCGTTTTGCTGGAGTCGGCCGAAAGAGTGGTTTTTCCGGTACCGGACAATCCGAAGTAGATACCGGTATTGTTGTTTTCATCGATGTTGGCCGAGCAGTGCATCGGCATGATTCCTTTTCCCGGGTACAGGTAATTGAGGGTTGTAAAGACCCCTTTTTTAACTTCACCGGAATACAGGGATCCCCCGATCAGCTGAATCATTCGATCCAGGTTGAGTAAAATGAAAGTTTCACTCCGCGTCTGGTGCTCGTCCGGATCAGCCGTTACGTTGGGAGCCGCCAGGATGGTATAATCCGGTTCGAAGTTTTCCAGTTCCTCCGGGGTCGGCCGTATAAATGCGTTATACGAGAAAAGGGCATGGTAGGAAGTTTCGCTGATTATACGTATAGATACCCGGTGTTCCTTGTCAGCCCCCGCGAAAAGATCCATAACATAAAAAGGCCTTTCCTGCAAATAGTAGATCATTTTGTCATAGAGCTTGTCGAAGGACCCGGAATCGATAGGCTGGTTGATATCATTCCAGTCTATTTTATTACGTGCCGAAGGGGTATCCACGATAAATCGATCTTTCGGCGAGCGACCGGTATATTTACCCGTCAGGATGCGGATGGCATAATCGGCGGTGAGTATGCCTTCACCATTCTTTATAATGTGCTCATAGAGTTCGGGGGGAGTAAGATTCCAAAATGTTTTTTCTGAATCTTCCAACCCGAGCGATTCAAGTCCTGCACTACCCTTTACACGGTTTGGTGACATGGTCATGGTTTTGTTGTTCTCTTCAAACATAATGTTACCTCAATATAATTTTTATAAATAATAATTAAAGTTGAAATTGCTTCCACTATCTCTGTTCGGGTATCATATCGGGTGTTGATATACGGAAGTTATTCCATAAGATAGCTTAAGGTTTATATTAAGATAAAATTGTCTTTTATCATCTATTATTAATATAATATGTACCGGCATTCCCTCCAATTCTGGGAAGCGCTTCCTTCGTAAAATTTTTAATTTATTATTTATTCAAATAAAGGCTAGGCTAACCATAATTTGTGAGCTGTAGGCTAGGAGTCTGTCAGCGCTGCGCACCGAGCGGAGCAATTCCCACGTAGTGCACCGAGCAGAGCGATTCCCGCGAAGCGAAATCCGGGCTAGGGACGGGATCCGAATTGAAATTTTTTCAGGATATGGAAATCTTTTATTACCATTGTAGCATGAAATGCGTTTGATTTATTCTGCGAGTTTTGCCTGCTGAAATTCGGGGCGAATCTCTCTAAATACTTTGCTATCTTAAGCCTCTGATTAATTTGCACCAATATTTGCAATGATTGCCTATGTCGACGATTGACCACCAAAATTATGAAGCTGTCATCGGGTTGGAAGTGCATGCGCAGCTGCTAACCCAGAGTAAAGCATTTACGTCTATATCCACCGCTTTCGGATCTCCGCCCAATACGCAGGTTTCTCCCCTGTGTGTGGGACACCCCGGAACCCTCCCCGTTTTAAATGAAAACCTGGTTCGTTATATCATAAAAATGGGATTGGCGACCGACTGCGAGATCGCCCGAAAATCTATATTCGCCCGGAAGAACTATTTCTATCCGGATCTGCCGAAAGGGTACCAGATTTCCCAGTATGAGACCCCGATTTGCCATGACGGTACGCTGCATATCGACATGGACGAATACGAGAAGGATATTGGCATTAAGCGGATTCACATGGAGGAGGATGCCGGAAAATCGATCCATGACCAGGATCCTCATAACACTCTGATTGATCTCAACAGGGCCGGCGTCCCGCTTATCGAAATTGTATCGGAACCGGATATTAGCACGCCGGAGGAAGCGTATGCCTACCTGGGACGAATCAAGCAAATTGTTACGTACCTGGGCATTTGCGATGGTAATATGGAAGAGGGAAGTTTGCGGTGTGACGCCAACGTATCGGTTAAACCCCGCGGTCGCGAAAAGTTCGGCACCCGGACCGAGTTGAAAAACCTGAACTCGTTCCGAAACGTCGAACGCGCTCTCCATTACGAAATTGAACGTCAGATTGAAGTTATCGAGGAGGGAGGGGAGGTCGTCCAGCATACGCTCCTGTGGGATCCGCAGAAGCAGCAAACCCGTCAGATGAGAACCAAAGAGGAGGCCCACGATTATCGCTATTTTCCCGAGCCCGACATTCCGCCGGTTATAGTGACGGAATCCATGATCGAGGAGGAACGTGAATTACTGCCGGAAATGCCGGATGTTCGCCGAAAACGATTTGCCGGAGAATATGGCCTTTCGGCCGATGACGCTTACCGACTGACGGAGCAGCGGGAAGTGGCCGATTTCTTTGAAAGGGTCGTGGAACAGGTGCAAAATCCCCAGTCGGTTTCAAACCTCGTATTAACCGAGGTTCTCCGGGTGCTTAACGAGCGTAGCATTGGAATTGAGAACTTTCCGGTTTCAGCCGACCGCATTGCCGAGTTGATTCAGCTGCGGGAGGACGATAAAATCAGTTCCTCGGCGGAAACCAAGATCTTCGACGCGATGGTGGAGGAAGAGGACGTGGAGAAAACGGCCGAGGATTTTGCCAAAGAAATGAATCTGATGCAGGTCTCCGACACCGATTTTATTGAGCCTATCATTGATGAGGTAATTGCGTCCAATCCCGATGAGGTGCAGCGGTATCAGGAGGGGAAAAAGGGACTGATTGGATTTTTTATCGGTCAGACCATGGAAAAATCGAAGGGGAAAGCCAATCCGAAAATGGTCAGGGAAATGATTGCGGATAAATTGGAAAATGGGGATCAGAATGATTAGCGATTAATGCTCCTAAAATTAATTAAAGAATAGAAATAAAATTTCATGCGAAATTTTTTAATAGCCGGAAATTGGAAGATGAACAAGGGTCCGGCATCTGCCCGGAAACTGCTGGAAAACTTAACCGATAAAGTTACCCGGGCACCGGATCATGTAGACCTATTGGTTTGTCCGCCCTCTATTTCAATAACCGAGGCGAAGTCTCTTACCCGAAATACGGATATCCAGGTTGGCGCGCAGCATGTCCATTACGAAGAGGAGGGAGCTTTTACTGGAGAGATCAGTACCGCGATGGTACGAGAGGCCGATGCAACTCACATAATCGTAGGACACTCCGAACGCCGCCAATATTTTGGTGAAACCGATTCAACGGTAAACAAAAGGGTTAAAAAAATAATCGGGGATGACCTGATACCGATTATTTGCGTAGGAGAATCACTCGAGCAGCGGCAAAAAGAGCGCCACCACAGCGTGGTATTGAACCAGGTCAAGGCAGCTCTCAATGGAGTGAAAGGTGAAAGCGCAAAGGATATAGTGATTGCCTATGAACCCGTATGGGCGATTGGTACGGGCGAAACAGCCACCCCGGAGCAGGCCCGGGAAATGCACAAGTTGATTCGGGATAATCTGACAGAAAAGTTTAATGGGGAAGTGGCTGAATCCGTTCAGATTGTGTATGGGGGCAGTATGAAGCCGCATAATGCTGAAGAGTTGCTGAGTCAGCCGGATGTCGACGGCGGCTTGATCGGCGGGGCAAGTTTGAAGGCCGACTCCTTTAGTGAAATTATTGAGATCGCCGGAAAACTTGCAGGTTAAATATCGGGATAGCCCGCGGTCATTCATTAAGTGATGAATAAGCTCTCGCATTCAGCACTACTCGTTTGTGATGATATAAATCGAACGGAATATTAAGCTAAGAAATCTTTTGGAGATAGGTAGCTCATGGGTCTAAACGTACTTCTTCTGGGCGATGGCGGACGGGAACACGCCCTGGCGTGGAGCATAAATAAGTCGGATATCCTTGAAAAACTGTACATCGCCCCGGGAAATCCCGGCACCGCTGCTCTCGGCTCGAATGTGGATCTCACCCTCGATGATTTTACGGAAATTCAGCAGTTTATCGAAGATAATGATATAGATCTTACCGTGGTCGGACCGGAAGACCCGTTGGTCGGCGGAATCACAGATCTTCTGGAAGATAAGGGACACAGGGTGTTTGGTCCCTCCAAACAGGCAGCTCGCCTGGAAGGCAGCAAGTCTTTCGCCAACCGCTTTATGATGGAGCGGGGAATACCCACGGCGGGATTTGCTACCTTTAGCCGTAATGAGTTCGACAAAGTGCTGGATTATATCGAGAAGGAAGAAAGTTTTCCCGTGGTGCTAAAAGCGGATGGATTGGCAGGGGGGAAAGGCGTCTTTATATGTGAGGGAGAAAGTGACGTAATGGAAACCCTGGATACGCTTAAAGAAAGTCCGAAACTGAACCAGGCATCACAGACCCTGGTTGTCGAAGAATTTATGGAGGGGGAGGAAGCGTCCGTTTTTGCCATATGTGACGGTGAAACCGCCCGGATTATTCATAATGCCCAGGATCATAAACGCATTGGAGAGGGGGATACCGGACCCAACACGGGAGGGATGGGAGCCTATTGTCCCGCTCCGGTTTTGACGGACCGCCGGATGGAACAGGTGGAACGTGAAATCGTCCTGCCTACCCTGACCGGCATGATGCTGGATGATACTCCATATAAGGGGATCTTGTATCTCGGATTAATGATCACGGCCGAGGGACCCAAGGTCGTCGAGTATAATTGCCGATTCGGAGATCCGGAATGTCAACCCATCGTTTCTTCCCTGACCTCAGACTTGCTTAAGCATATGTGGGCCGCTGTAAACGGGGAATTGGACGGTGAGCAGATAACGGTGGACGATCAGTATCATACGTGTGTGGTGATGGCTTCTGAAGGATATCCCGGAGAGTACGAGAAAGGAAAGCGGATCGAGGGACTCAACCGCGTTTCGGACAAGGCACTGATCTTTCACGCGGGTACGGCCCAAAATGACCAGGGTGAGATCGTAACCGATGGCGGGCGGGTCCTGGGTGTGGTGTGTTCGGGATCGGACTTGCAGCAGGCATTGGATACCACCTATAGTGAGATAGAACATATTCAGTTTGAGAATGCCTATTATCGTACAGATATTGGATACAAGGGACTTGAGCATCTAAAAAATAACGCGTAAAGAAAATTCCCCCGGAAAGGGTCTGTATATCCTGTTAACGGGCACATCGAAAAAATTGGAAGGCTGCCAAAGTGAAATATAAACTCCTTGCCTTTGTTACACTTATATTACTACTGGATGGGGTGGGAGGTATATGCAGGGCGCAACAGGACGATGAGGCCGGATCCCGGGTAATCCGGGATCTTGAAATTGTTAAATTGGATGGGTCCCTTCACGATGCCCGGTCTATCTATACAACGAGTCAGCCGCTTTTGTATATAGTGGAAACAGGACGCCATAGATTTTTGGTTTTGGATGCCGGCGGGACCCGGCTCGACTCAATCGGCAATCAGGGATTTGGCCATTATCAGTTTAATCATCCCCTCGATATTGACGCCACCAATGGATTAAAGATCTACTTGTCGGACTATCATAACGGGCGTATCCAGATATTTGACCGTCGCCGACAATTTCTGAGCTCCATAACGCTCCCGCGGGGAAATGAACGGTTTTTCAGCTATCAGCCTACTGTATTAGCCGTCAATGACGATCGGGAACTTTATTTTTATGAAAATGACAGTGGACGACTTGTGCAGTATGATGAAAACGGGGAGTTATTGACCTCATTTCGTGTACGTGGTGATCGCAACCTTCAACCTCCCGTAGATCTGGATACTTTCAGTGGACAATTACTACTGGCGGATTCTGCCCGGGGAGTATTGCATTTTCTGCGAAGGGAAGGGCAGTATGATAAATTTGTAGGCGGAATGAAAGGAATTCGCGGTATCACAACCTCACCGACGGGAATATGGGTAGTAACCGATAATCGACTGATCCACCTAAATGCGAAAGGCCGGTTAATACGGGAGTTTTCGTGGTCGGATCCGGTGCGGCCGGTGGACGTTGCCGTATCGGGAAAGCATGTATACCTCTTGTCTCGTCAAAGCTTATGGAGGGCAACGATTCGATAGGAACGGTAAGGCCAGGTCATTTTACTACGCAGCTCGCACCGGACGAGCGGTACCGGTGCGTTAAATATATTTTTAATTCTGAATGCCGGTCTTTATCATATGCGTCGTTTCAGTACAGAAGATGACATTTAGCAGATAAAGTGAAAGGTTACCCGTGAGGTCAATTAGTGTTTGAATATGCCTGGGCCGCTTCGGAGGGTGTAATTAAAAAATACATTCAACAGAAGTATTCCATTCGAATCTTTTACCGTATGTTTAAAGGTACGTCACAGGATTCAGGCAGTAATTGATGTAATTAGAACTACGGATCAGTAATATTCTACCATGCAGTCTTGGAACTCTTACATTTTCGATGACTCCGTCCCCTTTTCTGAAAAGGTAATGAAGGTTTTTAGTTATCAATATGATCATAATGCGGTCTATCGCCGTTTTTGTGACGCGTTGAATGGCTCACCTGAATCCGTGGAAAAGGTGGACCAGATTCCGTTATATCCGCTTCAGGGTTTTAAGGAGACAAAAGTTACTACCGATTTTGAGTCGGAACCTGAACTGCGTTTCAGGAGCAGCGGAACCGAAGGGATGCAACGGTCCGTCCACTGCGTTAAGGAGGCTTCGCTTTACCGGGAATCCATTCTTGAGGGGATTCAGACTTTTTACGAACTCGATGATATGGTGGTGTGGGCGTATACGCCGGGCTACAACGAAAATCCGGGCTCCTCGCTAATATGGATGCTGAAGACCCTTATTGAGCGGGATGAAAGTGGTTTGAGCCGCTTCTTGCCGGTAGGTGAACCCATTGAGGTATCCGCCGTAAAAGAGGTCCAGCAGGCAGGCAAGAAAGTGTTATTGTTTGGAGCGGCTTTCGGCTTGATGGATTATCTTGACAACCACGAGCCCCTGCGCTTGCCTCGTGGATCGATTGTGATGGAGACCGGTGGAATGAAAACCCACAAACGGGAAATATCCAGACAACATATGCATAAAAAACTGGCGAACGGTTTCGGCGTTGATCGCCTGCAGGTTCATTCCGAATACGGAATGACCGAAATGCTTTCCCAGGCCTACGCCCAGGGCGGAGCCTGGTTTACGCCCGTGCCGTGGATGCAGGTGAAAACTAAAAATCCGGATAATCCCGGGCATACGCTGAAACATTACGATGAGGGACTACTGGGAATAATTGATCTCGCCAATGTACACTCGTGCTCTTTCTTGTTGACCGGTGATAAGGGGCATACCCGAAAAGATGGGAAGTTTCAGGTTTTAGGTCGGTGGAATCCGGATAATTTAAGAGGATGTAATTTTCTCGTCGACTATGAATAATTCTAATATAGTATGCCCGTATATACCTCTGACGTTTGGTTACAATGAAATTGCAATTTCAGATCACATTTATTCGACGTTATGCTGACGCCTGAAGAGCGCCTTTCCTACATTATAGAAAGTATTGATCGATGGTTGGCCAGGGATAACCATCATTTGCAAAAAGCTATCACGCAAACCGTCGACCAGGGATATTTCAGTTTTGAAGATGTTCGCCACAGTCTTCGTACACTTCACGAGGAGTTGACGCGCGATAATTTAGTGAAATGGGGAGAGAAATCGGGACTTTTCGAGGCGGAGGGAATATCGGAGAATGTTTTATGTCTGCATCCCGGGAACCTTCCGCTGGCGGGTTTTCAGGATGCACTGGCCACCCTGTTGAGCGGGGCGCGGTATACGGGGAAAATATCGACGAAAGATCCTTTTCTGCTTCCTACTTTTTTAAACGAAGTGAAGAAGACGAAACCGTGGACCGACCGTGATGTACAGTGGGTGCACCAATTGGATGATTTAAATAGGATGTTGTGCGATACGGTGCTGTTTGCCGGTTCCGAACGTTCGGCTCCCCGGGTGAAGCGTAAGATAAGGGAGCTGAATATGGAAAAACCGCATACGCGGTATCTAACTCGTACGGCTCACTTCTCCATAGCCTATTTGGATGAGATAAATGAAAACACGCTGAAACACTTGACGGAAGGCATCTTGCGCTACGGCGGACAGGGTTGCCGGTCTGTTGCCGTTGTGGTGAGTCCCTATCGCCTGGAAGATCTGACGGAAGATCTTGAAGCGCAGGCAAGTAATTATTGGTCGAAAAACCCTCAACACCTCTCACCCGGTGGTTTTTTGGAGTATCGGTATGCCTTTAACGCTTCCGTGGAGCGCCCCCAGCTATGGCTGGACGACTTTCTGTACCAGGAGGGGGGCTTCGAATTTGACTATGATTTTATACTGTATTGGAAGCAGGGAGATGAGTTGGATGCTGTCAACCTGGCATTTGATCAGTGGGATGAACAAGTGCAAAGTCTTTACCTGCCGGATAATTCCGATATCAACTTGTCCGGTGATGAAAAGAATGTCGAGCCTCTTTCTTCCGCTCAGTCCCCGCCCATAGATTGGAAACCGGATGGAATAAACACCTTGTCATGGCTGCTGTCAGAAAAATAAACGGTATGTATTATTATATATCAATCTTATCTTTTTTTATTTTAGAGATCTGTATTACGGCGCTATATGAATAGCGCTTAATGACTGAATACGGTATTTTTTAGTAGACTTGAATATTGACAAATCATCTATTTATGATTACCGAGTATAATCCTGCTGAAATTGAGCCCAAATGGCAACGCTATTGGGATGAGCAAAAAACGTTTAAAACAACGGAAGCATCCGACAAGCCCAGGTATTACGTATTGGATATGTTTCCCTATCCGAGCGGATCGGGACTTCACGTCGGTCACCCCGAGGGATATACAGCCACCGATATTATGGCGCGCTATAAGCGAAAGAAGGGGTTTAATGTCTTGCACCCCATCGGGTGGGACGCCTTTGGACTGCCGGCCGAACAATATGCGCTGAAAACGGGGACCCATCCAAGGGAAACGACGGAGAAAAATATTCAGCGGTTCAAGGAACAGCTCAAGTCGCTGGGTTTCAGTTTTGACTGGGATCGGGAAATCAATACAACGGATCCCGATTACTATAAATGGACCCAGTGGATCTTCCTGAAACTTTATGAAAGGGGACTGGCCTACCAAGACGAGGTACCGGTCAACTGGTGTCCCGAACTGGGCACCGTATTGGCCAATGAGGAAGTGGTTAACGGTAAAAGTGAAGTGGGAGGATACCCGGTAGTGCGCAAACCCATGCGTCAGTGGATGTTGAAAATCACCGAATATGCGGATCGGCTTCTCGACGATCTGGATGAGCTCGACTGGCCGGAATCCCTGAAGGAGATGCAGCGCAACTGGATCGGCCGTTCTCGCGGAGCGGATGTGGATTTTGAAGTCAAAGGATATGATGAGAAGATCCGGGTGTTTACCACACGGCCTGATACGCTGTTTGGAGCAACCTATATGGTATTGGCACCCGAACACGAGACGGTGGATCTGGTGACCACGGAGGAACACAAGAAAGAGGTGGAAGCATATCGCGAACAAGCACGCCAGAAATCGGAATTGGAGCGGACTGACCTCAATCGCGATAAAACCGGCGTATTTACCGGAGGATATGCCGTTAATCCCGTGAATGGAGAGGAAATACCCATCTGGGTGGCCGATTATGTTATGGTCAGTGTCGGGACCGGTGCTATCATGGCGGTACCCGCACACGATGAACGGGACTGGGAGTTTGCAAAAAAATATGATATTAATATCCGGGAAGTTGTGAAAGGCGGTGACGTAACACAAGGAGCCTTCACGGAGACCGATAAAGGAGAGGTGGTAAATTCCGAAAATGAGGAAATATCCCTTAACGGTCTCCCGGTCAGGGAAGCCAAGAAAAAAATCACGGATTGGTTGGCGAAAAAAGGGTATGGCAAGGAGGCGGTAAACTACAAGTTGCGCGACTGGCTTTTTTCGCGGCAGCGATACTGGGGAGAGCCCTTTCCCATTATCTTTGTCGACGGAGAGGCAAAACCGGTCCCCGAAGAGGAATTGCCGGTGACCCTGCCTGACGTGGAAAAATATCAGCCGAGCGGTACCGGGGAATCCCCATTGGCTACTATTGATGAGTGGGTGAATACAACCGATCCCGAGACCGGCAAACCGGCCAAGCGTGAGACCAACCCGATGCGTCAAGGGGCGGGGTCGTGCGGGTATAACCTGCGTTACCTCCGTCCAGGGTAGGACGAGGGACCGGTTGATCCGGAGAAAGAGAAGTACTGGATGCCGGTGGACCTCTATGTAGGGGGCGCCGAGCATGCGGTATTGCATCTGCTGTATGCCCGTTTTTGGCACAAAGTGTTGTATGATTGCGGTGTTGTGTCTACCGAGGAACCCTACCAGCGACTGGTGAACCAGGGTATGATCCTCGGGGAGATGGAGTATACGGC
>CAYQXO010000065.1:0-15786 GCA_964421495.1 uncultured Balneolaceae bacterium | reverse complement strand
TTCGCTATGGGCCCGCGCTCGATGTTCTCATTGTTCCCAACTCGTCAAAGAACGGATCTTCAACTTGCATCAGCGGTTGAAGACGGTCGTAAAAACTCGCTTGCTCTATCAGAGCAAACCAATTATAAGGATTTTGGATGGAATACCAAAACCTTTTTTAATGAAATATGAAAGAAAAAATTTATGAATATCTCGACAAAAAATTATATGAGATATGCGTAAAAACTAAAAACTTTAAATATACTTCTTTCGCTATTGGATATAAATAATTTGAATCATCTCTACCTAATAGCGAAGCAAAATATAGGGCATTTCAGGTAGCGGATCAATTAAAAATTATCATTGACTTGACCCAAAAAATAGATGGGTCGGGTGACCATCGGAATTTAACAAACCTGCCTCATCCCAGACTGCTGTCGGGATTTTCGTTACGAACCGATAGACCGACAAACTCCTGTCCGTATCACCGAACCACCCTGCAAAACTCTACAGACAGTTAATTATTGTCCTTTTTGTCGGACTCATTTTCTTTGTCTGCTTCTTCCTCGGCGGCGGCATCCTGCTCTTCTTCTTCGCTTTCCGCTTTTGCCTTCTCATCGTCAGCTTCTCCCGCCTCGTCGGACGCCGCTTCCTGCTTGGGTGCCTCCTCTTCTTCAGCGGAAACGTCTTCCGTTTCAGTGTTATCCGTCTGGCCCTCCTCAGCTTCGTCGGATTGCTCCTCCGTTTCAACCGAGTCCGTTTGATCATCTGCTTCAGATGATTCGGGTTCGGCTTCTTCGACTGATTCCTCGTCAGAAGCCTCATCAGTTTTTTGTTCCTGCTTTTCAGGCTGGGCCGAGGTCGTTTTCTTTTTACGACCTGCGCGCCGTGTTTTCTTCTGTTTTTTCTGTTCCTGCTCGGGTTTAATATCGTTATAATCCACCAATTCGATAATAGCCATCTCGGCACCGTCGCCTTTACGATAGCCGTATCTTATGATACGGGTGTAACCGCCGGGGCGATCCCGGACCATCGGACCAATTTCATCGAACAGTTTACCGGTCGTGTGTTTATTATTCAGTTTCGAAAACACTTGCCGCCGATTATGCTGCGTATCTTCTTTGGCACGCGTTACGATAGGTTCAAAATAGGGTCGCAACGCCTTGGCTTTTGCCAATGTCGTCACAATTCGATGCTCACGAATGAGGGCATTTGACAAATCACGCAGCGTCTGGCGCCGATGTGCAGTTTTACGGCTTAGCTTTTTTCCTTTAACTCGGTGTCGCATTGCTACTACTTAGGTCAGTTTAAACTTGTTAATTTTCGTCTTCCATGTATTCAGATACATCCATACCGAAGTGCAGTCCCTTGTCTTCGATGACTTCCACCAATTCCGCCAGTGACTTTTTACCAAAGTTGCGGAATTTCAACAGGTCCTGCTCTTCAAGCTGAACCAGTTGACCGATGGTGTCAATGTCGGCCGATTTCAGGCAGTTGTAGGAACGTACGCTCAGGTTGAGATCCTCGATGCTCGTATCCATAAGATTCTTGATACGCTGCTTCTCGGCATCGATTTCCTCTTCTTCTTCGGTAAACGGCTCTTCAATTTCCTCGGTAATGAACTTGTCCGTATGCTCTCGCAATATCTTACCCGCAATCGTCAGGGCTTCTTTGGCATTGACGGAACCGTCCGTTTCCACTTCGAGAATCAGTTTTTCATAGTCGGTCCGCTGCCCCACTCGAACATTCTCCACATCAAAACGGACATTTTTAATAGGGGTGAAAATCGCATCAATCGGGATTAACTCCACATCGTCCTTATCCTGGTTATCTTCATTCTCCTCCGCCGGAATATATCCCCGGCCGCGTCCGATATGCAGTTCCATCTCGAGTTCGGCATCATCCGCCAGGTTGGCAATCACAAGGTCTTTATTCAATACTTCATACTCGGCGGTGGCCTCGTCAATATCCTCGGCCGTCAATGTGCCTTCTCCCTCTTTTGAGATATTGATCACGCCCTTGCTTTGATCGACCTGTTGAAAACGCACTTCTTTCAGGTTCAGGATAATCTCATAGGCATCTTCCTTAACGCCCTCAATACTGGAATATTCATGTTTTACCCCGTTGATTTTAACGGCGGTTACGGCAATACCCGGGAGAGAGGACAACAGAATTCTTCGAAACGAATTGCCGATTGTCACTCCAAAACCCCGTTCCAGCGGCTGGAGTATAAACTTCCCGTATTGGTCTTTCGATTCTTCCACTTCCAGATTTTCAGGCATTTGCAAACTGTAATTACTCATAGGTATACAGGCTTAGGTGTAATTTTTTGAAAAGGTATAATCTCGAGGTTACTTCGAATAAAGCTCTACGATGAGCTGAACGTTGATATTCTCAGGTATCTGTTCCATGTCAGGCTCGTTCAGGAACTTTCCTTTCTTGTTATCCTTATCCACCTCGAGCCATTTGTAACGCTTGGACGGGCTGTGCTCCAAGTTGGACTCGACCATCTCCAGGTTCTTGGATTTAGGCCGAACTTCCACTACATCGCCCGGACTTAACGTATAAGAGGGGATATTAACGATCTGGTCATTGACAACGATATGCTTATGCGTGACCATCTGCCGCGCCTGTCGTCGTGTACGGGCAAAACCCAGCCGATACACGGTGTTATCCAGGCGGCTTTCAAGATTCTTGAGCAGGTTCTCCCCGGTTACGCCTTCCATGGAGGAAGATCGCTTGTAGAGGTTGAGAAACTGCTTTTCCAGCAAGCCGTAAGTGTACTTTGCTTTTTGCTTCTCTTCCAACTGTACGGCATACTCGGACTTACGGGAATAACGGGAGCGTCCGTGTTGTCCCGGACCGTAAGGCTTGCGCTCAAGTGCTTTACTGGGACCGAAAATGGGCTCCCGAAAGCGACGAGCTATTTTTTGTTTTGGACCAGTGTATCGTGCCATAAACTTATAAAATTGCTTTTTAAAACCTTATTGGATTAGACTCTTCTTCTTTTTGGAGGACGGCAGCCGTTGTGCGGTATCGGGGTTACATCTTTTATAGTGGTTACATTCAATCCACTCGTCGAGAGGGCTCGAATAGCCGCTTCACGTCCGGCACCGGGGCCCTTAACAAAAGCCTCGACGTTCCGGAGTCCCCGGTCATACGCTTCCCTCGCCGCACTTTCCGAACTCATTTGCGCCGCATAGGGAGTATTCTTGCGGGACCCTTTAAAACCCTCCTTGCCGGCAGACGACCATGAAATGGCATTTCCGTCTGCATCCGTGATCGTCACGATCACATTGTTAAAGGTGGCTTTAATAAAGGCCATCCCGTTCGGATCCGAGAGTTGTTCTCTGCGCTTCTTGCGAGCACTTCTCCTCGCATCCTTTTTTCCAGATCTACGTCTTTTCTTCTTAGCCATTAAACTAGGGTGTTATTTATTTCTTGGTAGGTGATTTTTTCTTACCGGCTACCGTTCTCCGCTTCCCTTTACGGGTACGTGCGTTGGTTTGGGTGCGCTGTCCCCTGACCGGCAATCCCTTACGATGGCGATTACCGCGATAGGAACCTATTTCTATAAGGCGCCGAATATTGGCTTTTACTTCATTGCGCAGCGCCCCTTCCACGGTATACTCGGTATCCACAAGTTCACGTATCTGCTCTACTTCGTTCTCATTCCAATCTTTGACTTTCTTTGCGTAGTCGATACCTGCCTCGTCCAGAATATTCCGAGCTACCGCCCGGCCAATTCCATGTATATAGGTGAGGCCAATCTCACCGTGTTTTTCCTTGGGCAGGTCAATTCCAGCTATTCGAGCCATGAGTTTTGTCTGCGTTTTCTAGAATTTAACCTTGACGCTGCTTGTTGCGCGGGTTCTTTTTGTTAATTACATACACTTTTCCGTGCCGACGCACAATCTTGTCGTCCGGACTTCGCTTCTTAACTGATGACTTGGTTTTCATAATGCTGTGATTTTTGATTCAAAAGAGTGTTCAATAGCGCTCATAAAAAAGCCTTTGCGAGATTCCCCATCGGCCCAACTACTTGTACCGATAGGTAATACGACCTTTCGTCAGATCGTACGGTGACATCTCCACGGCCACACGATCTCCCGGCAGAATCTTGATATAATACATCCGCATCTTGCCGGAAACATGGGCCAGAATTTCATGACCGTTGTCCAATTTCACCCTGAACTGGGCATTGGGCAACGCTTCAATGATTTCACCGTCTTGTTTAATCGGCTCCTGCTTCGCCATATACTTTAAAAGGTATCAATTTCTTTTTGCGTTATCTGCTCAATATAATCAAATGTACTCAAAATTTCAGCTTCGCCTTCGCGTACTACAATATCGTGTTCATAGTGGGCGGCAAGGCTATTATCCGCCGTTACCACCGTCCAGCCGTCATCCTTCGTCTTAATGCGCCATCCGCCCATGGTAATCATCGGTTCAATGGCCAGGGTCATTCCCTTTCGAAGCCGGTCGCCCTTGTTCTTCCGTCCGAAATTCGGGACGGACGGATCTTCGTGCATCGACTTGCCAATGCCGTGTCCCACCAAATCGCGCACCACGCCGAAACCGGCTTCTTCGCAGCGGGTTTGCACGGCGTTGGAAATATCGCCGATGCGATTGCCATGCACTGCCTGTTTAATACCGTCATATAACGACTGCAGGGTGACCCGCAGCAAACGCATCGTTTCCTCGTCGGTTTCCCCGACGACAAAGGTGTAGGCATGGTCACCGAAGTACCCGTTTTTCTCCACTCCACAATCGATAGAGACGATGTCTCCATCTTTCAACCGGTATTCCCCCGGAAAACCGTGCACTATCTGTTCATTGACAGATATACACAACGTGGCCGGAAATGGATTATTGGACGGACCGTATCCTTTAAAAGCGGGGGTCGCATCGTTTTTTTCTATAAAATCTTCCGCGACCTGGTCCAGCTTCTTCGTCTGCACTCCGGGCTCAATATATTTGGCCACTTCAGCCAGGGTCCGCGAGACCAGTTGTGCGCTTTCGCGCATGAGCTCAATCTCGGACTCGCTCTTCAGATAAATCATTACGCCCGCCTTTTACCTTTAATACGCCCCGTCTTCATAAAGCCGTCGTAGTGACGCATCATCAAGTGACTTTCAATCTGCTGGAGCGTATCCAGTGCTACCCCGACGATAATCAACAGGCTCGTCCCCCCATAGAACATGGAGAACCCGGGAGTCACTCCCAGGCGAGCCGCCATAGCCGGGAATATGGCCACCAGTGCAAGGGCGATTGATCCGGGCAGGGTTATTTTCGTCAGAATATTGTCAATAAACTCGACCGTCTGTTTACCCGGTCGAACGCCCGGAATAAATCCGCCCTGTCGTTTCATTGTATCGGCCATCTCTTTCGGATTAATGGCAATGGCCGTATAGAAGTACGTAAAGAACACTACGATTACAAAAAATACAATCGAATAGGTAATACCCGTAAAATCACTCGACCACGCCGTCAACATCTGAACCGTCTGGTTCTCCGGAAAGAAGGTGCCAAACGTGCTGGGAATAAACATGATGGACTGGGCAAAGATAATCGGCATTACACCGGCGGAATTCACGCGCAGCGGCAGGTATTGGGTGGTTCCGCCATAAACTTTTCGGCCGACCACCCGTTTTGCATACTGCACCGGAATCTTCCGTTGTCCCTGCGTTAACAGTACCACGCCGGCTACCACGAGAACCAGTACGCCCAACTCTACAATCACCAGTACCAGATTGGATTTTGTAGTCACCTCGTTAATCAAGGCTTTGGGCAAGGCAGCAATAATACCGATCATAATGAGAATCGAAATACCGTTTCCGATTCCGCGCTCGGTAATGCGTTCGCCAAGCCACATCACAAAGGTGGTCCCTCCCGTCAATACGATAACGGCCGTGATAAGAAAGGCCGTGTTACTGACCACAATGGCATCGGGGGAGGTCGACATCAGGTTAATCGCAAATCCAATCGACTGTACCATGGTAATGAGCACCGTACCGTAGCGGGTCAGCCGGTTAATCTTACGACGACCTTCCTCACCTTCCCGCTGCAGCTTCTGGAAATAGGGTACGACCGCTCCCATCAACTGAATAATAATGGCAGCCGTAATATAGGGCATTATACCGAGGGCAAACACGCCAGCCCGGGAAAACGCACCGCCCACGAACATATCGAACAGGCCCATCAGACTGGATGCATTCACCGTATCCTGTATAAGCTGTGAGGCGTCAACACCGGGAAGGGTAATGTAGGAACCAAGCCGATACACCATAAGTATCCCGACCACGTACAGGATACGATTTTTCAATTCTTCAATCTTGAAGATGTTTCTAAAATTCTCAATTAAACTCATTAGATCGGGTAACGGTTTCTATGGTCATTAAATATTTCTATGAACGGCGTCTCTGAATCTCGGTGATTGATCCGCCGGAGTCCTCGACTTTCTTCCGAGCCGATTTACTGGCCGCATGCACTTCGATATCAATACTCTGGCTCAGTTCCCCTTCACCGAGCAGCTTGGCTTTTTCCCCTTTCCGAATCAGATCGGCCTCTACCAGGTCTTCAAGGGTGATTGTGCTTTCCAGCTTTCCCTTTTCTATAAAGGCGTCAATTACGAAGATATTCAGAGGTACATACTCGGTGCGGAACGGGTTATTAAATCCAAACTTCGGCAATCGACGCTGCAGCGGCATCTGTCCCCCTTCAAAGTAGGGCTTTACCGTATATCCACTGCGCGACTTCTGGCCTTTCCGGCCTCTGCCACAATGTCGACCGTTGCCGGAACCGAGTCCTCTACCCCGGCGCCGGGCCTTTTTCTTGTTCGGTTCGGGTGCTTTTAGATTACTGAGATCCATAAGAAAACCAGATGATGGAGTTTAAAGGATTACTGAAGTACAATTAGCCTTCAAATACTTTTTCGAGTGATATCCCTCGTCGTTGAGCGACTTCGTAGGGATCCGTCAGATTCATCAATCCATTGTAGGTTGCCTTGACCAGGTTATGGGGGTTGGAGGAGCCCAGGGACTTCGTCAAAATATTATGAATGCCTGCACTGTCCAACAAGGCTTTAACGGGACCTCCCGCAATAACGCCCGTACCTTCGGCCGCGGGCTTCAGCAGCACGCGTCCGGCTCCTTCCCGACCAACAATCTCGTGGGGAATACTTTCGGACTTGGTCATGGGGACCCGTATGAGATTCTTCTTTGCGTTATCAATGCCTTTCTGAATCGCATCGGAAACCTCATTGGCTTTACCCAGACCGTGGCCGACCACGCCATCTTTGTTTCCCACGATCACGATGGAGTTAAAACTGAACCGCCGGCCACCCTTTACAACTTTCGAGACACGATTAATATGTACAACGCGCTCCTCGAGTTGAAGGTCGCTCGGGTTGATATTATTTCGTTTCTTGCGTTTAGGCATAATAAAAATGAGTTATAAACTAAAAGTTAAAAATCAAGTCCACCTTCGCGGGCACCGTCGGCAATAGCCTTAACCTGGCCGTGATACTTATACCCGCTCCGATCAAACACCACTTTTTCGATTCCCTGTTTTTGGGCCAGCCCGGCAAGGTACTCCCCTACCGCATGGGCTCTCTCCACGCCCGATTTATCGTCAAGCTTCTCCTGCAATTCAGGGGTCTGCGTGGATACAGCAACCAGCGTATCGCCTTCCCGGTCGTTAATCAACTGACCATAAATATGCTTATTACTCTTATACACGTTAAATCGCGGCTGATCGGCGGTACCTCGAACCGTATCGCGGACTCTTCGATGTATTTTCTTTCGTCGCTTCTGCTTTTGTTTCGTCTTGCTCTTCATATCAAAATATCAAAATAGTTTACAGATTATTTCGCGGCTGACTTACCAGCTTTTCTGCGTACGTATTCGTCAACATATCGAATTCCCTTCCCTTTGTAGGGCTCCGGAGGTCTGAGGGAGCGGATTTTGGCGGCTACCTGCCCAACCAACTCCTTGTCTACGCCGGATACGTTGACCAGGGGATTTTTCTTGGTTTTGGTATCCACTTCAATATCAACGGCGTCGGGAGGAACGAAATAGATGGGATGTGAATATCCCAGATTCAACTCAAGCACGCCGTTACTGAATGAGGCACGGTATCCAACTCCTATAATTTCGAGCTGTTTGGAAAATCCCTCGCTGACTCCCTGGATAATATTGGATATCAGCGACCGATATAAACCGTGCAGCGACCGGTCGGACTGTTTATCCGTTTTCCGCTTGACTACAATTTCACCATCTTCGCGCTCGACCGAAATGTTCGGGTGCAACTTCAGGGAATTAGACCCTTTGTCGCCCTTGACCGTAATAACATTGTCGGCCGAAACATCAAATTCTACATTCTCCTTTAAAGGAATGGGTTGTATACCTATACGAGACATAATAATAGTTGGTTTTTAATATACGGAGCAAAGAATCTCTCCACCCACATTCAATTTGCGTGCCTCTTTGTCAGTCATTACTCCACGAGAGGTGGAGACAATAACCACACCCAGACCATTCAGGGATCTGGGGATTTCGTCTGACTTTGAGTAACTGCGCCGGCCGGGTTTTGAGATACGTTTCAAATATTGTATCACCGGATCTCCGAAGTCATCGTACTTCAGAAATATGCGCAGTATACCCTGCTTGCCATCCTCTACATCGATATACTTATTAACGTATCCCTTGTCCACCAAAATCTTGGTGATGGCGCGTTTCAGTTTTGAAGCAGGGATATCAACCCGGCGATGGCCGGCTTGTTGTGCGTTTCGTACTCTATTCAAATAATCTGATATCGGATCGAACATTACGCTATTTATTTTAAAAACTAATCGTTTACCAACTGGCTTTGCGAACGCCCGGAATTTTACCGTCCAGGGCAAGTTCCCGAAACTTGATACGGGATACGCCGAATTTACGGATATATCCCCGGGAACGTCCGGTCAAGCTACAGCGATTATTTACCCGCGTCGGACTGGCGTCGCGCGGCAGTTTTTGCAGTTCTTCATAACGGCCTTCCTCTTTCAACTTACGCCGTTTTTCAGCGTATTTCTCAACCGTTCGTTTACGTTTCTCGTTTCGTACAATCCAGGATGTCTTAGCCATAGTAGCTTTAGATAACTTTAATTACGTTTTTCGAAAGGTAGTCCCAGCAGTTTCAATAGGGTATAGGCTTCTTCGTCGGTTTCCGCAGTAGTCACGAATGTAATATCCATTCCGTGAATTTTTTCGACCACGTCCGTATCGATTTCGGGGAAAATGGTTTGATCGGTAACGCCGAGCGAATAATTCCCTCGACCATCAAAACTGCGATCCGGGATACCCTGAAAGTCGCGGGTTCGCGGCAGCGCCAGATTCACAAGGCGATCCAGGAATTCATACATAATTTTATTCCGCAGCGTCACCTTGCAACCGATAGGCATACCTTCGCGAACCTTGAAGGCAGATACTGATTTCTTGGCACGGGTTTTCACCGGTTGCTGCCCTGTTATCAGGGCGATGTTTTCCCGTACAGTATCCACCTCCTTTTCATCCTCCACCGCTTCTCCGACCCCGGCGTTGACGACAATCTTCTCCAACTTGGGGACGGCCATGATATTCTCATAGCCAAACTCGTCTTTCAACTCTGAAATAACCTCGTCTTTATAATACTTGTATAATCTTGCTTCAGCCATAGTCCATTTATTCATCTATGATTTCACCACTTTTCTTTGAATAACGTACCCATCGGCCAAATCCATCCTTCTCGATATATGTGCGACCGATGCGTGCACGTTCGCCGGTATTGGGATCAATCACCATCACATTGGAAGCGTGAATGGCGGCTTCACGCTCAATCCGACCTCCCTGGGGATTCTCCTGGCTGGGTCGGTCGTGAAAAATCCTCAAATTAATACCTTCCACCAATACCTTGTCCTGCTGGGGCCATACTTTAAGTACACGTCCCGTCTTTCCTTTGTCGTTACCGGCGATGACTTCGACTTCATCGCCTTTCTTAACATGTAATTTCCGCTTCTTATTGTACTTTCTTGGCATAACAAATATTGCTGTTTTAAAGAACTTCCGGAGCCAGTGAAACAATACGCATGAAGCTTCGCTCGCGCAGTTCACGGGCGATAGGACCAAATATTCGCGTTCCTATCGGTTCCAATTCATCATTTATGAGTACGGCAGCATTTTCGTCAAAACGGATGTAACTACCGTCACGCCGGCGAAATTCTTTTTTCGTCCGTACGATAACGGCCCGGACAACTTCGCCTTTTTGGACGGTACCGCCGGGAATTGCCTTTTTGACGGAGCAGGAGATTATATCTCCGATCCCGGCGTACCTGCGTTTTGAGTCGCCTAATACCTTAATACACTGTAGTTGCCGAGCTCCGCTGTTATCCGCAACGTTTAATCTAGTCTGTGTCTGTACCATTCTATATAGCTGGCTAAATCGTTTCTCATTTATTTTGCACGTTCAATAATCTGCACCAGTCGCCAGGATTTGCGCTTGGAAAGGGGGCGGGTAGACATAATCCGTACGGTGTCCCCTTCATTGGCCTCATCTTCTTCGTCGTGGGCCAGGTATTTCGTTGTTTTGGTAATATACTTCCCGTATATAGGGTGCTTAACCTGGCGATCGACGGCAACCGTTATGGTTTTATCCATCTTGTCACTTGTCACCAAGCCGGTGCGTTCGCGTCGTGTACTTCGTTCTTCTTCTTTTTTTGTTGCTTGTGCCATGTCGATGGTTCGGACTCTTTAATTACTTACTGCTTTTATCAGCACGTTCTTTTTCATGTATAATCGTTTTCAAGCGAGCAATTTCACGCTTGTGCGAGCGAATGCGTGCAGGGTTTTCAACTTGTCCCGCCACAGCCTTGTTAAACTGCAGATCTTTAAGGGCCTTCTGCTCATCACTCAAACGAGCTCGCAATTCTTCCATTGTCAGATCTCTTAGCTCTTTTGCTTTCATAACTTATGCTTCAATAATTGGCAATTATTAGTCTCCTTCGTAATCCCTTCGCACGATAAACTTGGTTTTGATGGGCAGCTTGTGATCTGCCAGACGCATTGCTTCACGTGCGAAGTCCTTGCTCACACCTGCAATTTCGAACATAATACGGCCGGGTTTTACTACGGCGAAATAGTGATCCACTTCGCCCTTCCCTTTACCCATTCGGGTCTCGGCCGGTTGTTTCGTCTTGGGACGATCGGGAAAAATGCGAATCCAGGTTTGTCCTTCCCGGCGCAATTTACGAGCAATAGCCACCCGGCAGGCCTCGATTTGTCGGGCGGTAACGTATTTGGCTTCCAGTGCTTTCAGGCCAAAATCGCCAAATGCCAATCGATGACCTCTGGTTGCATTGCCTTTCAGTTTATCCCGATGCTGCTTTCGCCATTTTAGTTGTCTCGGTTCGAGCATGATTTTCTGATCTCAGTTACCTTATAAACTAACTCTGATTAATTATTCTTGTTTTTTCGCCGGCGGCGACGACGTCGCCCGCCTTTCTTTTGTCCCTGATCCCCTTCTTTCTTGGTCTCAACGGCACCCGGAGTCAGGTCAACATCTCCGATAATTTCTCCGTGGAAAATCCAGACTTTGACCCCGATCGATCCCTGAATTGTATGAGCCGTTGCATTATAGTAATCGATATTGGCCCGAAGTGTATGCAGGGGTACGCGACCCTCGTGATACTGCTCGACGCGCGCCATTTCTGCTCCGCCGAGTCGACCCGAACATTTAATCCGGATCCCCTCCGCTCCCATTCTGATAGCGGAAGAAAGAGCCGTCTTCATTGCCCGGCGGAATGAGATTCGTGCCTCCAGTTGCTGGGCAATGTTCTGGGCTACCAGGCTGGCGTCAATTTCAGGACGCTTTATTTCACTTACATTAATCTGTACTTCCTTGTTCGTAATTTTTTTCAGCTCCTCACGCAGCAGTTCAATCTGCTCACCGCCCTTACCAATAATCACGCCGGGGCGACTGGTTTTCAGCGTAAGAAGTATGCGCTTGGGCGTTCGCTCAATAATAACGCGAGAAAGTCCTCCATTGCGAAGTCTGGTATGCAAATATTCCCGAAGCTTGGTATCCTCATAAAGGATTTCGGGCTGATTGTCTTCCGAAAACCAGTTGGAATCCCAGCCTCGAATTATGCCTAATCGTAAACCTATTGGATTTATTTTCTGTCCCAAGGTACTAGTTAATTTATTCTTTTATAGTTTCTGCATCCTGTTCAGCCACCACAACCGTAATGTGGGAGGTGCGCTTTCGAATCTGGTTGGCGCGGCCCATAGCTCTCGGTTTAATTCGTTTCAGCGTGGTGCCCTCATCTACACGAAGCTCCTTAATGTAAAGATTCTCATTCGGCATATTATCTTCATCATGCTTGTCACGGAAATTAGCCGCGGCCGACGTAATCACTTTGGCCAGTTCGGGAGCTGACGCTTTATTCACAAACTCAAGTTTCTTCAATGCTTTCTGCACATTCTCGCCACGCACATGATCTGCAACCAATCTTACTTTGCGCGGGGCTCTGCGAAGAAACCGTTGTACCGCTCTCGCTTCTAAAATTTCTTGTTCTGCCATTATTCTTTAGGTGCTTTAGGTCCAGGTTTTTTCGCTGCCTGTGCTTTCTTGACCGGGTGACCTCTGAATATTCGGGTCGGGGCAAATTCACCCAACTTATGGCCCACCATATTCTCCGTCACATACACCGGTACAAACTGTTTTCCATTATGCACAGCAAACGTAAGTCCAACAAAATCGGGAGTCACCATCGAATCCCGCGACCACGTTTTGATAACTTCCTTCTTTTTACTGCTCTGGCGTGCTGCATCTACTTTCCTCTGCAGCTTGTAATAGACGTAGGGTCCTTTTTTTATAGATCTTGGCATAACAGACTAATTATTTATTCTTCTTGGTCTTCTTTCTTCTGCGAATGATATAACGGTCCGACATTTTCTTGCGCTTCCGGGTCTTCTTACCCTTGGCCGACTGTCCCCAGGGCGAGCGCGGATGTCCGCCCGACGCTTTACCTTCACCACCGCCCATCGGGTGATCGACCGGGTTCATGGCCACGCCTCGTGTATGAGGTCGTTTACCTTTCCATCGGCTTCTTCCGGCTTTACCCAGTGTGGTGTTAAAGTGATCCGAGTTACTGAGCGATCCAATCGTTGCCAGGCAGGTTGCCAGAATCATGCGCACTTCCGTTGACGGTAATTCCACCGTCACGTAACGATCTGACTTGGCCAGTATCTGGGCGGAAGTACCGGCACTTCGACACAATTTGGCACCATTTCCGGGCAGCATTTCAATATTGTGTATCACCGCTCCTGAAGGCATGTTGCCCAACGGCATGGTGTTACCCGGATCCGGCTCAACATTCTCGCCGGCAATAATCGTATCGCCGACTTTCAATTTGTCAGGGGCCAGAATATAGCGTTTTTCTCCGTCGGCATAAGCCACCAACGCAATACGGGCCGTACGATTCGGGTCGTATTCAATCGTCTGCACCTTTGCCGGTACGTCGAATTTCCTGCGATAAAAATCAATGGTGCGATATCGGCGCTTATGTCCGCCGCCCCGGTGGCGGGAAGTCATCCGTCCCTGGCGCGACCGGCCGCCCGTACTCTTCTTGCCCTTCAAGAGGGACTTCTTCGTAGGCTTGTCGACCGTTATATCCTCATTGGTCGGAGCAATATGATGCCTGCTCCCTGGTGTATTCGGTTTTATTTTTCGAGTAGCCATGCTTTAAACCAATACTTTAGATTAAATTTCTGCAAAGAAATCGATTTCGCCCTCCTTGAGGGACACAATAGCTTTCTTCCAAACCTGCGCTCGTCCGGCTACATATCCTTGCCGGGTATAACGCCCTTTGGGCTTTGAAGGCATAATCATCGTATTCACCTTCTTCACCTTTACATCGGGGTATCGATCTTCCACAGCCGCTTTGATCTGGGGTTTGGTAGCCTCGAATTCAACTTTAAAGACATACCGTCCCTGTTCCTGCAACTGAGTTGATTTTTCGGTAATGACCGGTTGGTGTAATACGTCTTTCATGCTGCGGTCTCATCCGTTTCGGGTTCAAGTATATTTTGCAACTGCTCCAATGCAGATTCCTGCAACAATATCACATCTGCATTCAATACATCGTAGGTATTCGATTTCTGCACTTCCATCACATTTACTTTTTCCAGGTTTCGTGCAGACTTATATACATCCTGATCGTATCCGGGAGTTAGTATCAAAACTTTTTGCTCTTTGAAGTTTATATCCAGCGCGTCCAGGATCTCTTTAATTTTCTTTGTCTTGGGTCCCCTGAAGGTAAAATCTTCCGTAACTATGATCCCTTCTTTCTGCTGCAGAGCAGAAAAAGCAGATCTACGCGCGAGATTACGTACCTTCTTCGGAATATTCAGGCGATACTTATGCGCACGGGGACCGAACGTCGTTCCGCCTCCCTTCAACAGGGGAGATCGAATGGACCCTCTACGAGCCATTCCCGTACCCTTCTGCCGGTGGGCTTTTCGGCCGCCGCCGCGAACTTCCCCGCGTTCTTTCGTATGGGCCGTACCTTGCCGGCGATGTGCCTGAATACGACGAACATCTTCGTATACCGCCACTTCGTGAGGTTCAATACCGAATATAGAGTCCCTCAGTTCGGCTTTATTTCCACTATCGCTTCCCTCACGGGTATATATCGTCAATTCCATGAGCTAACCTTATTGATAATCAGATATTAAAAATTCAGCTTTTCGAATGATAAATCTCCACCACTCGTCCCTTGGGACCGGGTATCGATCCGGTCACCAACAGTATATTGGAGTCAGATAGAATCTTGGCAATCGTCAGGTTCTTCTCCGTTCTGCGTTCATTCCCTGATCGACCGGCCATTTTCTTGCCTTTAAAAACGCGAGAGGGATCGGACGCATTACCGATTGCTCCCGGTGCACGCTGCCGGTCGGCCTGGCCGTGCGTGGATTCTCCGACGCCGTGGAAATTGTGACGTTTGATCACGCCCGTAAACCCACGGCCTTTCGTATAGCCCACGACATCGACGCTTTGACCCACCTCGAATACATCATCCACGGTGAGTTCATCCCCCAGGTCAAATTCACCGAGCTCAAAATCCCGAAATTCCTTTACATACTTTTTCGGAGTTGAACCCGCCTTGTCGAAATGACCCCGTTCGGGTTGCGTGGCGCTTTTTTCTTTCTTCTCGACACTTGCCAGTTGAACGGAATTATAGCCGTTCGTTTCATCCGTTTTGACTTGAGTGATAACACAGGGTTCGACTTCAATCGCGGTAACTGCCAGATTCGTACCGCGCTCGTCAAACACACTCGTCATACCCAGTTTTTTTCCTATTAGACCGCTACTCATTTTCTGATGCTATTCTGAAATTACACTTTTATTTCCACGTCCACACCGGAGGGCAGCTCCAGCTTCATTAACGCATCGACGGTTTGCGAACCGGTCGAAAGAATATCAACCAATCGCTTGTGGGAACGATACTCAAACTGCTCCCGCGATTTGCTATTTACGTGAACCGAACGATTCACGGTAATGATATTCTTTTTGGTCGGCAACGGAATAGGTCCCGATACAACTGCACCGGTAGACTTCACCGTTTGAATTATCTTTTCCGCCGATTTATCGATCAGGTTGTGATCGTATGATTTTAGCTTAATCCGTATTTTTTGTTGCGTAGCCACGTTGACCTAATGATTATTTAATTAATCCAAGATTTCACTTACGACGCCGGCACCGACCGTATGGCCGCCTTCGCGTATCGCAAAG
>CAYQXO010000064.1:0-15795 GCA_964421495.1 uncultured Balneolaceae bacterium | reverse complement strand
ATTTTAATCCCGGTCAGAGCGTTAAAGATCGCATTGCCCTGAAAATGATCGAGGATGCCGAAAAAGCGGGGTATATTAAGCCGGGTGGCACCATCATTGAGGGAACGTCCGGAAATACCGGTATGGGCTTGGCGTTGGCTGCTATAATAAAAGGGTATAATTGTATTTTTACGACGACGGACAAGCAGAGCAAGGAAAAAATTGATCTGTTGCGGGCATTGGGGGCCGAGGTGCGTATTTGTCCGACCAACGTGGATCCGGAAGATCCGCGCAGTTATTATTCGGTTGCCCGGCAGCTGAATGAGGAAATCCCCAACTCCTATTATCCCAATCAGTATGACAATCCGAGTAATTCGAAAGCTCACTATGAAACCACGGGACCCGAGTTGTGGGAGGAAACAGCCGGAAAAATAACGCATTTCGTCGCGGGAATGGGAACCTGTGGCACGGTTACGGGAACCGGTAAGTATTTAAAAGAAAAAAATTCCGATATCAAAGTCGTCGGTGTCGACAGTGTCGGATCGGTATTTAAGGAGTATTTTGAAACGGGAGATTACAGCGAAGAAACGATTGCTCCCTATTTTACCGAGGGAATCGGGGAGGATCTGATTCCCGAGAATTATGATCAGTCGGTGTTGGATGAAGTCGTCCAGGTTAATGATCGTAATGCCTTTCAGACCACCCGGGCACTGGCTAAACGGGAAGGTCTGTTTGTTGGCGGATCGTGTGGAGCTGCAGTTTACGGGGCACTCGAATATGCCCGTCAAAAGGGACTCGGCCAGGATGATGTGGTGGTAGTGATCCTGCCGGATAGCGGTTCGCGGTATATCTCCAAGATTTATGATGACGAGTGGATGAAAGAGAACAACTTTATGAATGCCTCTTCCAGTATGAAAGCCATCGAGATAGTGCGCAACAGGGCCGAAATCCGTGACGTTGTATCGGTTCCACCGAATACTACGCTGCAGGAGGCTATTGACGTTATGAATGAGAATAAGATTTCACAGATTCCCGTCGTGGACGAGAATAACGAGGTTATAGGAAGCCTTACAGAAAACCGGATATTGAATCGCCTGATTGAGGATCCTGGTCTTCGCGACGTATCGGTAAGTGAAATCATGGACCATCCGTTTCCCGTTATTACCGGAGACATGAGGGTGGATCAGATTACTCAAATGTTGAAAAAGAATACAGCGGCTGTTATCGTTAAACACGACAATGGACGAATGGATATCTTGACAAAAAGTGATATCATTCACGCTCTTTCTCACGCCAAATCAAATGAGGTTTAAGGTAGACTCATGGCACAGGACGATCCAAAAGATTCAACCCGGCAGGATGCCCAACAGCAAAACCAGATGGAAATTGAATTACAGGAAGGGGAGGCCACCGGAACCTATTCCAACCTCGTAATGATTACGCATTCAGCTTCAGAGTTTATCCTCGATTTTCTCTCGGTGATGCCGGGCGTTCCCAAGGCGAAAGTGGTCAAGCGCATCGTGCTTACTCCCGATCATGCCAAGCGTTTGGCCAATGCATTGAACGATAATATCACTCGTTTTGAGAAAGAGCATGGAGATATCCGGGAAAAGGAAGATTTCGATATCCCCTTCAATTACCGGGGTCCCACGCCCGAAGCATAGCGATTCCATTTTTTTGAAATGCTCCTCCCTATTTCCTGGCTTTGATGAGCAGGACAATCCCGACCACGAAAAATACGCTGTGAGGGATGGCGGCGGCGATTACGGCGTCCAATTCGCCGGAAGCGCCGAATGGCTCTATTATTTTCATGAGGGCCAGGTAGAGAAAACTGATAGAGAGTCCGGCCGCTACATATACTCCTTTGCCGCCCTTTCTGCGAACGGAAGCAATTGAAAACCCAATCAATGTCACAATAATGAGGGATAAGGGATAAAAGATTCGGCCAAAGAGTTGAATACGCGGCAAATTGATGCCGCTGGCGCCGCTTCTCGCTATCGATTTCACATAGTCAAAAGCATTTGGATAGGTCAACTGGTAAATATCGGAAGAGCTGCGGGCCAGGTCGGAGGGAAGCAGATTGAGCGTGGTGTCTTTCGATTCGTAAGTCTGAATCTGGTAGCCATTGGGACCGTAATCGTGAATGACCGGGTCGACCAGGGTCCATTTTCCGGACTGAGGTTGCCACTTCATACGCCTGATATCCATCGTCCTTTCAACAGTATCCGTCCCGAACCGATACATCCGCACGTTGTAAGCCATACTGTCGTTGGCGTCATAATAGTTGATACGCATGATGGTTTCGGGAGATTCCTGCCGATAGATACGACTCTTGTCAATATCCTCGCTTTTATTCTTCAGATATCGTTGTTCAAAAGCAATTCTCTCGGCATTGGCGGGCGGTATGACAAAGCCGTCGAGATAACTGAGCATTCCCGCTATACAAAAACTGAAAATCAAGTAGGGAATGAGTAAGCGATAGAGACTGACGCCTGCAGCTTTAAGGGCAATGATTTCAAAGCGCTCGGCCATTTGTCCCGTTAATATGAGTACGGCAATAAAGACGGCGACCGGAGAAACCAGGCGAATCATCTCGGGGATATAATTGAGGTAGTACTGGCTCATTATTTGAACAAGTGTAGCTCCCTGGTCGGTAAAATCATCGCTGTTTTCCGAAAAATCTATCACGACGAAAATGAAGATCAACACGCCGAGGACAAACAGGGTGATGACCAGCATTCGCAACATGATATAGCGATCCATTTTATTAAGCACGGCGCTTCCAGATATTTGAGATTCTAAATGAACTGACAAGCCTGACGGTTAAATAGGTACCGATAATAAACAGAATAATATCGGCAAACCACATCCCCCAGAAAGGGGTGATATAAAGCCGGTCGGCCAGTTTTTCCCCCTGAATGATACTTATCCAGTAAAAGGTTAGCAATCCCGCACTTACGAGTGCAGCAAACCCCAGATTTCCCTTGCGAGAAAGCATGCCGATAGGGGCGCCGAGCAAGAGGAAGACGACGCAGGCAAAGGGAATCGAGAATTTTTTATGTATTTCCACCAGGTATTGATTAATGCGTTGTTGCCGCCATTTTAAATTGGACGTTGTATTCTCGTAATTGGCTTGCACTTTACGAAGCGTACTCTGACTATTGGATAAAATGCGCTGTTGAAGGGTTGAATCCCGGATACCGGCCAAAGCGGTAAATGCTGCAGAATCGTATATGGCAGCGTATGTTTGTGAAGTTTCGGGTTCCAGGCTGATATTTGCGGCAGTGGATCGATTAATTGCTTGTTGCATATCCTCCGGGAAAAGATAATTGACATCCATTTTAAAGGCGGCTTTTTTATCCCGAATCTGATTTTGCAGTGAATCTACTACGGCCCGCATAGCCCGGGCACTCATCGTTCGGTCGCTGCGCTTTTTATTATCTGAGGAGGAACGCGAAAATGCAAGGGAAGTCAGATCAAAGCTGATGCGGTACTTTTCAAAATTGGTTTTCTCCATTACTTCGTTTGAGGCCCGGCCGGAGACCTGTCGAAGCATCGTACCGTCATGTAAAAACAAAGTCAATAGATTTTGATCCCTTTGCATTTTCAGTAAACCTTTTTTAGCCTTGATCACAGCTCGATCCCTCTGGGATCCCGGCTCTTGAAACAAGGTTACGTCGTAGAGGGAGTCCGTTTCGGTATCAATGCGTTTAACCAGGAAAGTATAGCCTTTTATTCCGTCGTAGAAGGTATGGGGTTCCAGGTCAAAGCCCGGTTTTTTGGTGCGTATGTCAATAAAAAGGGAACGGGCTTCTTGGTTTGCATCGGGCAGGACGTCGTTTGAAAACCAGGCGAGAAACAAACTGAGGAGTACGGCCGTTATCAGAGCAGGACGCATAAGGCTTAACGGATTGACTCCGCCGGCCTCGATCGCAGATAGTTCACGATTTTCGGCGAATCCACCATAAGCTACTACGGCGGCCACAAGAACGGCCATGGGTGCGGCAAGGACGACCATGTAGGCCAGATTGGTCATAATCAACTCCACGATAACGAGAAACGGGATCCCTTTGCCGACCAGCTTATCGATGTGCAGCATTAAAAACTGCATCAACAATAAAAACATGATCGTAAAAAAACTAAAAACAAAGGGACCGATGTGGCGCTTTAGCAGATCCCGTTGTATTTTGTTTGGCAGAATACGCACGATGAAAGAATCTATTTAAATAATTGCAATACTGTTATAACATTCCCTAACTTTTACCTGGTTTCAGGCCGGA
Organism: uncultured Balneolaceae bacterium; assembly: GCA_964421495.1. Lineage (GTDB taxonomy): Bacteria > Bacteroidota > Rhodothermia > Balneolales > Balneolaceae > CAJXOW01. The sequence goes on along the minus strand of CAYQXO010000064.1, from coordinate 11,536 downwards.
TTTAGTAACAACCGCGTTATCAGCTTGTAATCTAAGGTAAAATCTTCATTTTCAAATATGGTATTTTACTTTCACCAAAATTAAAAATCCGTTATAATCGAATAATCGATAAACGGAAACATGTTAATAAAAATCCTGCGAACCCCAATTAAGCATTGCCTATCGTAAAATAGTTACCGTTGCCTTTATCATTACCCATAATAAGCAAGCTAAAGTCCAATTATAACGCGGTTCGTGCGATTCCCGAATGTTCTTACGTATTTAATTTCCGGTGTATTATGCTTCATGGCGACGGTGGCCTCACCTCAACCTGCTACGGCGCAGGATGGCCGGCCGGATACGCTTGATACATCTCCGGATTCCGTCCTGGCGGTCCCTGATTCTGTAGAAAACGGGGAGCCGGTGTGGAAGGAGATTATGTCGGACACCCTCCGTTTTGAGGACGACACCCTCAAGAGTCGGGTTCTGAAGCCGGACCTGGTGAGTTCCCCTTTCCCGGGTTCGCGGCCCCGGCTGTACTATATATCGCTGGAAGATGAAAAAACCACGGTAGAAAGGGATTCGGCCGGTTTCTACCGATCCCAACGAAGAATAGGCGAGTTGCCCTCGGGGATTGACCGACGCATGGACTTTGACGAATATGCCGAGCGCAGCCTGGAGCATAAAAAGCGACAGAATTGGGGAGACCTGATCCAGGAATTTAACCGGAAAAGACAAGAGGATTCCGGTCTGCTCGATTTCCGGATCGATATTCCCGGCGGAGAGCAGTCTGCCTTCACGACGATTTTTGGAAAGCCGGAAGTTAACTTGAAAGTAAATGGTACGGCCAATCTTAACGCCGGGGCATCCATCCAGAAAACGGCTAATCCACGTCTTCCCCCCGATCAGCAAACCCGTATCGATCCGGTCTTCAGCCAAAGCCTGAAGTTGAATATCGAGGGTAATATCGGGGATAAACTGAGTATCCAGACCGATTGGGATACCGAACGCTCGTTTGATTTTCAAAACCGGCTAAGTATCGTATATCAAGGGTATGAGGATGAAATACTCCAGGAAATACAGATGGGAAATGTCTCGATGGAGACCGGCAATTCGCTTGTCCAGGGCGGAGGTTCATTATTCGGAATAAAATCAAGGGCCAAGATGGGCCCCCTTAGTATTACCTCGGTGATATCACAGCAAAACGGGGAGAGTAGTACCAAAACATTGACGGGGGGAGCGTCGACCGAGGAATTTGAGATCAATCCGGCAGAATACGAGTATGATAAGCACTATTTTCTCGACTTCTATCCACGCCAGGAGTTTGAAGGGAACATGTCGAATCCACAGCAACTGAGGACGGCCTTGAATCTCGTGGAAATTCAGGTATGGATATTAAATGCATCTTCTGAATCTCATAGTGATCAACGGCCCGCCATAGCCCTGCTTGATCTGGGTACCAATGAGCGTAACGACGGATCGTACGGCCTGCCGTCCATGGATGCAGATCCGTTTAATGATGATACGCTGGATCAATACAGGGATCCGAGCGAAACGGAAGGAGTCTCGGCCAGCGATTTGGGTGTTCCGTCCAGCGACTTTCAGCGTGGAGAGTTTATTCCCCTGGAGGAAGGGTCTGACTACGAAGTAAACTATCCGCTCGGTTTTATCACCCTCAAGCGAAACCTTAATTCAAAGCAGGCTCTCGCCGTTGCTTTTTCCTACCGCAATCCGGTTACGGGAGAAGTAGAGGAGATCGGGAGTCTGAGCGAAATTGGTAGCGGGACCAACCGTATTTTTCTTAAACTGTTGCGTCCCAAAACGATATCACCCAGTGCCAATGCCTGGGATCTGATGATGAAAAACATCTACAACCTGGGGGTTTCCGATATCAGACAGGATGGCTTCAACCTGGATTTGCAGTTTTTTCAAATTGGAGAAAATGTACCGCAAAACAGCCTCCCCAATCGCAATTCATTTCTGTTGGAGGACCTGGGACTTGATCGTGTTGACGAACAAGGGTCGAGAGATCCGGATAATCAGGTGGATTTTGGTACCGGAACCCTGGATGCCGCCGGCGGACGTGTCGTATTTCCGTATTTGCAGCCGTTTGGTAACCGAATACGTACACTTCTCGAGGATGCGGGAGCCGATCAGGAGACTATAGATCAAAACAGCTTTGTCGAACTTTACGATGAAACCCGCAGCGATGCGGAAGATGATTCAAAAAATAACCGGTATCGAATTTCCGGATCTTCCAAGGGAAGCGTATCGGATAATTACTACCTGGGCTTTTCACTGGTCAAAGGATCGGTAAATGTATTTTCCGGGGGCGTTAAACTGAAGGAGGGGAGCGACTATACCGTCGATTATTCCACCGGAAATATTTCAATCCTGAATGAAAAATATCTTAAACAAGGCCAGGAAATAAAGATCGAATACGAGAGTAACGACCTCGTGCAGATTGAGCAAAAAACATTTACGGGCGTCAGGGCCGAATACGATGTGAACAACGATATTACCCTCGGGGGAACCTTTTTCCAGCTTAAAGAGCGGCCGCTACAGGATAAAATTCGCATCGGGGATGAGCCGATCAATAACTCGATTGTCGGATTCGACGCGGATGCCAGCTTTGATCTTCCTTGGCTGACCCGCATGGTGGACAATGTTCCGCTGCTTCAAACAAAAGCGGAATCGAGAATCACCTTTAGTGGAGAATTTGCCCAGCTTCGGCCGGATGTGGCCCAGACCAACGCAGTGAGTGACGCAATGGACAGCGGCGACCTTTTCCCGGACGAGGAAAACGGAGTTTCATTTGTTGACGATTTTGAAGGGGTTAAAACTTCCATCCCATTTAAACAACCCTCCCAATGGCACCTTGCAGCCGCTCCCGCTCTCGTTCCCGGTTATGACGGGGCCATGCCGACCGACAGTGCCATCTCCAATCCCGATAATTCCATCTCTGCCAAAATAGGTCGTTCCGATTTGCGCGGACAGTTTTCGTGGTACACGATACCGTTGAATGTGGAGGATATCGTGGATGTGCCGACGACTCCGGAGTCAGAACGGGTGCGGGTGACCGACGTGTTTCCCGGTCGGGAAACGCAGCGGCAGGACCGTTTTCTGAACACGCTCGATATCCATTTCGACCCGACACAGCGAGGGCCCTACAATTACAACATGGAATTGAAGCAGCAATTGGAGCAATCTCCCGAAGAAATGTGGGGCGGCATGACGGCGGTACTTCCCTCCGGACTTGAAGATTTAACTAAAAATAACGTTGAGTTTCTCGAGTTCTGGGTTCAGCCTCTGCTTCCGGGAGGGCGTCGGCCTACTGCCGAAGACTTGCAGGATTATGACGGGAAAATATACGTGGATATCGGGGTGGTGTCGGAAGATGTGGTCCCCAATCGTATAAACAATAACGAGGACGGCCTGGTGCAGCGTCCGGAAAGCATCCGTCGCGACCAGCCGGGTCGGTCGTATGTTCCAGGAGTCAGTCCCAATAACGACGGACAATTTTCGACGGAAACGCAGCATTTGGAGGATGTGGGACTTGATGGCGCCCCGAATACCAATGCCGGCGCTGATGAGATCGAGGAACTCGATGGAATCAATGAGCAGGTACTATTCTCCGACTTTATTAACTATATACGGAATGCCTACGGCGAAGATAGCAGAATGTATCAGCGCGTTCAAAGCGATCCGTCAAACGATGATTACTTCTATTTTGGTCAGGGCGAGCTGGATACGCTGAAGTTGCACGAACGATTTCACCGGATGTATGGGTATCATGACGGCAATACACCCCGCAACCAGGACAGTGAAAAACGAGCGGTTACCAATCGACCGGATGCAGAGGGCCTCATAACCCCCTCGATTGTCGAGACGAATAATTCTTATTATGAATACGAAATGTCTTTTAATGCCGCAGAAATTAACGATAAGGATATCGATCAGCTAAAATATGTAGTGGATAAAATCGGAGAGGGGAAGTCGCAATCGGATCGGTGGTACCAGGTGCGTATTCCCCTGCAGGATTTTGTCCGTCGAATCGGGAACATAGATAATTTTCAAAACATTTCTCATATCAGAATCTGGATGTCTGGATATGAGAAACCCCTGACACTTCGGTTTGCAACGATGGAGTTGGTGGGTAGTCAATGGAAAGAAGCAAATAATGTAAATGAACAGCAAAATTCTTCGGCCGATTTCCGGGTATCCCAGATTAATGTGGAGGAAAACGGGTCCCGCACTCCGATTCCCTATCGCCAGCCGAATGGAGCCATACGAGCAGTTGAACGGGGACAACAACAGCAGACCCTGGCAAATGAGCAGTCTATTGTACTGAAGACGGAGAATCTGGGGCCCCAGGAAATGCAAATGGTCAAAAAAATGTACCCCGGCGGAATGAATCTGCTGAATTACGGACATTTACGAATGTTTGTGCACGGGGAGGGGTATGAGAATAGAGAGGATCTTGAACTGGTAATGCGAATCGGGACGGACCTCGTCAATAACTACTACGAATATCGACAACCGGTGACTCCCAGCGATTCAACCTATCCATTTACCAGGGGGATACCGAATCAGGATAATGTTTATGAAACGGAAGCAAACGAAGTATGGCTCACAGAACAAAATGGCATGAATATTGTCCTTTCACGCTTTAACGAGTTAAAACAATTGCGTGATCGACAGGGAGTGGATCCTACCGAAAGATTTCCCACCAACAAGAACCAGGTCCAGGGACTGTTAAGTGAGGCCCCGGAAGGGGCCACGATTGCCATCAAGGGAAATCCCTCCCTTGACCGGGTGACCGAGATCGGCATGGGTATGCGGAATCCGTATGATCCGTCAGCAAGCAATCCGGACGGTAATATGTCGACCAACGGTGAATTCTGGCTGAATGAATTGCGTGTTTCGGGGTTTGACAATCGTAATGGATGGGCTACCAGCGCCAGTTCCGAACTCCAGTTGGCTGACTTTGCAACGATAAACGCGGTGCTGAATCGAGAAACGGACGGTTTCGGCGGACTCAATTCCACCCTCGGAGACCGCCGTATGTCTGACCTGACTTCTTACGATCTGTCCACGAGCATAAATCTTCACAAATTTATACCGGAGCGTTATGGATGGAATATACCGGTATCCCTTGAGATGCGTCGCAGTATTACCACGCCGCGTTTTCTGCCGAACCAGGGAGATATCCGTTTATCTGAATTTAAGAGAGCGGTACGCCAGGATACGAGCACGGCGGAAGAGGAGAAGGAGCAAATTATAGATCGTATGGTACACCAGAGCCAGGATTATTCGGAAAAATATTCTTTCAGTTTAAACAATGTATCCAAACAGTATTCCGAAGTTGCATTGGCGGAATATACCCTGGATAAAACCACGTTCAGCTATGTGTATAATCAAGGCAACCAACACGATCCGGAATACCTTTTCCAGAATAACTGGAACTATAATACATCGATTAACTATCGATTGAATTTCCCCAATGTAAACTTTGTTGAACCGTTCGGTTTTTTAGGTGATGTACCGGTCTTGAGCGCGATTGCCGGTATGCGCATAAGCTATAAGCCCCAGTCAATTAATGCCTCGGCCAATTTGAGCCGGAGTTATAATGAAGGGAAAAGGCGGCAATTGGAGCGAGAAAATCCGCTGCCAATCCAGCAAACTCACAAATTCAATTATGGCACCAATTTTGGACTGAACTATAATTTTATGCCGTCGATTTCCAGTTCTTTCCAGTCGCAAACCACCTTCGATATCTCCAATGAAGGGATCGAACCTGTTTTAAACCCGGTTAATGAAGAAGATTCGGCCCGTTACAGAGTGGAGCCGAGTTTTGATGTGTTTCGGGATTTAATGTCAGATTCCCTCTCGCCGCGCCGATCCCGCTATCAGGAAAATTATTCGGCTTCGTGGAGTCCGAAACTGCGACAGATTAACTACCTGAGCTGGTTGTCTTACAATGCAAGCTATAATGGTGGATTTACATGGGACAACAGCGCACGCGGATCTAATCTTGGAGCGACGGTATCCAATGACTTTAATTTAAGCCAAAACACCACGCTTAATCTGGATGATTTGCTGGGCCGTATGGATTGGTATGACAATCTGAAGGGAAGCAGCAACAACAGGCAAAGCAGCCAGCGTGATACGGCGGGTAATCCCCTGGCGGAAGGAGCGAAAACCGTAGGCAAGAAACTGGCTCAGACAGCATTGAGCATGGAAACGATCAATATATCCTATTCCAATAATCAGACCGCCCAGCAGAGCGGTTACGGCGGTGGTGCTCGTATATTTGATGCCTTTAACCGGGGCAGTGGATCTTCCTATTCGCCTCCCTTATCCTTCAGGACGGGGCTGACTGACGAGATAGGACAGGAACGACTGGTTGAAATTGAAGGAAGCGAGGTGCAATTACCTTCCAACAAGAATTTGTCTAACCAGATTTCAGTTAATACGGGATTGTCTCCATTTCAAAATCTGTCGATTGACTTGAACTGGAATGCCCAATGGGATAAATCCATAAGCAAGCAGGATGTTGATGCCCTGGAAAAACAGCGAGGTAAATTGAGCTCATCAGTATGGGCCTTCGGAAGCGGTTATGAGAAATTGTTCAAAAGTCAGCTCCGCCGAGCTTTTGACGATATAGGATCGGACAATATTATCAGCGACAGTACCGGAAATCAGGACGGTCGCAGCGTTCTGGGCCGCATTTCATTGCAGGAGGATTTCCGAAAATCATACCTGGGTTCGAGCGGTGTCGTTGGTGAGTTGGGTTTTATGGCATTTCCGAAACCAAACTGGAGAGTCAGCTGGTCGGGATGGGAGAACAACATTCCATGGTTGAAAGATTATCTCCAAAAGGCCTCTTTGAATCATCGATACACGGGTAATTACCGGTTGGGATGGGGGTTGAATCCAAACCCGGAATCCCAGTCCAGTACCGGTTTGGGAGCTTATCAATTGATAACGGATAGACCGGAGTTTGAACCGAGATCTGTCAACCTGGAAAAGAAATTCAGTCCCCTGATAGGTATCAACTTCAGTTGGACGTCCGGTCTGCGAACCAATATTGAGTACGAGTACAGTAAAATCAGCAGCCTTGGACTTTCAAGTGTCAACGTTACCGAGCAAATCTCCCGGGGATTTAAGTTTTCGGTAAATTACCGGATCGATAACTTTGATTTACCGTTTATTGAACGTTTGGAAAATGCCGTAAACCTCACGCTGAACTCCAGTTTCATTGAAGATACGGAAATCAGGTATTCCCTGGGTACCGACCTGCAGGAGGCGCTGCAACAGGGATCGGATCAAATTGTAAAAGATCCGGATCAATATGATTATAATCCCCAGCCCCCGACCGGACAGTCAAGGTTCAAGGCTTCCGCTATTGTAGGGTATACGTTCTCCCAAACTATTAAAGCCGACTTCGAGTACAGTTTTAACAAGTTGATGCCTAAATCCTCAGGCGTGTTTCCGCGGACGGACCATGACCTGAAGTTTAATGTCACTGTATCTATCCGATCCAATTAGCATGAGTATCTCACCGGGAAATTCGGACTTGGAGTCTGTCAGGTAAGGGGATATGCAGATTTTTCACTGTTTTAAACGCGTAATGGGATAAAATGCTGAAAAGGCTGTGACTGAGGGGGTTCAAGCGGACCGTGCCGACCAATCGCTTGTTACATACAGGAGCCCTAAAGGTCTGAACGATTCCACGTACGTTGTATAAGCAAAAACAATAGACTTACTGATACAAACGTAAGGCAAAGCAGGGGTAGCCACCCGCCGTATCGGGCAAATATGGTCTGGTCTTCTCGAATGGGCACCTGAATTCTAATAACCGTCTGCTCTCCATAAACGGTGCGTTGAATGATTTCACCGGTGGGAGCTATAAGCCCTGAAATTCCATTATTTGCACTTCGGGCCACCCACCTTCTGAATTCGATAGCCCGAAGTCTGGCATAGGCAAAGTGCTGGATATGCCCTCCGGTATCTCCCCACCAGCCGTCATTGGTTATGATGGTTAGAAACCCGGCTCCTCGCTGGATAAAACCGCGCATCCAATGGGGAAATACGGAGTCATAGCATACAAGAGCCGGAGTACGCGTATTTGCTATTTTAAATTGTGTATATGATTTCCCTTTGCCGTACCAGGGTAATGAATGCCAATTGATGCCAAATGGGTCGATCTGGTGCAGTGTGGTTAAATAGGGAATGCGTTCTACCATGGGTACCAAATGCACTTTTTTATACACTTTCATGGAATCGGTGGGTCGAAATCCGATAGCCGAGTTGTAATATATATAGGGGGAATCACTGTCCGGATTACGAACGAGCGGAGGGGGGGACGAAGAATCAGCATGGAAGTACTCGAAATACGTTGCTCCGGTAATAATGGGAATATTCCATGTATTACTATTCTGTTGCAAGATTTGCCGTATGCGATTTGCATGGGAGTTATCCATAATACGGTTGCCGATGTAAGGCTGAACCGCATTTTCAGGCCATATAACAGCGTCTGTCTGGTCGTTCCGGAGGGAATCGGTAAGGGTCAGCAGAACGTGCAGGGGACGAACGGGATCGCTGTAGCCATAATTGGAAGCATAGGAATCGAAGTCGGGCTGCCCGATGACGAGTTGTACGGACGGTCCATTGTCTTTCTCGGCAACCGGTTGCAGCCCCTGATAAGTGAGAGAAGCCGCGGGGGGAAGCATAAGCACTGCGACGGCCAGGATCATTAAACGCCGGCGGAAGCGCATGGAAATACAGAAATGAAACAGAGAGGCGCTAAAAACGACCCAGAAAGAAATTCCCAGGTATCCGGTGACCGAAATATATTGAATCAGCCCGGGATAGTTGGCCCATCCATTCCCCAGAGCGAGCCACGGCCAGGCAAGATCCCACAGGTGATGCAGGTATTCATAACTTAGCCATAACGAAGGCAGCAGCAGTATGCTCATATACCAGGGAAGGGATTTACGTAAAACCAGTCGCTGTAATACCAGCGGAATGGTCATGAGCGCGCTGTTGGCCAGAATTGCGGCGATTCCGCCGGCCAATGTGGCCATCATCAGCCAGTATGTTACAATCAGATTCCAGAGGAGAAAAGAGAAGAATGACCAGTAAGCGGCCTCGCGATGGGAGTGACTGAGGTCGGCCAGTCTAAACAATAAGACGAAGGCGGCTATTTGAAGGAAGGGAAGATCCAGGGGAGGATAGCTGAATCCGAGGAACAACCCGGATACCGCTGCCAGTATCCATTTGGTGTTCCAGATAGAATGTATTGAACGTGCTATTCCTGGTAGTCGCATCCGGCTATAATAATTACGTGTTCTCCTTTGATTTCCTTGCGGCGCTCCAGGATTTCATACACTTCCGCCAGGGGACCGCGTACCATCTCTTCAAATTTTTTCGTTAATTCCCGTCCTACTGCCGTCATTCGCTGAGATTCCAGATGACGACTGAGTTCGTCCATCAGTTTAAGAAGTCGATGGGGGCTTTCGAACAGGACGACAGACCGCTGTTCGTCAATATACTGTTTAATTTGCTTTTGCCGTCCTTTTTTCGGTGGCAGAAATCCCTCATAGATATATCGGTCACAGGGCAGTCCGCTGGCAACTAACGCCGTGGTAGCCGCATCCGGACCCGGAATTACGCGTACCTGGTGACCTTTTTTATGGGCCTCACGAACTGCCAAAAAACCCGGATCCGATATTCCGGGCATACCGGCGTCACTAATGAGAGCTACCGTATGGTTGGCATCCAGCAAATTACTCACATGATGTACTTTCCGGTGTTCATTATGCTGGTGAAACGTAAATAATTCATTTTCGATCTCGTAATACTTGAGTAATCGTTTGGAAATACGGGTATCCTCAACACCAATATAATCAACCTGCCGTAGCGTCTGAACCGCCCGGCGGGAAAAATCATCCAGATGTCCTATCGGAGTTGCAACTATAAAAAGAGTTGACAAGATTTATGCGTTGAGGATTTATAGAGTTTTTTATCGTAACGGGTTATACAGAACCCTGTACAGGGCCTAATTTAGGAATCCTAAAGGAGTTTTCATACAATACAGTTGGATTTTGTGAGTTTACATTTGCTGGAAAAAGAGGTTGTTGCACAACAATCGCAAATGCCACAAATACGTGCTTAACTATTACGGAACTTAGCGGATTAAATTCATTATAGCTCATGGAAAATTTTAACCCTTCGGGTATTAATCACATCACGATTCGGGTCAATGACATTCATCGTGCTGAAAAATTTTACGGTGATATTCTCGGATTTGAATTACAACGTAAAATGGGCAAAAGCATGGCCGTGTATAATGTCGGACCGGAAGATACGCTGGTGCTGGTAGAGGCTGAAACCAGTTACGATCCGACCTCGAGAGATTTCAGGGTGGACCATTTCGGCTTTTACCTGGATAATGAGGAACAGGTGGATGAAATGGCTGAATATCTCAGAAAGAAAGAGGTCACCATAATGAGCGGTCCGGCGAATCGCAAGAATGGAAGGTTTATTTTCGTATCGGATCCCGATGGTAATATGCTGGAATTTTTCTACGAAGAATAGGAAAGAAATTCCAAGCCCGGATTTCTCACCAAGAAATCCGGGCTAGATACGGTTTGTGAATTATTTTTACAACAATTGAAATTAAAAAGCGTTGTCGGATACGGCTTCTTGGATACGTAGAATATAACTGACTGACGAATACCCGAGAAGTCTCAAATCGGTATATCCAGTAGATTCTCCGGGATATACGATGGATTCATCTCATTGAATGATGGAAAATGTTTAAATTTGGATTTTAATTATGAGCAAAGACGATAAAGATTTAGACCAGGAAAAAGAAGGACAGAGAGAGGAAGATCCTGCACAGCAAGAGTCATCGAACGGACAGGAACAGGCTGAAGAAGAGTCCGATGGACAGCCTGAATATCAGGACGGAAATCAGAATGAAGAAGATATTGAGTATGATTCCCTTGAACGGGAAGAGCTTGTTGAGTTGGTGCAGGAACGGGACAAGCAAATCGAGGAGCTTCAGCAGCAGTTGACGGAAGTGCAGGACAAGCATCTGCGAAAAGTCGCTGAAGTTGATAATATGAAGAAACGGATAGACCGTGAGCGTTCCGAGATAAGGCAACAGGCAAAAATTAATGCATTGCAGGATTTTCTTCCGATAAACGATGACCTGGTGAGAACGCTTAATGCGGCGGAAGGACTCGAGATTGATGACAAGTTCCTTGACGGCGTTCAAATGGTGGCCGATAAATTCGAGAATGTGTTGCGTCAGAACGGCGTCGAACGTATAGATGAGACGATGGTGCCGTTTGACGTGGATAAACATGAAGCTATGATGCGTCAACCGGCGGACGACGAGGACGTGGATAGTAATACGGTACTCCAGATCCTGGAAAACGGATATCGGATCGGAGATCGAACCATACGACATGCAAAAGTGATAGTTAGCGAATAAGAAGGCTAATAGATTTTATTTCATGGCTACTAAGAAAGATTATTACGAAAT
>CAYQXO010000063.1:311-16035 GCA_964421495.1 uncultured Balneolaceae bacterium | reverse complement strand
AAAGTCCGGTTTGAGGTAGGTTTCGGCCGATTTTGACGTAGAATAGCGGGGCTATGTAAGGAAAAATCGGCCGAAAGATACCCAAATCCGGCTTTTTTGCAGTAGATTCGCGAAAGTCCGACAGACTCCTAGGTTTCATGCTAACAAAATTGTGAGAAGGGGTCATGTCCACTTTTCTAAAGATACTGGCGATTCTGGGGATCAGTTTGATCATGATACTCGGGATAGGATACGTGTACCTACACACTGCCTATCCCGATGTAGGTCCGCCGCCGGATATCGACGTAGAAGGCACGCCCGGACAAATTGAACGTGGCAAATACCTGGCCGAACATGTCGCCGTTTGTATTGACTGTCACTCGACCCGTGATTACAGCCGATTCTCCGGTCCCATTCAACCGGGTACGCGCGGACGAGGCGGAGAAGTGTTCGACGAACGCATGGGATTTCCGGGTACGTTCCGTGCTAAAAATATAACACCCCATAACCTGTCGGACTGGTCGGACGGTGAGTTATACCGTATCATTACGACAGGCGTTACCAGGGAGGGCAAACCTATCTTTCCCGTCATGCCCTACCCACTTTACAGAAATATGAGACCGGCCGACGTCAAAGCAATAATCGCCTATATTCGAACACTGGAGCCGATCGAACACGAAGTTCCGGAATCCGAACCTGATTTCCCCGTAAATCTAATTATGCGCACCATACCGAAAGAAGCCGATCCAATGGAAAAGCCGGCAGCCGGCGACAAAATAGCACGCGGTAAATACCTGACGACCATCGGGGGATGCATCGAATGCCATACGCCAAAAAGCCAGGGTCAGCGCATCGACAGTCTCTATCTGGCCGGCGGTTTTGAATTCGCAATGGTTGGTGGAGATACCCTGCGATCGGTGAATCTCACTCCCGATAGTTCCACGGGCATTGGAATGTGGTCCGAAACACAGTTTGTCAACCGATTCAAGCAGTACGAAAATCAATCGTATGAGGATATTCGAAAAGTTCCGGAAGGAGCATACAATACCTTAATGCCGTGGACCATGTATGCAGGCATGAAAGAAGAGGATCTTAAAGCTATCTACGCCTACCTGCAGTCCATTGAACCGGTCGAACATGAGGTGGTAAGATTCTCGGACCATTAGCCTTCAAGATACGCCCACCAACTCATCTCGAAGAATTTTAATTCCTAAAAGAATTCACTAAGAGAATCCCGAACAATCTGCCCCCCCCTTCGCGAAAATGAAGAGGTTAATGACCCTCACGTCTATCGCTCCTTCCAGTATTGAAATCCCCCGACCACCAGGTAAAGCCGCCAGTAACGATACCGCCACCGCCTGGAATGCTCGATGCGGAATCGGTGATCACGCAACATCTGAACAGTTTCGTCACGGCTCATGGTATTGATTATCTCGTTGGTCGACCATCGTATAACCATATTCACGAGATTGAACCAACCTGTCCGGTTCCAGTCGATCAAGTAAAGTTTACCGTTGGGTTTCAATATATCCTTGAATTGCCGGACGGCGACGGAGGGACGCTCATAGTTGTGCAAGGCATTTAAGCATATGACCCGGGTAAACCGGTTTTCTTCAAAGGGCAAGTCTTCGGCCGAATGGGAAGTGTACAAAATACGCGGATCGTCCGGCAGGCGGTGTTGGGCGACCTCCAGGTTGCGCGGGGATATATCGTTAAGAATATACTCGTTGAATGGAGCATCCCTCTCCAACAACCGGTCAGCCAGCAAGCCGGTACCCGCACTTGCGTCCAGGATGATATCGTCTGCGGACAGGTCCGGCATCAGCACCTCCATCATTTTATCATGCGTATTTTTCAAGTACCCTTTCCATCGACGTTCATAATTTCGAGCATCATTGTCTGCCGGCTGATCGGCATCTTGGCTGGACATGCGTTATTAGATAAGAATTCTGATTTCACTACGATGAATCAAACGTATAATGGTAACTGTTTACGGTGTTATATAGTCTTCACGATTCCTGTAAAAAATCCTCTTCAAATACTATTCTGACAGAAAAAGAAAGTTGAATATAAAATCGAGGAAATCATAGGACAATTCCAACACTCATCTCTCTTACCTGAGCGGCATGCCGAGCAACAGGCTGTCTGCCGTCATATAGAGCATCGACCCGTTATTGCCGATAGCGCAATTGGAAATGGAAACCCCTGTTTTGACACGTCCCAACACATTTCCAGCGGCCTCGAAGATCCATAGTCCGCCCGGACCTGTTGCATATACATACCCGTCAGAATCCACTTTCAACCCATCAGGTAAACCCCGCTCCTCATCCACATTATGGGTCGCGTCATAGAACACCCGTCCGTTCGACAATGTTCCGTCTTGATCCACCTCATACGCCATCCAAACGGCCTTATCGGGATCGGAATTGGCGACATACAATGTCTTTTCATCCGGAGAAAAGGCCAAGCCGTTCGGGCGACTCAGACTGTCCACCAGCAGGGTAATCTCTCCATCTTTTTTCACTCGAAAGACGCCCTGATAGTGAAGTTCCCGCGCCGGATCCTTAACACCTTCTTCCAGACCATACGGCGGATCGGTAAAGTAAATAGCCCCGCTACTGTGCTGTACGAGATCGTTCGGGCTGTTGAATCTTTTGCCGTCATAGCGACCGGCCACGGTTTCAAAAGCGGGAACCGGTTCATCCAGCGAGGCCTGCATGCGGGCCACCCGCCGGTCGCCGTGCTGGGCCAGTACGAGCCATCCATCTTCGTCAATGATTAAACCGTTTGATCCCTCGCCGTCTTGTTCCTCCGACCCGGTATAGCCCGACGGGGTTAGATATTCGGTCACGCCGGCGCCCTTCTCCCACTTATAAATCGTATTGGTCGGCACATCCGAAAAAAGAAGAAACTCATGCTCCTCGACCCACACCGGTCCCTCCGACCATTCAAATCCCTTGCCGAGAACAGCGGGACGTACATCCGGATCCAGCACTGTGCCGAACTCATCATCCAGCTGTTCGATCGCGCCGATTTTTTTGGTTTCGCTGGCAGAACGTTCCGTGTTTATATCCCCCTCCTCCGAACACCCCGTCAAAAAGACGAGCAGTAGTACAAACCATAACTTTTCCATAGCGTATTTTTTTTAATTAATTCGTCCGGGAATCTGCCGGACTTCACGCCCGACCGCTCAAACAAGATCTCTTCACCGTCAATTTAATAAATCCATTCCTTCCTTGATAATTTATCGGTATGTAGAACTCTCACGAAGTGCTGCAACTCCCTGACTCTCAAATCACTATATACCGGCATAAAGTTAACATATCCCTTCAAATCTTTTTATGCTGGAAATCCAAGCAAGTATCTCACTCCTCCACCCCTGAATAAGCCGGCACGTTCCCGGAAGGACCTGCTTTGAACATAAATTAGGCAAAAAAATTAAATTAATCTTTTAAGATAATCATATCTTTTTATATTTTACTTATTATTTAAATGAAACCATATATCTACCACAGAATTGGGCAAGTGGAAAATTCTCTTCCACTCTCGTCTTTATTCCGGTGTTTTTACGATACACTCTACAACATACTTATTTCTCTTTATGTTACATTCTCCCCACACTTTCTCGATTCCCGTCATGGGAACGGGACATTCAATCGACTCTCCCATTCGCGTTGCTCCTTATGGAATCAACTCGGTTATCTCCATCGTCGACGATTTACTGGTCGAGCGTATTCGAAAGCACTATTGCAATAAGTACGATTACGAGTATGACAACATCGGTCGGACGGCCGAGGACGGACGGGCGCGTCGCATAACAGCCTACCTGGATACGGTACAGAAAATCGTGAAAAACAAGTTTGAGCAGGTCAGAAATCAGCCCTTTTTCGAGCAAAACGACAAGGCCAAATATTTTGAAATGCTGCCCGACGCAAGCTCCCTCAAGCAGAAGTATCGTCAATTGATGAGCACGGAGGAGGGGAGTCTGCGTGAACGGTTGACCCGCGAGCTTTTCCAGCTAATGACGCCGGGATCGATTGATGTGAACATCATGGCCAAAGTCGACAAGATCAATTACACCAAGGGCGGCACTCCCATGAGTCAGGAATTCAGTGACGCCAGTGCGGCGTTACGCGGCTATGCCCGCAGCAACCTTTCCTCCAGCCTGGTTCTCTCGGCCGGATTCAACCCCCGTCTCTATAGCTATATCAGCGAATTCAAAGATTTTTACCGGGATACGAAGGGTACAATCCAAAAGAAAATAATTCTGAAGGACAGCGATTTCCGGTCGGCACTGATCCAGGGAAAGTTTCTGGCCTAGAAAGGGTTGGATGTCTTCGAATACCGGATCGAATCGGGCTTGAATTGCGGCGGACACACCTTCGCCTCGGACGGCTACCTGCTGCCTGATCTGCTCAGGGAGTTCAAGGATAAAAGAGATCAACTCAGCTCCGCCGTACAGTCACTCGTCAAGGATTATTATGAAAAAGAGCGCGGCGGATTTTCGTCCGACTGGCAGATCACCGAACCCCGCATCACGGTTCAGGGCGGTATCGGCACGCACGGCGAGGCCCGGCGGCTGCTGGAAGAATACGACATGGATGCTACCGGCTGGGGCAGTCCCTTTCTGCTGGTCCCGGAGGCCACCACGGTTGACCAGCCGACCCGGCAACTGCTGGAAAACGCCACTGAGGAGGATCTTTACCTGAGCGGGGTCTCTCCCCTGGGCGTTCCCTTTAATAACGTCCGGAATACCGGTTCTGAACAGTGGCATGAAGAACGCATCGAAAAAGGCAAACCGGGTTCGCCCTGTCCCAAAACGTTCCTCCGCAGCAATACCGAGTTCACCGAGCAGCCCATCTGCACCGCCTCGACGCAGTATCAGCTGCTAAAACTGGATCAGATTGCCAACAAGGACATCACCCAGGAAAAAAAATCGGAAATGCGGGAACAAGTCCTTAACAAAGCCTGCCTGTGTTCACACCTGGGCAACGGCGCTCTTATCAACCTGGGCATATTGGAAGAACACCGCGCCCCACAGGCCATCTGTCCCGGACCCAATATCGCCTGGTTCGACGGGGAATACAGCCTGTGCGAAATGGTTAATCACATTTACGGCCGCGGTGAATCGCTGGTCGCCTCCGAACGCCCCCACATGTTTGCCAAGGAGATGGTCATGTATGTCGACTATTTCGGAGACCTGGTGGAAGACTGCGACGGCGAAGAATCCGATTTCAAAAAGCTGCGCAAGTTCAAGAAAAACCTGGAAAACGGTATGGAAACCTGCCTCGAAATCGCCGAAACCGAAGCTTACTCCGGGGAAAACCTGGCATCCATTCCTCAAACCGTACAGGAACAAAAACCACGGCTTGCCGAACTATTTGAACAACTCGAGGAAAAATGCCTGGTCAAATCCTGATTACTCGATTTTATATCGCAATCCCAACGAGGGAGAAAGGATAAAGCCATTCATCCTATCCGTTGTCAGGGGCGTCTGAAAAAGTAACCCGCCCCTTAACCACCATGGTGAAGTAATATTAACATCGAGTGACAGGTTAATATCTAACGTACCGATACCGTAAACATCATTCCCCAGAACTTGATGCCGGGTATATCCTATGCCCATCTCACCACTTACCGGAGTCCGCCGTAAATAAAAACCGGTAATACCCGAAGCACCAAATCTGCGTCCCGACTTACGGGTGGCATGAAGATGCAAGGGGGGTCTACTCCATACCATCGGCTGATAAAAAACTCCCAGGCGACTGAAGAGGTAAAGATCGTTTTTAATATGGCGGATATTTCCTTGAACGGAAAACTCAATTTCTTTACCAATATCCCGATTAGGTGTAGCTTCAAGGATAGGCTTATCGTGAAATGACACCCCTATTGAACGCTGAGCCTCCACATTGACCGGGCAAAGATATATCACCATTAAAAACAAGAGAATGGGTATCCCCCGCCGATTATACCATGAAGTCTCTCCTTTTATCATAAGCCTCCCGGTTGATCATCGGAATTCATTTATCAACCTACCAGAAACTAATCTTAAAATCAATAATTAAGGCTTCCTTAAAAATACCTTGCAAAATATAAAAACGAATGAACCTCATTTACCTGACTGATAATGGATTCAAATAGTCTTTTTATAAACCGGCACTATCTCCGGTAGCCACCTCTCGCAGTGATGGTTTGGCGCAGTGTAATCATATTAAAAGGAAAGGAGAAAAATCTTATCCCGCGACCAACCGATAAACTTTAAGTACCCCACGAACTATCAACCTGATAATCCACTGGACCACATACAGGAAAATCGAGATTGCCACGACCATGCCGGCCATCGTGTAGAGTTCGCTCCAGACGGTTCCATAGGTGATGATCGAATAGGCGTTGATAAGAATGGCGGCCAGCAGGCAAATGAGGTAAATAATGATTTCACGTCTCTTCGCCTTGGCGGTAATAAGTGTATCTTTCATGATGAAATTAAATATTTCCGGTTAAGTCTTTTGCCTCGGGGCGTCTCTTATAGGATTTGATGCGGTTAGCTATTTTTTGTTCAGGCCAGTGTATCGTTTTATCCTGCAGCATCGCTTCGTGACCCATAATAGCGGCAATTGTCGCATAAACGCCGTTTTCCGGCGCTCCCTCGATCATTTTACCCTGCCGGACGCTTTCGATGAAGGCTTCGTCTTGTAATACTGCTTTATTCGGCAATGGATAGTCGTCAACAAAATAAGATCCCGAGGTATCGGCCGCGCGGTGCGGGTTCCACGAATCGCCGCCGAGCGGAGTGGTGCCGAAGAGATCGTCTTCGATATCGCTGATCAGCTGCAGGATCCCGGGCGCCGGCGGGGGATCTTCATAGTAATATTTGCCGTCTTCCAGCTCGAAGGTACCCTCGGGTCCCATGAGCTGTTCTTCAAAACTGTACTGTTTGTTGCTTATCAGCGAATCATAAATCACATTGATTCCGTCGGGATAGGTATAGACCAGGTTGATATTATCGTACACTTCCCGTCCGTCCTGCCAGTAATTAATGCTTCCCGATCCACGTACCGAAAGGGGCAAACGGTTCAAAAACCAGTTGGCCACGTCAATCTGGTGCGTGCCCAGTTCCGTCGCCAGTCCGCGCGAGAATTTACGGTAGAGTCGCCAGTTCAGCCGGTGTTCGAGTGACGGATACTCCGGCTCCAGTTCCCAGTCGGGAAAGTCTTTGTCGGGCACCGACCGCCGCCAGTCGCCATTGCGGTGCCACCAGGCACGGATCTGGGTGATTTTGCTGAAAAATCCTTCCTCCGCCATCTTACGGGCCGCCAGGTATTTAACCCCGAAGCGCCGCTGCATGCCGGTCAGCAGTATTCTACCCGATTCCTGCTGCGCTTCGTACATATCGAGCGTACGATCAACCGTGTTGGCCAGGTTCTTCTCGCACAACACGTGAATGCCGCTCTTCAGGGCATCGATCGTCATTTGTGCATGCTCATGCGGGGGTGTCGCGACTACGACGGCATCGGGCTGGTCCTTTTCCAACAGTTCTCGATAATCCCAGTACGGGTCCGCCTTACCGTCGGTCAGCCGTTGTGCCCGCTCATAATGCGGAGGATAGGTATCGCATACCGAGGTGATTTCGACCTGGGGCATCCGCCGGAGAATGATAGTGTGATATCGTCCCCGCGAGCCGACCCCGATAATGCCTACGCGGACTTTGTCGTTGGCGGAGAACTTTTCCTTATTCAGCGAGTCGGCAAACGAAAGCCCCGGCATGGAACTGGCGAGCAGCCCGGTACCGGTAAAAAAGGAGAGTCGTTTCAGAAATTCTTTGCGTGATTGTAGATCGTCAGACATAAATCAGAGAAAATAGGATTGATTCAATTCAGTTGCGTCAATGCCTCGTCCGTTCTTATCGTAGGATATCCGTACGGCGCGAGCGGGATTGTATTTTTTGATCAGTTTTCTTTGTTCCTGTGAATTGGCTACCAGCAGCGCCGTTGATAAAACTTCAGCCTCAACCGGCGATGAGGTCAGCACTGATACGGTATGATATCCGGATACCGTCCGGCCGGTTTGGGGATGATAGATCTGTCCCTCGTTTCGCGGCGTGTTGCCGGACGTCGAAAGCGCATGGTCAGTTAGGTCGAAGCTGTACCGACTGGTTTCTTTGTCATGCAGATCGGTAATCCCGATTTTCCAAACCTCGCCGTGCGGGTGATGTCCGCGGGTCAGGATACTGCTTTCTCCAAAACTGATCAGGACGTTTTCAATTTGATATTCGTCAAGAATATGCTCCACCTGTTCGAGGGCCATCCCCTTCCCGATTCCACCGAGATCAATTTGCATGCCCCGCTCTTCCAGATATGCGGTGCCCTCTTCGTCCGAATAGCTCAGGCGCGTGAAATCGGAAACGATGCCGGCACGAGCCTCACCATTCGCTGCATTCGGACGAACCGTGACATCAAATATGCCATCCGTCGCCTCGTAATGATGGCGACACTGTTGCAAAGCCTTCATTACGGTATGGGGCACGGGCACGGCCTTCACTCCCGCGTTTTTATTAATCGCGGTTATGGGACTTTTCTCATCGTAGTGCGAAAGATCTTTCTCAAGTTGATCCACGACTTCATAGATCTCATTGAAGACCGACCGCGCATAGGATTCTTCCACTCCCCAGAACACCGTTTCCAAACGCGTGCCCATCGCGAAAAAATTATCATGAAATACATCTACAGACATGTGGTAATAGTATTAGATTAAAAAAAGTCGGAATCCCGACAGCTGTCGGGACGGAAGCCGGAAGCTTATTCGAGCAGGTAATATCTTGGTGTATATACACAACATTGGTACCAGTCGGAATAGGCTTCCGTCTTCGAGCTTCAAGCCTCGAGCTCGCTTTTCACAATATAATTGAAAAAAGGCAATGTAGGAAATGTCAATTCCACGAACGAATCTTGATGTTTCGAAATGAAACCCGGTCACCGTGATCCTGCAGCAAAATGTGTCCCTCGCCGGCCTCGCCGAACCGGGTGCCGTAAACGTCGAAGCGTTCGTGGCTGTATTTGCTTCTTTCCACCATCTTTCGAAACCGCGCACTTCCTCGCTCAAATTCCAGTACCTTTTTGCCGTTGAGCCAGTGCTCGATATGATTATCCCGTGCTACGATACGAGCCGTATTCCATTCACCAACGGGACGCGGTTCCGTATTTTCAGCCGGTATAATATCGTAGAGGGCTGCCAGCCGGCGGTTGCCGTTTCGTCCCCTTTCTGCATCCGGATGCCGCTTGTCGTCCAGCAGCTGGTATTCCAGTCCATAAGCCGTCCCCTCATTCTCCACCACGTAATATTTAATCCCGCTGTTGGCGCCTTTGGAAAGCTTGAAATCCAGCGTCAATTCGAAATCGCTGAATCGATCTCTCGTCACGATACTGCCGCCTCCTTTCCCCAAAACGGTGAGGCTGGCATTGTGCGTCAGCCATTTTTGATCCGGGAACTTCTCTCCGTTCACGCTTCGCCAGGCCTCGGTGGATTGTCCGTCGAACAACACCTTCCACCCTTCTTCCTCCTCCCGTTTGCTCAACCGATTGTAGAGATATTTTTTGGGTGTTATCGAAATCGACCGGGCATTTGAAACGGCTTCCGAACCTGTCAGAATGCGCAGGTTTCGCCACCGTACCTTCAATCCCTCTTTATCGTGATTATTTCCCACACCGTGGACTTGCAATCCTATAAATCCCTCTGACGTCATATTATCCACAAGATGCGCCGCCGGCACGCCGTTCACCCATGTTCGAATCGAGTCACCGATCGCCTCGACGCGATATGAATTCCACGTCCCCGGCTGGAACTCCACCGGCTGCAACCCTTCCTGCTGTGCGCGGTCAAAG
Organism: uncultured Balneolaceae bacterium; assembly: GCA_964421495.1. Lineage (GTDB taxonomy): Bacteria > Bacteroidota > Rhodothermia > Balneolales > Balneolaceae > CAJXOW01. Next base: position 6,178 of record CAYQXO010000063.1, on the reverse strand, counting down.
AGCCATCCACGTCGCGCCTCATCGTAAATTCCACCGCTTTGGAACGGATCATCCGGGTCAATTTCGACCTGGTAGCCATGCACCCGGTAGTCGCGATAGGCCTTGATACTATTGCTGCGAAACTGCACGCCCGAATTGAGTCCCTCGTCCACTTTGACCTCAAACTCCAGGATAAAATCATCGAAATTGCGTTCTGTACAGAGGAAGCTATTCGGAGAATTCAACACTGCCTCTCCGACAATCATCCCGTCATCAACATAATAATGTGCCTCTCCCCCCTTCTGAGTCCAGCCGTCCAGGGTCTTCCCGTTAAATATGGACTGCCACGGGGCGGTCGACTGGGTCAGGGCTTCCGTCGGGAACAAAATCGAACAAAAGAGCAGAAGGGTCAGCAGGGCAACCGTCTTATCCGACCGCGGAAACAACACGTCAGGTTGATAGTGGACTTTGCGTAAATTAGAAGTCAATTTCTGCCCTTCTTTAACTCCGTGAGTCTGTCGGCTAACAGTCAAACAACCCCGGCTATTTTGTAATAAAATTGAAAAAATACAGCAAACTGCCTGGCAAATTTGAAAAAAATAATCTGATATGATTTTCATCTGATCCTGTATTAATTAAAAATTCAATCGACTCCCCCAACTGGAGTAACGAAATTTTTCACTAAAATATTAAAAGATTCAATCATTTTTGCATCTGTCTTATTCTGCATTAAATTACAATGAATAATTTATTTATTAATAGCATATAGCAGGGGATTAGTAAATCTCTCAAATTATTCAGCCGATTCTGATTTGGGAGAGAAAATAAAGCTTATAAGCGGTATTTTTACTTATCCATGAATATCAAACGAAGGGAGTTTTTAAAAATATCGGTAACGGGTGCTGCCAGCAACCTGGTGCCTTCTTGGTTGTACCCGGACCAGTCATACGGCGATGATAACGACCTCTTTTTCAATATATCGCTGGCCGAATGGTCGCTGCACCGTTCGATATTTGACGGGGTCCTGACCAACCTGGACTTTCCGTCCAAGGCTCGGAAGGATTTTGACATTGGAGCCGTCGAGTATGTAAATCAGTTTTTCAAAGACAAGGCAAAGGACAAAAGCTATCTCAAAAAATTATTAACACGATCGAAAGACCACGGTGTCCGGAATTTGCTTATAATGGTTGACGAAGAGGGCGACCTGGGAACGACTGATTCCGATGCCCTCGAGGAGTCGATCCAAAATCACCATAAATGGGTGGATGCAGCCTCTTTTTTGGGCTGCCACTCAATTCGCGTAAACGCACGCGGCAAAGGTTCGCCGGAAGAGGTGGCTAAAGCGGCCGTCGAGGGACTTTCACGACTAACCGAGTATGCCGCCGAGCGGGATATAAACGTATTAGTTGAAAACCACGGAGGCTATTCCTCCGACGCCGGGTGGCTTACCGATGTCATTGAGCGGGTTGATCATCCCCGTTGCGGTACGCTTCCCGATTTTGGTAATTTTCAAATAAGCGAAGACAAGACGTACGACCGCTACCGTGGTGTCCGGCAATTGATGCCCTATGCACGGGGAGTCAGCGCTAAAAGTTTTGACTTCGACGAAAAGGGACGCGAAACGACTATCGACTACGAAAAGATGCTTGAGATAATTAAAGAAGCCGGATATACCGGGCATATAGGGATTGAATATGAAGGCGACAGGCTGAGCGAGGCAGAAGGTATAAAAGCGACCAGGCAACTCCTCACAAAAATTGGGAAAGAATTATAAAAATTTTCGATATTAATAGACTGAATTCAAATTTCTTTTTATCCGTAAACAGTCGGGAAGTTTTTTGAACATGAATCTCATGTACCGCATCAATATGTAACCACTGTCTGATAAGCAGTAAGCAGGCGCAAGCGCTTCATTTTTTGGAAAATCAATATTCACATTTATTAACTAGTAATCACTGACACATATGAGAAACAACAACGACCAGAACAACAACGACCAAAAAAAAGGAAAGAACTTGTCACGCGGTGACTTTCTGAAAGCTTCGGGAGCCCTTGCCACCGGCTTCACGTTTTTGCCCAGCTCGGTGGTCTCGGGGCTGGGACATACGGCTCCGAGCGACAAGCTGAATATTGCCGGAATTGGCGTCGGCGGTATCGGGCGACGCAACCTGCATAATATAAAGGGTCAAAATATTGTCGCCCTCTGCGATGTGGACTGGGACTATGCCGCGAAGACTTTCAAGGAATTTCCGGACGCCCAGAAGTACGAGGATTTCCGCCGCATGCTCGATGAAATGGAGGACGAAATCGACGCCGTCGTCATCGGAACGCCCGACCATACGCACTATGTAACGGCGGCTGAAGCGATGCGCAGAGGCATTCACGTGTACTTGCAGAAACCGCTGACCAAGTCGGTCTACGAATCCCGAAAACTTGCCGAGTTAGCCAACGAAACCGGCGTCGTTACCCAGATGGGTAACCAGGGTAATTCCGGCGAGGGTATTCGGAAAATCTGCGAGTGGATCTGGAACGGAGAAATCGGGGAAGTCAAGGAAGCGCACTGCTGGACCAACCGACCGATCTGGCCGCAGGGACTTGAAGTGCCCGGCCAGACTCCGAACGTACCCCCGACGCTGAACTGGGATCTGTTTGTCGGCCCCGCTCCCTGGCGTCACTATCATCCCTCCTACACGCCCTGGAACTGGCGAGCATGGTGGGATTACGGGACGGGTGCCCTCGGCGATATGGGATGTCATATTGTGGATCCCGTATTTAAAGCATTGGACCTGGGACATCCCGATACGATCGAGGGAAGTTCCACGCGGGTCTTTACCGAAAGCGCTCCGCGGGCCGAAAAAGTTATTTATGAATTTCCCCGCCGCGAGAAAAAACACAACGTCGAAATGCCTCCTGTTAAATTAACGTGGTATGACGGCGGATTCATGCCGGAACGTCCCGAAGGTCTGCCCGACGGAAAAAGGATGGGCGACCGCGGCGGCGGCGCCATGTTTGTAGGAACCAAGGGAACCCTGATCTGCAGCACCTATGCACGAAATCCCTATATCATAGGCCGCGAAGAGAATCCGCCGAAGGCACCCCAGACGTTGCGTCGAGTTCCCGACTTCGAAGGCGGAGATCACGAAATGGACTGGGTAGAAGCGTGCAAGGAAGAAGATCCGGAACGACCAAGCGCGAACTTCAATTACTCAGGTCCCATGAACGAAGTCGTCGTTATGGGGAACCTTGCCGTTCGCCTTCAAAGTTTAAACCGACCGCTTCAATGGGACGGGGAAAACATGAAGATTACGAACATCGACAAAAAGGACAAGGTTCGTTTCGTAAGCTCTTACGATTTCGAGGTAGTTAGCGGCGATCCCAAATTCAATGTGCAGCATGAGGAGTTCGATGCCAGGGAAGCTGCCGCACGATATATTAAGCCCCGGTATCGTAAAGGGTGGAGTTATTGATCATTGAGTCGGAAGTCGGATGCCGGAGGACGGAAGTCTATTCCAGCACGCAACCTTGTAGTGTATATACACGGCGAGGATGTTTATCGGAATAAACTTCCGGTCGCTGCATTCGGACTTTTGCGTCCTTGGTGCTAATACTCAAATTTGTGACAGCCAGATTGTCTATCGGACTTTCCGGATTCCAACGGGAAAAGTCCGATAGACTTCTGGTATTAAATCTTTTTTAAATCCATACAAATACATCTAAAACCAGAAACCAATGATGAAATTTTCAAGTCTGATTACGTTAAGTACAGCATTTATGCTGCTTATAGCCTGCGGAAGCGGGGAGCAGCCGGACAATCCACAATCGGAAAACAACGGCGAACAAATGAGTACCGAGCAAACTGAAGCAACGGGTCCGAACACCCTGTCCGCCGCCGAAAAAGAAGACGGATGGAAACTGCTCTTTGACGGCGAGTCGACCGACCAGTGGCGTGGATATAATGACGATAAATTCCCAGAAAAAGGATGGGTCACCGACGACAATATGCTAACGGTGAAGGAATCCGACGGTAGTGTCGAAGGCTACGGCGGAGACATTATCACGAAGAAGGAATACGACGACTTTATCCTGAAGCTGGAATGGCGCGTCACCAAAGGCGGTAACAGCGGGATCTTCTATTCCGCCATTGAACAGGACGATATCCCGGTCTACTGGTCAGCGCCCGAAATGCAGGTGCTGGACAATGCCAACCACCCGGATGCCAACAGAGGCAAAAACGGTAACCGGCAGGCCGGATCGCTCTACGATCTCATACCGGCTGACCCACAAAACTTCACCGGTCACGGAGAATGGCAAAAAGTCAAAATTGTTGTGGACGGGTCGCATGTAGAACACTGGCAAAATGGAGAAAAAGTACTCGAATACGAGCGGTGGACGCCCGAATGGTACGAGCTGATCCGCGACAGTAAATTCAAGGATCACCCCGAATTCGGCGACGCCAAGAAAGGCCACATCGGCCTGCAGGATCACGGCAACACGGTTAACTTCCGCAATATCAAAATAAAGGAATTGTAATGTAAAACAGGGCTCACTTCGTTCGCCCGCCGGATGTCGGATGACGGATGGCTGATGTCTATACCTGTCGGTTTTATAGTAGTGTATATACACTATCTGGTTACCGGCCGGAATAGGCATCCGACTTCCGACATCCGACATCCGGCATTTTTTTATAATACCTCTCCTCCCTTGCCTTGAGCTATTAACGGTATATACTCCTCCAGCTCTTCCCTCACGCTTTTATCCGTCAGATCTATTCGTTCTCCCCGCTCTGCCGAGAGGTAGGCAGCCATGCAAAGTCGGGTGATATGCAGTCCGTATTCCCAGTCCATCAAGGCACTTTCGCCATCCAGGATGGCATCGCGGGCATCAGCTAATTCACTCGGGAAGCCCAGCAGATCCGGTTCATTCGGCTGCATTGTCATGAGACCGCGGCTGACGGTGGCCTTTTCAAGTCCTGCCCCTGAATCTCCGACCGATTCTGCCGCCTCATCTCCGATAAAGATCTCCAGGGGAGATTGCAGGGTATTCATCTCCAGGGCGTAGCCGGGTCCGAGTCCGTCGGCCTGCAATCGCAATCCCTGCTTGTCATACATCCAGGAATTGGCGAATTCCGCTTTTACCAGTTGACCCGTTTCGGGATTGTGAAAGTTGATATGCCCGGAACAGTAATCCTCGGCCGGCGTTTGCTCATAATCCACGTTCATGCGCTGCTTTAACTGTTCGCGGTACGTGGGGAGTCCCCATTTCAGCAAAGAGACATCAGCCGAAACCGCGACGGGCTCCAGGAAATCAACCGGCCGACCGGGCGGCGTCAGAATATACTGAGCTACGGCTATACTATGACATCCCATATCCAGCAACACTCCGCCCCCTTGCCGGGTAGGATCCCAAAACCAGCCGCTGTGGGGTCCCGAATGCTCCTGCGTACACCGGGCCAATGCTATAGGCCCCATATGCTCCATCTGTTCCTCCAATTGCGATTTAGCAGTTCGAAGCGCCGGCATATGGACCTGGTTTTCGAAATAGGCCGTCGGCACATTCATTTCCCGGGCCAGCTTAACAATCCGACGCGCTTCGGTAACCGTACGACCAAGCGGCTTCTCGCAGATGATTCCGTCAAGCTCACACCCCTCCTTTACGGACTCAGCTATCTTTTCGACAATATCCACACGCGCAAAATTCGGAGCCAATACCGCCACTGCATTACAACGGCGGCATACGGCGTCGATCGAGTCCACTACTTCACACTCTCCCAGTTTTTTCTTCCGAACCTTTTGAGCCAGTTCTTCTGCACCTCCCCGATCCAGGACGGCTGACAAGTCAACATTCCGAACCTGTTCCAGCGACTCAACCAGGTTATTCGCAATGAATCC
>CAYQXO010000063.1:0-301 GCA_964421495.1 uncultured Balneolaceae bacterium | reverse complement strand
AGATGTCATTCCTGTCTAACAACCACTTCAAGCGGCGCAACTGAGGGTCAGAAAACTCGTCATCGAACTCGTTCAGGACAAGGTCGCATATCCTGCTGCCTTTTTATTTTGTTCCCTTGTTTCCATTTATGTCAAAACAAAATAGTGAGCGTTACGGGTACCGCCAAACCCGGTTGCTGAAAGACGGAAGGCTATTTAGACCGGTAACTTGACCCATACTTAGTCTCTCACACAGGGTTATAGCTGCTCGTATCTATCAAGACATAATCGAAACCATGCATATACTCGTATTGTCAATGCT
>CAYQXO010000062.1:0-16136 GCA_964421495.1 uncultured Balneolaceae bacterium | reverse complement strand
AGCCTGAGAGCGTCTACATTTTGCAATAGGAAATAAATTTTTACAATTCCGGCTATATATAAGAGCGTGGGACTCCATCGCTCCAGGGTTTTCCAGCGGTTATGTTTATTGGAGAACATAGTGGATAATGAGATTTAACAATGATTCATCTGACAATTCCCTGATTTACAGAATAAATTGCATTTAATATTAAATAACTAAGTGCAAAATTTAATTCAACCGAAACAACATTCGATACGGTCCGGCGTTTAACTGGAATATATTTTTAAACATTTAAAAAGATAGACATGAGACAAATAATCATATTGAGCGTGATCTTTCTGACGGGGATACTGGCAACGAGCTGTGTGAAGCAGGTAACGAGGCTCGATGAAGGCGAACAAGTTGATTTGAGTGGCCGATGGAATGACACCGATTCCCGGCTGGTATCTGAAGAAATGGTGAAAGATGCCCTGACCCGCCCGTGGCTGTCGGAGTTTGTTGAGCAACAGGGAAAACGGCCGACTCTGATCGTGGGAACGGTGAAGAACAAAAGCAGCGAACACATCAGTACGCAGACGTTCATCAAGGATATCGAACGGGAAGTGCTCAATTCCGGCGAGGCGAGGATTGTTCAGGCCGGGGAGGCGCGGGAGCAGTTGCGCGACGAGCGGGCCGACCAACAGGAGTTTGCCTCCGCTTCGACTATAAAGAAATGGGGACAGGAACAGGGAGCGGATTTTATCCTCCAGGGCGTGGTTAACTCCATTACGGATTCCAACAGGAGACAAAAACTGGTGTATTACCAGGTGGACCTTGAGTTGACGAATATCGAAACCAATGAAAAGGTCTGGATCGGAAACAAGAAGATTAAGAAAGTGGTTAAATAAGCGGATAACTATTGAAGAACATTCTTTGCAAAAGGCTTGTATTCGTGGTCGGATTACTGCTTTTTGTATTTGCTTCGGGCTGCGCCACTTACTACCAGAAGAATCGGGTCTTCCAGGAACGTTTTGTGCAAGGGGAGATCGAAGAGGCGAATAAAACGCTGAATAAAAGCAGTAAGAAGGTCAAGGATAAAGACAAGCTGCTATATTATTTTCAGAAAGGAGTGGTATTGCAGATGCTGGGCGAATACGAAGAAAGTAACCAGTACCTGGAAAAGGCCTATATCTTCTCAGAAGACTATCGAAAAAACTACGCGATAGAGCTCGCGAGCCTGTTTACCAATCCCATGACAAAGCCCTATACGGGAGAGGACCATGAATTGGTGCTGGTTCACTATTACAAGGCCCTGAATTTTCTGCGGATGCAGCAATATGAGGAGGCCCTGGTGGAGTGCCGCCGGCTGAATAACCGGCTCAACCAGATGAATGATCGCTATGAAAACAGAAAGAACCGGTATCAGCGGGATGCGTTTGCCATGAACCTGATGGGGATCGTGTATGAGGCCTCCGGCGATGTCAATAACGCCTTTATCGCTTATCGCAACGCCTATGAAGCTTATGAAGAGGACTACAGTAAACACTTCGATACGAGTGTCCCCGGGCAACTGAAAAAGGATTTGCTCCGAACGGCCTATTTAAATGGATTTACCGAGGAGCTTGAACGGTACGAGAAGGAGTTCAACATGGAATACGAATCCCCTGAAAACAAAGAGGGTGAGCTGGTTTTTTTCTGGCATAACGGGTTGGGTCCGGTGAAAGATGAATGGAGCATTAACTTTTTTATCGTCAAGGGACAGGGTGGGTTCGTCATGTTTGTGAATGAAGAGTATGGCTTGAGTTTCCCATTTCCACTGGAATCAAGGGGACGGGATTCAGGAGGGTTGGAAGACCTGAAGTTTGTCAGGGTCGCCTTTCCGACCTATCGGGAAAGAAGACCGTACTATCAATCCGCCGAGCTGGTTTCGGGGGATAAAACCCATAGGCTGGAAATGGCGGAAAACATCAATGAAATAGCCCGCAAAACGCTGGAAGATCGAATGGTGCGGGAATTGGGTAACTCCCTTCTTCGCCTGGCCCTGAAACAGGCGTCGGAGGAAAAGCTGAGGAGTAAAAATCAACATCTTGGTACCCTGCTTTCCGTAATTAATGCCGCCTCTGAAAAAGCAGATACACGGAACTGGCAAACCCTGCCGTACAGCATATCCTATGCCCGCGTTCCACTAAGTGCAGGACAGAACCAGGTCAAGCTAAAAACCCACTCGCCCCGGCAAAACCAAAGCAAAGAACACCAGTTTGACTTTCAAGTGGGCAGAGGGGAAACCGTCTTCCATAATTTTCACACGCTGGAGAGTATTCCTTTGAGCATGGAATAGCGCCCGATTGATGTAAATATGAAACCCGGGAGTTTTCAGGAGGATTAGACGGATATGATGCATTGGGAGGTATTTGGGAGTTCGCCGATAAGTTTCCTTTATTGAAAAAAGTATCTTGTACTGGAATGATCGATCCTCTAACCCTCTCATCATGGATGTAAGTTACGCTGGATATGTGTTAGGTTTCATATGCTTGGTGTGTGCAGGATGTTCCTCAAACAAACCTGTCAGCCAACCCGATGTTCAAAAGAATCCCGCCTACGATATAGCGGAAGAAGAGGCCGTTAATCGATTAAGTAAAGGGATCCAGTATCGTACCATTTCACTCGAGAATACCTCAGACATTCAGTATGAGATATATGAGGAATACATCGAATACCTTGAACGAAGCTATCCCGCCTTGAACGAGAAAGCCACCCTGCGGCGTATCGGGGAATACAGTCTGCTGTTCAAATGGGAGGGAACCCGCTCCGAACTCAAGCCGGCCCTCTTTATGGGGCACTATGATGTGGTGCCTGTGAAAGCCGAAGAAGACACGCTATGGACTTATCCCCCTTTCTCCGGGGAGTTGGCCGATGGGTATGTATGGGGGCGTGGTGCGTTAGACGACAAGAGCGGGGTCATGTCGCTGCTCGAGGCGGCGGAATACTTGGTCAAACAGGATTTTCAGCCTGAACGCACCCTCTATATAGCTTTGCATCATGATGAGGAGGTGGGGGGTGAACGCGGGGCAAAAATGGTTGCTGAGTATTTGAAAAAACAGGGAGTGAAGTTGGAATACCTGATGGATGAAGGTTCGCCGATTGCAGAAAACATCATTAAAAATGTGGATGTTCCCCTTGCCTTGATCGGGGTGGCCGAAAAGGGATCCGTCAATATCGAGCTGACCTATCGGCAGGATGGCGGACATTCGTCCATGCCTCCCCGAACATCGGTTATCGGCACTTTGAGCAGAGCAGTGAACCGTATTGAGCGGAAATCGATGGAGGGGCATTACAAGGGACTCATTACCGAGACCTTTGAACCGCTGATTCCCTATATGAATTATCCTCAGCGAGTGGCGTTTAACAATACGTGGCTGTTCAGGGGATTTATAAAACGTAAATTGAGCCGCAATGCGGCAACCAACGCAGCTCTACGAACCACGGCCGCGAAAACGATTTTTGAAGCCGGTTTTAAGGAGAACGTGCTGCCGGTGGAAGGACGGGTAATCATTAACTTCAGATTGCATCCCAATAATACGATAGAAGATGTAAAGCGTTATGTTCGCAAACGCATTCGAAATGATAAAATAAATATCCGGGTCATGGATCGAGCCCGACCGCCCTCTCCGGTGTCGAATACAAAAACTGCTCCCTATCAACTACTTAAAAAGACGATTCAGGAAAGTTTCGACCAGGCATTGGTCGCCCCGTCCCTGTTTGTAGCGGCCAGTGATTCGAGGCATTTTCACGACCTGACATCAAATATCTACCGTTTTCGTCCCATACGGGCAACCCACGACGATCGCTCGAGGGTCCACGGTATTGACGAGCGAATCAGTATCGATAATTACCTGGAAATGATTAGATTTCAAATCCGGTTGATGCAAAACGGATCGGCTGAACTATAAAAATAGAACGGATTTTTGGGTAATCATGGGCGTAGTTCCACTTGTAATATTGCTTGGTGCATTTGTACTGGCGGGATACTTTATTGGTCAATCCGACCGGCGGTCGTTTATGGGAGATGTATTGTTCGTTGCAGCTCTGGCAGTCATCATTCCTGCAGCCATCGTGATATGGATGAGAGAATTTCGATATGAGGGAATGATGTTTATCCTTCTCAACTTTCTGCAGTTTACTCTGTTCGGCGTGTTCGGCATTATGGCCGGGAAAGTACGCAAGTATTATAAAGATTTAGATGTGGAATAGCATCGGGAGGGCCGATAATCACACCGGTAGCTTAATTTCAAATGTAGTGCCTTCTCCCTCTTTCGATCTGACTTCCATTTTTCCTTCTGCTTTTTGTACGAGGTGGTGGACCAGGGCAAGTCCAAAGCCGTACCCTTTTTCTCTCTTTGTTCCACCTTCTGACTGGGTACCGCCTTGCATGATCTCGTTCACTTTTTCCGGAGGCATGCCCACGCCGGTATCTTCTATTTTAATATTCAGCGAGTTATTTTCGTCTTTATTCTCTGCCTCTTCCACTTTAACCTCGACATCTACCCACTGCGTATAATTGTCGATAAGGTTAATCAGCGATATCTCGGTTCCGGTGATTCGAGCTGCCAGATTCGTTAGATCCTCGAGGTTTTCTTCCAGGTTACTATAGTCTAGATCAAGCTCGGAGAGTTCTATAACGCGCTCAAATTCGTTGGAGGGAACAGGTGCTTCCATGGGAGTAAATTTATGGAGATTAAAAGTTGGTGCTGGCTGAGTGGGTTGTGAGAGCTGAGCGTTTGCAGGATTAAGGAATCGCAATGAGGGAAAAACGGTTTAAGTCCACAACTCTGGCCTAATTCAGATTTGAAGTAGTTTTTCAAACAAACTGAATGATGCCCGGATACGGGTAAATTTTTTCGGATGGAAACAGCATAGTCAGCAAAAAGAAATGACAGAAAATCGCCTACGAGAAATTCTCGGTCATTTGAGCTGACTGCAAATTATAACAAACACTTATCGCAACTTTTTAACAGGTATATCAAAAGGATCAGTGGAAATCCAATCAAAAATAGTTAAATGTGTTTTCCTGTATGAAAGATGTCTATTAGTGTCCAAAAACCAAAAACATATATAACCGCATGCGAAAAACATATAAATAGAAAAATATTTTTCCCGTTGACTGCTTAGATTAAATTGAATAGATTGAAAAATGACTTAAAAATATTGCGGGTACAAGAGTACGAGTTAAATCGTAAAATTGCAGCGGGGTTTACTGGGAGTTAGGAGGCGATCTGTTAGTGTTTTAGAGTAGCATATGTTCACACGTTTTTCATTAACCAGCTAGGGAGGAAACATGAGACGATTGTGCATTTTGGTGTGTTCGGTGGTCATTTCTATAATTATTCTGGCACCGGCGGGAGCCATGGCTCAGCAGGAAACAGTGAGGGGTCAGGTAGTGGATAGCGAGGATGAATCCCCGTTACCGGGAGTCAATGTAGTGGTCAAGGGAACGACTCGCGGAACATCTACCAATGTCGAGGGACGTTATTCCATTTCTGTAAATTTACAGGATACCCTGGAGTTTTCGTTTTTGGGCTATCAAAAACAGGTGGTTCCCATTGAGAGACGGACGGAAATCAATGTCAGGCTGGAATCTAAAGCGGTTGAGGGGGAAGAAGTATTGGTAACCGGCTATTCGGAAGGTATCAACCAGGCCGAAATTACCAGTGCGGTTTCCCTGGTCCAGATGGATGATTTCGAAAAGCGAAGGGTATCCCGGGTGGAGGAAGCGCTGCAGGGGCAGGCTGCCGGCGTGCAGGTCACCCAGAGTACCGGTGCTCCCGGCGACGATATTCAGATCCGCATACGGGGTGAGGGAACCATTGGTAACAATAATCCTCTCTTCGTGATTGATGGTGTCCCCACCAGGGAGATCAGTTTTGTGAGTCCCTCTGATATCAAGTCCATGAACATTTTAAAAGACGCCTCTGCATCGGCTGTCTACGGTTCGAGGGCTTCGGGCGGTGTTATCATAGTCGAAACCAAAAAAGGTACTGCCGATCAGCCCCGATTTAACGTTAATTACTACGGCGGCATCAGCAATGTCACCAATCTCCCGAATATGATGAATACGCAACAGTACATGAATACGTTGGAGGAAGCATGGAATAACGCCGGCTATTCGGGATCCAACCCCTATACTCCGGATAAGGGACGATCCGATTTCGCTAATACAAACTGGTTGGACGAGACGTTTACCTCGGGCGAAACGCACAGTTTTTATCTGTCGGCCAGCGGGGGAAATGACAAAACAAACTACTTTCTGTCATCCAGGTTTTATACCGAGGATGGGGTGGTGGTCTATGATAACGACGCCATCGACATAATCAGCTTTCGATCCAATGTGCATACCGACATTACCGACCGTTTTAAGGTCGGAACGAATATGCAGCTCTACTACTCGCAGGAGGACAACCTAAACTCGAGAGGAGAATCTCCGGGAATAGTGAGACACGCCATGCTCAGGCCACCGGTGCTGTCCGTTAAAAAGGATCCGAGCAACCCGTATTATTCGGAAGATGACCCGTTTACCGATCTCCCGTTTTATAACGGGCCGAATGATTTTGAGTCCAATAAGTACGAGTGGACTCAAAACCCGGTGGCGCTTTCCTATTTCTCGGATGACATAATTACCCAGTATCGAGCTTTCGGCAATATATTCGGGGAGTATGGACTGCTGGAGGATAAAAACCTGAAGTTCAGAACCAACCTGGGAGTGGACCTTGAATTCTACCATCGCAAGGTATTTAACGAAAACTTCGGAGACGATGACGGAAGTGGTCCGGCCCGGTACGAGGGAATGGGCCGGATAAATCGCCCCGACAATATGTCTGAAAACCGGGAAGAGTCGCTGACACTTACGTGGAACAATACCATCAACTACCGGAAAAATATTGACAATCACGAATTCAGGGCCCTTGCCGGTACCGAATTTATCACCCACGATATAAGTAATCTATCGGCATCGCGGCAGGAGTATGATTTTACTTCCGATAATTTCCGCTATATCGATTTTGGCGGAACGGAAGTGGGACTTGGAAACGGCGGAAGCGGTGCAAGTTGGACCCTGTTTTCCTACTTTGGTTCCGCCTCCTACGAGTATGACAATCGTTATATGGTTACCGCCAATTTCAGAGCGGATGCTTCTTCCCGCTTTGCCGCGAACAATGAATGGGGATACTTCCCGTCTTTCTCGGCCGGCTGGATGATATCGGAAGAAAGTTTCATGCAGGATGTCGACTGGCTTACCCAGTTGAAATTGCGGGGAAGCTGGGGGCAATTGGGTAACCAGGCTATTCCGAATTATGCTTATCTTACGCTGTTGCAGCGAAATGCGGCGGGTCAGTATGAAGTGGTACGTTACGGGAATCCCAACCTGAAGTGGGAAACCACCACGCAGTCCAATATCGGTTTGGATATTTTGATCAGAGATCGGTTGAGACTGTCGACCGAGTATTTCAATACGCTTACTTCGGATATTCTCCTTCCCATAACGTTGCCGGAAGTGGTCGGAGAGGTACAGCCGACCTTCGTTAACTCGGGCGAGGTGAGTAACAGCGGACTCGAGTTTACGGTGGGATATGAAAATAACAGCAATGAATTTAAATACAGTATCAACGCCAACCTGGCGACGCTGAATAACGAAGTGGAGCAACTGCATCCCAACCTCCCCACCATTGTAGGAGACGTAACGCGAACAGCGCCCGGTCAACCGATCAATGCCTATTACGGGTATGTGATGGAGGGTATTTACCAGAATCAGCAGGAGATAGATAATCACCTGTCCGGTGTTTCCAATCCGGATGTCGAGCCGGGCGATATCAAGTTCCGGGATCTGGACGGAAATGGTGTTATAAATAGTGAGGATCGAGCATTTATCGGTGATCCTCATCCCGATATGACGTACGGACTTAATCTTTCCGCCCAGTACCGAAATTTTGATCTTTCCGTATTTCTCCAGGGGGTTCAGGGGGTAGATCAGTATAACGACAGCAAAAAAATTGTCGATTATGACACCCGTCCCTTTAACTACACGACCCGGATGCTCGACAGCTGGGACGGAGAAGGTTCTACCAACTCGATTCCCAGGGTCAGCTTTACCGACAACGGCGGCAGCAGAGTTTCCAGCATTTATGTTGAGGACGCCTCCTACCTGAGGCTGAAAAATCTTGAAGTAGGTTATACGCTAAACTCAGCCTTTGGTTTTTCGAGTACTTCCGTTAGTAATGTGCGCATTTATGTTTCAGCGCAAAATGTGTTTACCATAACGGACTATACAGGATTGGATCCCGAGTTGACCGATCTGAAGGATTTCGGAACCTATCCTCAATATCGCAGTGTGATGTTTGGCATTAATACCTCATTCTAAAAAAACAGACGAGGAACAGCGTTATGAAATTCAGTATAAAGTTCTTAGCCTTATTTTTGGTTGTCAGTGTCGGATGTGATGTGAATGAGGATCCGGTCGGCCTCGTTACGCCCGACCAGATTGAACAGGATCCAACAGCTTCGACGGTGGAGTCAAGCGTAAACTCTTCGTACCAACTGCTGTCCTATACGTTGAATATCATCGACCAGTGGAACTGGGCGGAGGGGAAAGTCCTCAGAAATGACTTCATTCTGCACGACATCGCGTCCGGCGATATGAACAAAAAATGGCAGTCTGACGGTGACCAGGCCTGGATGGACCGCGTGGGAAGTTTCAACTTCACTCCGACGAATCAAGCCTTTCAGGGGATTTGGAGTTATGATTACGAGGGAATTTCCCGAACCAATCGAGCTATCAATGATCTGACCGACGACGAGGTCATGTCCCAAGTCAATATAAGCCAGGCGGAAAGAGATCGCTTATTGGGGGAAGCTTATTTCCTCAGGGCTTTTTATTATTTCGACCTGGTTAACAACTTTGGCGGTGTCCCGTTGATTCTCGAACCGCTCCAGGATTTCGGCAGCGCTTTTGAACAATCGAAAAGAGTATCGGAGAGTGAAGTGTGGGAACAAATACGCAGCGATCTTTCTGAGGCGGTCCGTCTGTTACCCAGTAGTAAATATTCAAGTCAGGATGAGCCGTGGCGCGCTTCCCTGGGAGCGGCGATAGCCATGCAGGCCAAAGTTGCGCTCTTTAATGAGAATTGGGGTGAGGTGATAAGCAGGGTCGAGACCCTCGAAGACCACGGATTCTATTCCCTGAATGACCACTATTTCCACAGTTTCAGCGTAGAACACGAGTTCCAGGAGGATGAGGTCATCTTTGCCTATGATCACCAATCTAACGAGACACCAAGTAGAGGCAATGGCCTGGGAGCACTGACGGGCTGGGGTTTTATTGCGCCGAGTCAAAACTTTATCGATGAGTTCGAGGAGGATGATCCCCGTCTGGATTACACGGTGAACGTGGAGGAACAAGTGCCTTACAAACTGCTGGGTTCTGTTTCCGATGAATATAAAGGCAATGCCGATTCGCCGGGTAACAGGGTCTTTATCCGGTGGGCGGATGTCCGACTATGGAAGGCCGAGGCGCTGTTGGAGACGGGCGATTTGAATGCGGCTATTCAGATTATTAATGAAATCCGGGAACGGGCCCGCAATACACCCGACCCCGATGGAGAAACGATTTCGATTAACGAGCTGCCGGAACGGGATGAAAGCGAAACCGACGAGGAAACCGTAAGGGAATGGTTGATACACGAGCGCAGGGTAGAGCTCGGATTTGAATCCCATCGTTTTAATGACCTGAAACGCTGGGGGATCGCAGAACCAGTGCTGACTGACATGGGCAAAAACTTTCAGGATCACCATCAGCTTTATCCCATTCCACAGTCGGAAATCGACAAATCGGGCGGTGAAATGCAACAGAATTCAGATTATTAATTTATCGGGTAATAAATGCTTATGATCAAAAAAGCGAATAAGAATTTTTCATTCGGCATCGCAGTACTTTTTATCCTCCTGGGTTTCTGGCTATTGATCGCGGCCGGTTGTAGTAGAGAAAATGGCCAGGATGAAAGTGAAGCGAAAAAAGAGTGGATGCTCGGACCCTTTCACCGGCCGGCGGGGGTAAACCCGATTATAACGCCAGAAGACACTTCCACTTTTCATTGTCCGATGCGCGACAGTGTAATTCACTGGGAGGCCATGGCGACCTTTAATCCCGCCGCCGTCGTCCGGGACGGCAAGGTTAATGTCCTTTACCGCGCCGAGGATAAGTTGGGCGAAATGAAGATCGGCGGTCACACTTCGAGATTGGGCAGGGCTGTATCTGACGATGGACTCTCGTTCACCCGCTCGGACAAGCCGGTGTTTTATCCCGATCACGACGAGCAGAAGAAATATGAATGGCCTGGCGGTGTGGAAGATCCCCGTATCGTGGAAACGGAGGAAGGTCGCTATATTATGACCTATACCCAGTGGAATCACGATACGCCCCGGTTGGCGGAGGCGACCACGAATAATCTGGAAGACTGGACCAAGCATGGTCCCGCTTTCGAAGAGGCGTACGACGGGAAGTATAATGATATGGACACCAAGTCGGGTGCCATTGTCTCGCGCCTGGAAGGAAATAAACTGGTACCTACCAGGATAGACGGCAAGTACTGGATGTATTGGGGCGTTCCAAAAATTTACCTGGCCACCTCGGAAAATCTGACTGACTGGAAACCGGTTGAAAACGACCAGGGGGAACTGAAGCCGGTACTTTCTCCCAAACCAGGTCATTTCGATTCCTGGCTGGTGGAAGCCGGTCCGCCCGCGCTAATCACCGATCACGGTATCCTGGTGATATATAATGCCGGTAACAGCGCCGAAAACGGCGATCCGGCTATTGTGGACAGCGCTTACGCCGGCGGACAGGCACTCTATGATACGGAGGAGCCGTCGAAACTGCTCGACCGCTCCGACAAGCCGTTTATAAAACCGGAAATGCCGTACGAAAAATCGGGCCAATATACCAGTGGAACCACCTTCCTGGAGGGATTGGTTTATTTTAATGATCGCTGGTTTATCTATTACGGTACGGCGGATTCCAGGGTCGGGGTTATAGCGACGGAATAGGTGACAGCCGGGAAGCAGATTTCGTCATCAGAGGGTAATTAATACGATATGGTTTCACCGATTTGCTCCGATCCTAGAAGCAGAAAAATGTCTAATTTTATGGACTATTATACCCTGAAATGAAAATAAAATCGCTTCTTTTATCTGTAATAGCCGCTTCTTTGGCCGGATTTCTATTTGGATTTGATACGATTGTCATCTCCGGCGCCGATCAGCCGATTCAGGAGTTGTGGAATACGAGCGACCTGTTTCACGGGACGTTTATCATGTCGATGGCCCTGTGGGGGACCGTTATCGGGGCTTTGTTCGGAGGTATGCCGGCAGATAAAATCGGTCGTAAAAAAACGCTGTTCTGGATTGGTATTTTGTATTTGTTGTCCGCCCTGGGAGCGGCGCTGGCACCGGATCCGTATATTTTTTCGTTTTCGCGATTTATCGGGGGACTCGGGGTGGGAGCTTCCTCGGTGGCCGCGCCTGTTTACCTGTCTGAGATTACCCCGGCCGATGACCGCGGAAGGTTGGTGGCTTCCTACCAGTTGAATATCGTGCTGGGCATTTTGATCGCCTATTTTTCCAATTATCTCATCGGATTGTATATCGACGTCAGCGCCTGGCGCTGGATGCTGGGAGTGGAGGCGATTCCGGCCGCTATTTATTGCCTTTTTGTGCTCGGCATCCCGGAAAGTCCACGCTGGCTGGCCCTGCGCCGTAACGACGAGAAAACCGCCCGCCAGGTGCTCAAGGATTTAAATCCGTCCGCAGATATCGACAAGCTGATGCATGAAATCACCCAGTCGGTGAAGCGGGCTTCAAAATCTACATTTTTCTCCAAAAAATATCGATTCGTCATTACGCTGGCTTTCTTGGTGGCTTTTTTCAACCAGTTTTCGGGAATCAATTTTGTTCTATATTATGCCCCGCGCATTTTTGAACAGGCGGGGCTCGTCGGATCGGAAATATTGGGCGCCTCGGTCCCGATCGGCGTGATCAATCTCCTCTTTACCATACTGGGCATGTACCTGATTGATCGGATGGGACGAAAAAAGCTGCTCTACATCGGATCGGTCGGTTATATCCTGTCGCTCGCCGGAACCTCGTGGGGATTCTATACGGGGGCGGAAGGCGAGGTCGTAGTGATCTTTGTTAATGCCTTTATCGCTTCCCATGCTATAGGTCAGGGCGCCGTGATCTGGACGTTTATATCTGAAATCTTTCCCAATGCAGTACGTGATCACGGTATGGCACTCGGATCGGGAACCCACTGGGTCTGTGCAGCCACGATTACATTGTTAACACCCACGGTGCTTGCCAACTTTTCGGGGGGTACAATCTTCGCCTTTTTTGCGTTCATGATGTGCCTGCAGTTGTTGTTCGTATGGGCACTGGTTCCCGAAACCAAAAACCGCACGCTCGAGGAACTGGAAAAACAACTGTTCCCGGAAGAGGTGGGCTTGTAGTGAAAGAGTGGAAGGTTGAAAGTTTAAGGCCTATTTGCGGTATCAAAATGAGTTATACGCTCCAGAGAAACGAGCAGAAAAAACCTTTGCGCTTAGAGCTTAAAGCGTTCATCCGCAAAAGAGGGTACTCACAAAATGAACTCTAAACCTCCCGTATTATGCGTTGGAGAAGTATTGTGGGATGCACTTCCGTCGGGCTTATTTCTGGGCGGTGCTCCGCTGAATGTGTGCTTCCATCTGAATCAACTGGGGATGAACGGGAAGATTGCAAGCAGGGTGGGGGAGGATAGGCTGGGTAAGGAAGTCCTGAGGCGGATAGAAGAAATGAATATGAGTGTACAACTGATACAGCAGGATTCGATCCACGAGACCGGATTTGCTGAAGTTGCATTGGATACCGCGAGAGATGCTGAGTTTACTATTATCGAGTCGGTCGCCTGGGATAACATACATTTGACGGACTATTTGGAGGCGAAGGCCTCAGAGGCATGGGCCATAGTCTACGGCACGCTGGCACAACGAGAGTCCCGGTCCAGACAAACTATCCATCGCTTGTTGCAATCGGATGCATTGAAGGTGCTGGATGTCAATTTACGTTCACCCTATGATGATCCGTCCATCGTCCGGGATTCCCTGGAATTTGCCGATATACTTAAGTTGAACAGTAGAGAACTCGTACGCTTAACGAAGTGGTTTGACCTACCTGACAATGAGCGAGAAGCTATGCAGACATTGGCTGAAGTGTTTGACCTGGAACTTGTCGCAATAACCCGGGGCAACCGGGGAGCATCGATGCTACGAAATAATACTTTTTCCGACACGGAGAATATAGCAGTGGATGTGGTCGATACGGTAGGAGCAGGGGATGCATTTACGGCGGCACTTATTGCAGGATTCGCCCTGGATAAAGAGGATGAAGTACTGCTCGATTTTGCCAATGCGACGGGGGCCTTTGTTGCTTCGAAAGCGGGAGCCATGCCGAGGTATTCAAGAGAGCATATTGAAACACTTATTACCTAGGAGGCTGTCGGACTTACCATGAATTGCAGAGAGTAGTTGTTGCTTTCTTTCCATAACGTGACAGCCTAACGGAGACCGGCTAGCCGAGAGCGTAGGGCAAACGATCCCAAGTTCTGAATCAACCCCACCCTTTGGTTTTACTCAGTCCCCAGCAGCTGGATTGTTGATAATCTGAGGTTCAACGTAGAGTTTCCTCAATTTAAACGGACTTTATTCAATAATTCAATAATTTATTTGAATTGTTGAATAATGATTATTATCATTTTATTGAATTGGAGATTTGAAAACCGAAATACGAATCAGTTATGCAGGTAATTGATCCAGATTGGAAAGTAGCCCGAGTGGTGGAGGAACATCCTCAAACCTGGCAGGTATTCAGCGATTATGGTTGTCCGGATATGAGAAAAGGCTTTTTTGCGTTGATGGCTAAAATTATGAGTATCCGCAATGCAGCGCGCATTCACGGAATACCGCTCGACGATCTGATGAGGGACCTGGAAGCGTCGATAGAGCAATCCCCTTCTGTTACTGGAGAGGGGCAAGAATAAGAGTAAACATCAATCAAAACATATAGCATCTTTATGGAAGCATTAGTTTCGGCTCTGCAGAAGACGCAGATCATTGCCATGTTGGTCGGCTTGCTCCTGTTGTTTTTGTGGGAGACCCTGCATCCGTTTTACGAGCATTTTCGAGGTTCCCTGAAAGACAAGGGAAAGCACGCTGTACGAAATATCATCATGGGAGCCCTGAATTCGGCACTGGTTTCATTCGTGTTTGTCGGACTCTGGTTTGCCGCTTCTGTATGGGCCGACGAATATCGTTTCGGTCTCATGCACTGGCTACAGGATAGCCTGGCGCTACCGCTATGGATTCATGCCCTTGGCGCAATCCTTCTGTTTGATGCCTGGAGTTATACTTGGCATCGAATGAATCATGAAATTCCGTTTTTCTGGCGGTTCCACCGGGTGCACCATTCCGATCCTGAAATGGACGTCACCACTGCCAACCGGTTTCACATCGGTGAAATTTTCTTCTCCTCGACGTTCCGCATTTTGCTGATCGGCCTGTTGGGTATCTATCTCTGGGAGCTGGTTCTCTATGAAACGTTGATGTTTGCCGTAGTCCAGTTTCACCATTCCGATATACGCATTCCGCGAAAGGTGGATGTTGTTCTGCGGGCGGTTATCGTATCTCCCAATATGCACCGCGTGCATCACTCACGCTGGCAGCCGGAGACGGACTCAAACTACAGTTCCCTGTTTTCATTCTGGGATCGGCTGGCTCGCACATACCGGGTGAATGATCAACCCGAGACCATCCAGTTGGGATTGGATGAGTTCGACCGGAAAGACGACCAGACCGTAAAAGGAATGCTTCGCACCCCCGTATTGAAACAGAAAAGGGAATAAGCTCGCTTCGCTCGCTTGTCGGAAGGCGGAGGTCGGAAGCCGGAAGGCTATTCCGATCAGTGCCGCTGTTGTGTATATACACCACAAAATTACCAGTTGGCATGGCTTTCCGAGATCCGGCCTCCGCCTTCCGACGGGCGAGCGAAGCGAGCCCCTATTTTCTGGCTTTTTCAAGGATATTCAGGAGTTGTTCAGACGATTGGGCGCCTGCGACGGCATGGGACCGGTCAAATACAAAGAAGGGCACGCCTCGCAATCCTAATTCAAGACCTTCGTTGACCTCATCTTTTACCTCTTGTGAATAGTCGTCGCTTTGCAACATCTTTTTGACTTCCCCCTTGTCGAGTCCCACGGAATCAGCAATTTCGACCAGCGTATCATGGTCGGCGATATTCTTGCCTTCCGTGAAATAAGCATGGAATAAGGCTTCTTCGACTTCATCGTCTTTATCCTCTGATTTGGCATATTGCACGAGGCGGTGGGCGTCAAAGGAATTTGCAACCACCGCCTGATCCATCTGATATTCCAATCCCTCTTCTTTTGCCATTTTGGTAACCTGTTCATTCATGGACCGAGCCTCTTCCAGGCTCCATCCCTTGACCCGGGCGAGGTACTCGTTAATACCGGCGTCGGGATCGGTTTCCATGCGGGGATTTAACTGAAAACTTTTCCACTCAATTTCTACCTCGTCGTTGTGTTCAAACTGTTCTAAAGCGTGCTCGAATCGCCGTTTCCCGATATAACAGAAGGGACACATAACGTCGGACCATATTTCTACGTGCATAATAAGTAGTTTTTTATTGACAGATTAATTGACTGACATAGCGGGCTCTTGAATTAATCTTCAATATAGCATCAATGGCACCTATCTTAACGTTTGCAAGCTGAGTATGATTGTAACCTGATCTTTTCAATGAAAAAGACTTCCCGGATCTTTTGCATAGTTTCTTCATTTACCCGTTTACTAAGCTACATCTATTTCCCCGCGAAACGTGCTTCGTATTTTATTAATAGAATTGTTTTTTCGCAGATAGGTATATTTATTAAAATAAGACTGGGGTTAATGCTCATTTAAGTACTTATGTAACTATGGGGATATTTAAAATAAGGAACGGTTTTTCGCCTCGTTTTTTGCTGAGTATTTTTGTCTTTTGGTTCCTTTTGGCTGGTTATGCTTTGAAGGGAATTTCGGTTCCCG
>CAYQXO010000061.1:0-16260 GCA_964421495.1 uncultured Balneolaceae bacterium | reverse complement strand
ATAAATACCACACTCTCTTTAGTCTTCGTATTATGCGTTTATCCTCTTGAAATAAGTTAAAATAGACACTAATTGATATTGTAATAGAATCCGATTCAGCTTACATCATGAGCAAGCTCCGTCTGATTTATAGGGAGACTAATTTTAACGGTTGTACCCTGGTCGGGCACTCCGTGAATACCCACTTTCCCGTCCAACATATGGGCTCTTTCTTTTATACCCATGATACCAAGTGAATTGGGGTTTTTAATTTGCTCGTTTGTAATCCCCACCCCATTATCTGACACCAACAACAGTAACATGTCGGAATCGTACCTCAAGTTTATTTCCACTTTTGTGGCATTGGCATGTCTGATCACATTCGTGAGGGTTTCCTGCAGCATACGGAAAAGAGCGGTTGATTGTTCGTCTGAGATCGCCTCTTTATCACTGTCCATATTGGTTTTAAACTGCATATCTAACTCGGTATTCTTTTTGAGTTCATCGACTTGCCATTCGATTGCCCCGATTAAGCCAACATTGTCCAGTTCTTCCGGACGCAATTCGGATGTAATGCGTTGAAGGGATTCAATAATTTTGTCTACATTTTCTTTCAGTTGGTCCACATTTTTTTCGAATTCAGAGTCTTTATCGTCATTGGAGGAATGCAGCAGTCCTATATTCATTTTTAATACGGTCAGCATTTGTCCCAGGTCGTCATGTAATTCGCGAGCGATACGGGAGCGTTCTTTTTCACGGATATTCTGGTTACGTTTTTGAAGCTTTCGTAACTTTTCCCGTTGATTTTTAATTTCCAGTTCCGTCTCTTTTTGCTCAGTGATATCCTGGGCAGTACCCAGCATTTTCACCACATCTCCTTTTTCATCAGTAATGATTTGACCCCGGCTGATGACGTAACGAACTTCATTATCCGGTCGGGCAACCCGGTGTTCGAATTTGAAGCCGGTTTTATGTTCCAGGGCCTCTTGAATCGTTTGTTGGACACGTTCCCGATCATCCGGATGAATGTGCTTTATGTATCGCTCGTATTTTAATTTCTCTAAATCAGTTGGGACTCCAAAGATTCGGTATAATTCGTCTGACCAGTAAATTTTATCTTCTTTTAAATGCCAGCTCCAACTACCAAGGTTGGCAATTTCTTGAGCCCGGGTCAGTTGTTTTTCCCGTTGGCGCAATTTGAGTTCGGCGTTTTTCTTCTCGGTAATGTCTCGTGAATTAACGATAATACCGCCAATGGTAGGGTCAAACTGCATGTTTTTACCTTTGCAGTGAAGAATCCTATACCCACTTTCTTTATTTTTGAAACGCAATTCGAGGGATTCTTTACTTCCCGGCCGGGATACAATCTTTTTAAATATTTCACTGACTTTTTCCAGGTCCTCGGGGTGCACAAATTTACGGAAGTGGTGTCCCTCTATTTCCTCCGGTTCAAATCCGGTTACTTCCTTAATCAGGGGACTTACGAACGTTATAATTCCGTCGTAATCCAGCAGAGTAATAATATCCTGTGAGTTTTGTATGAGGGACTGGAAATACTTTTTGTTTTTTTTGAGCTCGCTTTCAACCCTTTTTCTTTCTTCAACCTCGTTTTCAAGCTTTTCATTGATTTTTTTGATTTCCCGGTTTTTCCGGTTTATCCGATTGACCACATCCTGATAGCCCTTTTGCCTTATTTCAAAAGGGGAGAGGCTTTCGGAATAAAATTTACGGGCCCTGTTGAGAATGTTGGAGGTGTTAATGTAAAGAGAGTTATCATTCAAAATGTAAATCAAAGAGTCATGATAGATAGCGGAGAGCTTATTTTCACCGAGATCTTCTTTTAAAGCGTTACGTCCCAGTTCGTAGGCTTGATGCAGACTGTCACTGTCCTGATCCATAATATACTTTTTCAGGTAGTGGCGGTATTCCTCTTTTATTTTCTCGTAGGTTTGAAACATGCGCCAAGGAAGTCCTAAAATCTAGCGGTTAATACTAAAGCATCATCAGTATTATAACTATAATTTGATATAATGTTTTTTGCAATGTGATCGGTGGAAGAGTGTGAGTCTATAGAATTAGTATAATCATTTTTAACTCCGTCTGTATTCATGATAAGTAATGAATTATTGGCATAAGAATATTTTTTAACGGTAAGGGAGGGTAATTGTAATCCGACCACTCCCCTGTTAAGTCTCATGTACTTGACCGAATCGGTCCCCATTTTATCCGGACGAATCAATACACCGTTAACGTTTCCGATACCGATCCAGCTCAGTTCCCTGGTAGAGGGGGTAATGGAGGCCAGGCTCATTACGACTCCCCTCGTGTGCCGGAGTTCTTTATGACAGTACTGGACTAACTTGGTTAAATTGGGATTATGCGAATAGTCTTGCAGGGTAGATATAGCGATTTTACCTGTTTTTGCGGCTTCGGTGCCGTGTCCCAGGCCATCGATCACAGCCATTAGCAGGTTATTACCGTGATATTCTACAAAATAGCGATCCCCGCACTTATTGTGACCGGGAAAGGGACGTCGAACCATACTCCATTCGACCTCTTCAGTTTTGTCGCCATATATATTATCGGCTCTCAATCCATTAACCATTTTTTCATTATAATGGTACTGCCTTCACCAATTTTCGAAAGAATTTTAAAATCATCCATAATACGTTTGGCACCCGGAAGTCCCAGTCCCATTCCATTGCCGGTGGAATATCCTTCCTGCATAACTTTTTCGACTTCCATTATCCCGGGCCCCTGATCCTCCGCTGTAATTTTTATCCCCTCTTTTTTTCCGTCTTGTATTTTGTGAATGTGGATTTCTCCGGTTTTGGCATATTCCAGTATATTACGTGCTATTTCAGATATAGCGGTAGTAATGAGGGTTTGATCATAAGAAGAAAAGCCAATTCGTTTAGCCAGATCTCGACCTGCGGATCGAACGGTTATAATATCTATATTTTTACTGATCCTGGTAGTCGAGGAGTTATTCCTGTTGTTCATGTTTGGTAAGTTCATCTAATAGGGACAGACCTTCCTCCAAGTCAAGTGCAGTTTTAAGTTCACCCAGGCTCAGGCCCAATTGAACCATTGTTAAAGCTACCTCTGGCTGGATGCCTACAATTATAATGGGAACACCCTTCAACTTAATCATATGAGCCATGTCCCTCAACATACGAGTTGCGTACGAATCCATTATATCCAGGACGGTGACGTCTATAATCACTCCACGAGCCCGTATGTTTTCAACTTTTACAACGAGAGAATTTAGTAGTTGGTCAAATTCGTCGTCATTAAGGGCAGATTGTATGGATGCAATCAGGTAGTCTCCCTGTTTTAATATTGGAACTCTCAAAGCAGATAACTAGGATTGTTGGTTATTGGAAGTATTAACTTGTTTGTGCGGAGTGACCAGCTGTACTTTATAACCGAGTCGTCGTTCGGCCTCCTCGATTCCGCCCTGAAGATCACCCACCGTAATGATTTTGCTGAGATCAACGCCGATTGTGACGAGCGTCTGGGCAATTTCAGAAGAGAGTCCCGTAACAATAACGGTGGCACCAAGCAGACGGGCAGCGTCAACGGTTTGTACGAGGTGGTTGGCGACGGTGGAGTCCATCGAGGCAACACCGGTAATATCGATAACTACAACTTTGGCCCGGTTTCGCCGGATTTCCTGGAGTAGCTGTTCGGTGAGCTGTCGGGAGCGTTTACGGTCGATCATACCGATCATGGGGAGAATCAAAAGTCCCTCACGAACCTGTAATACGGGAGTGGATAACTCGCGGATTGCTTCTTGCTGTTCACGGATAACACGCTCACGTTCCTGGACGAAACCGACGGCCACGGTATTTGCAATTCGGTTGGCGGCCGGTTCGTAGGCATCAAGGATGCGATTCAACTTGTCGAAGTCATCCCGGTATTTTGAGAACAGGGAACGAGCAAGCACGTCGCGAAGTAATAAAACGATACCGATCACTTCGTGGGTTTCAACTCCACGGGGAATAATCCGTTCGGAGAGGTTGCGGGCATATTCCTGCAGTGCCTCGTACGTACCGGTTTCAAGGGCTTCGACGTAATTGTCGTAAACTGAGGTGGCCTCGGCGAGGATCTCTTCCTTGGTCATCGCCGTCAGCAGATTGGCTTCTGTAATTCGACGCGCCCATTCCTCGCGCAACTTGCTTCTTTGCTGTCGAAGGTGGGCGACCAATTCTTTTAGAAGTTCCGATGTATCCTCATCCTGAGGTTGTCCCGGTAAATTGGGGACTTTTTTAGCTTGTTTCTTTTTATTCTTGGACTTACTGGGGTTGCTGCTTTTGTTATCAGTTTTCTGCTCGTTTTCAGCCATGAGTATGCTGTGTTGGTTCATAAATGTTTTCAAATGATACATGCAATGTTCCAACTATTAATGAAATATTAAATAAGAGAAAGTCTTATTTATTTGTAGTATATATTTGTACAAGCATGTAAAAGCAGAGCATATCATCACGAGCGATTAAGGTATATGAAAAAGATGGCGCGTCTTTCCATTGTAAAATTTTTAAGCAGTTTCTTTCAATAAATGGACAAAATTACGGCGATGGGATTGGAAAAAGGGATCGAGTGATCAAAAAATAGACGGACGGGCAACATCAAAGATTTACTACACCCTGTGGTATACTTTATGATATATATCCCTTATAAATGTCCGACAAGAATATAGGACTTTCCCCTATTTACTGGTTGCCGGGCAAATAGTATTCTTATAAATGAAGTAACGGATCGAAGTCAACTTCGAAATTAATCCCTTGTACAAATATCGTACGTAATTAAGTCTAAAAAAGTCGATTATGATAGATTCAGCAAAAACAAGCAATCAACCAGAAAAGCGATTCAAAGTCAAGGGAGGGGGAATTACGAGTAAGAAAAAAGAAAAGAAGCGATTGGATGTTGGCGTTATGGAACCGCTTTTCCAGACAAATAATGATAAGATGAAACAGTTCTATGAGCAGATAGAACGTGTTTCCACCACCCAGGCGCCCGTATTAATAACAGGTGAAAGCGGGACGGGAAAGGAAATTGTTGCAAAACGAATTCATAAGCTTAGTTCCTGTGAGGATAACTCCTTTGTTGCCGTGAACTGTGGTGCTTTACCCACCGAGATCGTGGAAAGCCAGTTATTCGGTCACGAAAAAGGGGCATTCACAGGGGCCGTAAAACAGAAGCATGGATATTTTGAATTGGCGGATAAGGGGACCCTGTTTTTGGATGAGGTTGCGGAGATGTCCCCGAATATTCAGGTAAAGCTCCTCCGGGCCCTGGAAACCGGTACTATTAGACGGGTGGGAGGTGAGAGTACGATTGATGTGGATGTTAGAATTATTGCAGCGACCAACAAACAGATGGATGAGGCACTTCAAAACGGCACTTTTCGTGAAGATTTGTACTATCGGCTTGGAGTGATGCAGTTTCGAATTCCCTCTCTGCGAGAGCGGATCGAAGATATTCCGTTATTTACGGAATATTTTGTAAGGAAATTCAGCAATATTCATGGGAAAGAGATCAGCGGATATTCGGATAAATTTATAGAGATGTTGAAAAATTATCGCTGGCCGGGTAATATTCGAGAGCTTAAAAATGTGTTGGAACGTTGTGTAGTAATGTGTGATGGCAAAAATCTGAGCACGGAGCATTTGCCAGCAGAGATTTCGGAACTTACGGGCTATCAGTGTTGTCGCGAAAACAACCATCAGTATATTAAAATTCCGGTGGGCTCTACCATACAGGAAGCCGAAAGAGCATTAATAAAAGAGTCTCTGCAGGCTAATAATCACAATATTTCGAATACAGCTAAAGTGCTTGGTTATTGTCGAGCGACCTTATACAAGAAGATCGAAGAATATGATTTGCACGGGAACGGTCAGGCTTAGGGTAGGGGAAGACGGTTATAAAAAAAGCCGGTGCACTGGCAACAGTGCACCGGCTATATTTATAGAATTGCCAAAACTATTCAAGGCGTAAGTTGTCAATATAATAGTTACGCTGTTCTCCACTGGTTTCCATAAGCGTTACCCGTTGAACCGGATCGTTTGAGGGATTGAGCTCGTCCAGTGAAATCGAAACCTTTGTCCACGTATCAGGTTGAAGCGTCTGGCTCGACACTTTTCCAAATGATCCTTGCTGATCGTTTGCCAGATTCACATTGAATTGTCCTTGTTGACTCTCCATGTAAACCTGGAAGGTTAGATAGTTGCTGGTATCCGTACTGATCGTTTCGGATGATCCCCAGTTTCCGTAGTGAATACTAAGAGCTCCCCAGGTCTTTTGGCGAACCTTAATCGACCTGGAGTCTGCAAAGGTGTTGGTGGCGTGTTGCCATTCGACACTTGCATTCCAGGAAACATCGATCCAGGGAGACACCAGTGACTCGGAAAAGATATCCGTGAAAGTGGAAGGATCGTCGGTTGAGCCACCAGAGCCGTCGTCCGAACCACCTGAGCCGTCGTCTGATCCACCGGAACCGTCGGAACTACCGCCTGTAAGGGTAACTTCATCTACGAAGTAGGTCTTTTGGGTACCGCTGCTTTCCATCAGGGTCAATCGATGAACTTCGTGATTGTTTGGGTTCAATGAACTCAGCGGAATCGATATCCGGGTCCAGTTTTCAGCGGAAGCTGTTTTGGTTTTGACCTTATTGAAATTGTCCTTGTTATCATTACTGAGGCTGACGTTAAATACGACGTCGGATTGCAGACCGTAGACGTAAAAAGCAAGCGAATCATAGTCTGACGTACTCAGTGATTTTGAAGAACCCCAGCTTCCGTAGCGAAGACTCAGGGCACCCCAGCTGTTTTGGTCGACCCTTACCGAATAACTGCCGGACTTGCTTTGCGACCCAGAGGTAAGATTGACCGTTGCATTATAGGAGGCATCGATCCACGGTGATTGTAATTCATCGTCGTACACTGCGTCGCCGGAGCCCGATATCGGTTCGTCGCCGGAGCTTGAGTTCGAAATGGTCACCGAGATCGTATTGGTTGCGCTGTTACCTGCAGCATCATACGCGGTGGCCGACAATTGGTGGCTTCCGTCGCTCAACGACGTTGTACTCCAGTCGTAGCTGAACGCTGAAGACGAGTTGGAAGATCCGATCGAATTACCGTCCACTTTATAATCCACTTTATTGACGCCCACATTATCATTGGCATTAACGGATAAAGAGACGGTACCCGAGATGGTTTGTCCGTTAGAGGGTGTACTGAATTCTACAGTCGGACTTTGGGTGTCTACATCCGAACCGGAGCTGGAAAATGCATCCTTGACCGATTGCAGCAGTTTATCCCGTTCACCGGAGGGTTGGTCTTCGCGATAGCCTCCGCTCAGTTCCCAGATTATTCCGCCGCCAATACCTTTTTGTCTGATATATTCAGCTTTCGCTTGAATAGTTCTGGTATTGTCATAGGATATGAATTTTTTCTCGCTGCCATTATCAATACTCATATAAGCAGCTTGGGCCACGGGATCCCAATTTACGATATCCGTATTATAGTATTGATTCATCAGTTTGTGATAGGGAACGTTGTCCGTTACCGTAGGAGTTGTGGTCCAGGATTCAGTCGGTTCTGAAACACCATCCCATACGTACCCGTAGAAATCGATTCCGATACCGAGTTTTGACTTGGCAACGCCGGCATCGATAAACCGGTTGACGGATTTGTCGATAGAGGGAAGTGTTTTATCTACGTTAGGGAACTTCTGGCCACCGTTGTAAATAGGGGAATTGTGCCAGGTGACCCATCCTTGCCATGCGCCGCTCATGTCGTAGGTCATCAGGTTGATCTGGTCAAATTTGTCCTGTAAATCAGCGAACATTCCGGGCTGCATGTTTGTTGCTGCTGCGAGCAGTGGTTGGTCCAACAGGGGAGTACTTCGCTTTTGCAGGGCCGTATGAAGTTCATGTACAAAATCTTTGTAGTTGGAAACGTCGCTGTCTTTGATCGGTTCCATGTCGAGATCGATGCCGTCAAATCCCCACTGGTCGATCAGTCCTACAAGGTTCTGAATAAAGACGGAACGAACTTCGGGTTGGATGGCATCACTGAAGCCTTGATGATTACCCCATCCACCGATAGTGATCAGTATTGGCTTGTTGTGTTGATGGGCGGCATCGACGATGGCATTGATGCGATCCGGGCTCATATTCTTATAGGCCTCGATATCCGAAAGGGTTCCGTCGGAGTTGGCATTTAAAGAGAAATAATTCAGATGGGTAAATGCGCTCCAATCTATACCATCGGTCGGAAGGTTGCCCCAATTACCGCCGGGAGGCGCATAGTGATTATAGGAGGCCAGGTAAGCGGTGACCCATTGATCAGAGTCGTCAAGGGTTTGGTTGCTGCTGGATGTTTCAGGTTTGTTGTTATCGGGTGAATTCGTTGAATCTACTCCTGAATCTGTTATTGAAGAACAGGCACTGAATACCAATGCCATCAGGATGATTGAGATATACTTATTCATAGTGCGTAGTGCTTGGATGTTGGGATTTGATTATTAAGGGAAAGAGGTATGAATAGCTTGTTAGCAGCTATTCATACCAGCATACGTATCCAGTTGTTATGAAAACAGGTGAAGACTCCTAGAAGGAATGACTATCCCGTTACTTCATTGAACTGCATGTACTTTTCCCGTAGATGTACTAATCGTCCCGATGTGGTAGGAAAGGAATGCCCGATGTAATAAATCCTCAATTATATTTGAGGTAAATATTCATTCGCTTTCTTCAAAATAACTCACTATAACGGCACATTTTTCCAAAATATTGTGTAAGGATTGCAAAAATTTTTACAAAACCTCGCAATGTGGATTACAAGAAAGTGGTAAATACTACTACAATTCGATTTGTATCATAAAGCGGGGAACATCAGAAGCGTACCGTCAACGCTCATGTAAACCCATGATGTGTATTGAATTACAGGTGGGCTGGGTATCAAGCAGAGTATGGACCGATAAAGGATTGTTTGAAAACGTCGCAGCTTATGCTTTCGTAAAATTGCTATAAATTGACAATGGAAAAATACTGTAACCTCTGCGGACAGCTTCAATCTCTCTCTTGTCAAGTTTTCGTTTCCATTTGTCGATTTGCTTATGGGCTTTTCTGTAAGTTGAAAATCCTTCTCCCTCTCGGTTGAGCTCGTCAATGTATGATTTGATGCCTTTCGTCCAGGGAAGTTCCAGTTTCCTATTAAGTTTCTTGAATTCTTTGATAGGAGAGGAGCACAGGGTTTCGTGTTTAACCATTATCCATTGAGGATAATTGATCTTTTGCTGTTCCACGACATAGTAAATTGCCCCTATTTGTGCTGCAGCCCTGGCCAGGGGATGTTCCAGTTTTTTCACTTCATACAGGAATGGACTTAAATAATTTTCGAGAAGCCTTTTATTCTCAAAAATGTCTCGCCAACGGTCATTCAGGTCCAGTTTTTTGTAACTGGCCACCAAATTGGCCGGATGCCTGTATAAATAAACGATGTGAGGGGAAAAATGCTGATACAGAAAAGGCAGGGCGAGGGAAGCATGCACAGATTTAACAAGTATACGGTGACTGTGCCTGATGGGATTCAAGGTGTTGAAGAGATTCCAGAATATTTTGATTGTCTTGGCGCGATATGGTTCTGTTCCATTACGGGCTTTGGCCTGTCCTCCGTTATATAAGTGCAGCTGTTTGCGCTGGATGTGGTTTTCGGCATAATCGTAGTCGAATCGTAAGGTTTTTTTGAACATTCGAACGATTCGACTGTAGGCATACCAATATCGTCCGGAAAACGCGTTTTTATATATGCCATAGTATGAATTCCTTGTATCATCAGCTGTTAGAAAGGGATAACGGGGCTGGTCCTGTTTATATAGATAGGCCAGCAGGTTATTGTGTTCATTATCCGGCTCGTGGATGTAACGCGTCCACGGAAGATAGGTTAGTATACGGGCTACCCATGTAGTGCCGGAGCGTGGAAGTCCGGCTACCAATATGGGTCTGACAATTTTATCTTTATGCACGTACCTGTCGGTGGAAGCCTTCATTTTAAGGATCCTGTTATACCTCATTAAAAAATTATTTTTAGAGGAGAGGGGAGGATTCGAACCTCCGTTCCCGTCTCCGGAAAACGGTATATATCTTACATCGGGAAAAGATATATACCGATGCCTTAGACCGCTCGGCCACCTCTCCTGGGCAATTGTTACACTACTTCATAAAAGTCATTTTCTTTACTTTGGTTTTATTGTCGGTTTTCAGTCGAAACAGGTAAACACCGCTCGACACAGTGTGACTGCCTTCGTTTCGGCCATCCCATTTTATTCGGTAGCGGCCCGGACGTTGAGGGGTATTTACCAGCGTCCGGATCTTTTTTCCCAGCACATTATAAATGGCCAGGGTTACCATCTTTTTGTCCTGTCCACTGGGTATAAAATATTCGATCACCGTTTGTCCGTTGAATGGATTGGGATAATTTTGCCGGAGTTGTACCTCCTCGGGTAGGATTTCATCTTTTTTCTGTTTGATATAGGAATCATGTCCCACCAGGATTCTGTAATCCTCATATTGTGCCGGCTGGTCGATTTTGATTGTTTGATCTCCTTTCAACGACTTGAATGCCCCGGTTGAAGGATTGACCCAGTAGATTTGTTTATCAATAATCCCTGTGTTTATGGCCTGTAATTGAAGTGAATGATCGGTATCGGCTTTTATCCGGACGTCCCATGTGTAGTTACCGTCCGCATTTTTTGGAAGCACTTGGGTGTAGAGTTGTTCCCGGCGTCCCTTCTTGTTTTTATTCACCATGGTAAAGTTGATATTCTTGAATTGGGCAGGCGGGGCGTATTCAACTTTCTGTTTATTCCCTGCCGAGATACCGAAGGAGATAGCCGCATGTTGTGTACTTTCGGAGTGTAGGCTCAAATGGATCAGCGAATCGGCTGAATTTTTCCTTGACGGCTTTTTGTTGTTGACGGTATCCGGGGCATAAGGAATGTTAACATGAGAGGTATTGGAATCGTGGAAATAGTAATATCCGAATCCCGGATCCATTGTCGATGATTGCTTATAACTTCCTTCAAACGACCAGAGAGGACGATCCATATTATTCTCTTCTTGTACGGCGGACCATAATATGGGTACTTCAAATGGATTGGAGATAATGTTCCACCCTTGGTTAACTTCCACCTTGTAAACTTCATTTGAATCCAGCGAGACCGATTCCACTTGACTGGAGACTGCTACGGGCTGTTTGCTGATTACCCAAAAACCGTTTCCCGGCTTGAAGTTGAAGGTATCGGTGCTGTCATATTCTATCATATAATCTTCGGCACTCCCATCGTCATGATACACCTTCCAGTCTTTATCAGGTTCACCTTCCAGGATTTGCTGAACGGGTAAATTGACTGATCCGGGCAGGCCGACAAGGCGATAATTTTTACTTTCGGCAGTCGAATTGAACGAATAGCTGAATTCGTATTGGAATGAAGTGCGGTAGAGTAACAGCGGATCACTTGTTGCCTGAAGATTGTCATGGTTTACAGCTTCCATACGGATTTTGCAGTAGTTGCCTGATAATTCAGGTACCTCCCAGGAATAGCTGTTTTCGCTGGTTGGAATATTCTGTGCGAAAACATTCCAGTTGTTCCCCCCGTCGGTGCTATAGCTCAAGTGAATGCTGTCAACCTTGTTACTGGTCCATTGTATATTGATTGTTTCACCTATTTTCAACACCCGGCCATTCTTGGGCCGTTCAATGCGTAAGAAGGGTCCCATTTCAGTCTTGAAGCTCCATACGGCTGACCAACTACCGCTGCTTGTGTCATTTTTAGCTCTCGTTTTCCAGTAGTAAGTGGTGTTATAATCGAGATCTTCGGCAGGGTATATTGTAGAGGTTACCCCGTCCAACTGGACAATTTTATTGTTGAACAGGCTGTCGGTGGCCAACTGGATTTCATAGGTATTTGCATCGTCTACGGTATTCCAGTCCAAGTCTACATTTGTATCCAGGTTTTCAGCTCCATCCGTAGGTGAAACCAGGGAGGGAGCCGGCAGGGATCCTCCGGTGGAGTCGCCGTGTTCAGTTTTGAAATTCCAAATTTGGGACCACGAACTGGTTCCGCCGTCATTTGCGGCGCGAACTCTCCAATAGAAGCGTCTGTTGGATTCCAGTTCGTTAATTTCTCTGGACGTACTCTGGAGATCGGAGAGATCAACTTTCAGGGAATCGAATTGATCGTTGGTAGCTATTTGAAGTTGATAACGCTCGGCACGGTCGGTAATTTCCCATTTGAATGTAATATTTTTTGGCAGATCCTCCGTATTATTTTCGGGTTGAACCAAGGCAGGAACTTCCGGAGCCTGGGGTACCGTGGTAAATTCCCACGTATTGGACCAGTCGCTGGTACCGAGCAACTCATTGGCTCGTACTCTCCAATAATATCTTGTATCGTTGGAGAGGTTGCTTATCTCATAGGAGGTAGAGGAGATACTGCTATTTTCCCGGACGATATCTGAAAAATCAGCATTACGAGCTATCTGAAGATGGTAGGAACTAGCTGAACTGTAGCTTTCCCAGGAGAGAGTGAGAGTCGTCGGCTGGTTATCGGCCCCGTCTGGCGGGGATGATAATGTTGGACCATTGCTATTGTCCGGGTTGTTTTTGGTGCGAAAATTTCGATGGCCGGACCAGTCGCTCGTATCGTTGGAGTTGCTGGCATGCACCTTCCAGAAGTAAACCTGGCCGTAGTTAAGATCACTTGCCGTAAATTCGTTGTTTTGAAGGGAGAGAGTGTCGATCACCCTTGAATCAAACGAGCTGTCTGTTGCCACTTGTAAACCGTATTGGTCGGCATTGGATACGGTGTCCCATTCCACAGTCACATTACGAGAGAGACTGTCGGCCCCGTCGGCGGGCGAGACAAGATCAGGAGGTTTCGGTGCGGAGGTGTCGCCGGAATCGGCCGGGGACGTTGAAAACTGCCAGGCATTCGACCATGGACCGACGCCGCCATCGTTTTTAGCACGCACCCGCCAATAATAAGAGGTGTCAGCTTCCAATCCTGACACGGATTCGGAAGTATCCGTAAGTCCGTCGAAATTATAATTTACAGTTTCAAATCCTGCATCCCGTGTTATCTGAAGTTGATAAGAATCGGCTCTTGCCGTGGAATCCCAGGCAACCTGCAGTTCGGTTGAAAGATTTTCGGCATTATTATCCGGTTTACGTAAAGTAACAGAATCCGGAGGTTGTTCGGTGGTTGTAAATTGCCGGGAGTTAGACCATGAACTGGCACCATGTTCATTGCTTGCGTTTACTCGCCAGTAATAGTGCGTATTGTGGTCGAGGCTGTCTATTGTAAAGCTATTGTTTGTCAATGAAGACGAATTTACTATCAATGTTTCAAACGAGGAATTTTTGGACAGCTGTAATCCATAATGATCGGCATTTGATACGGTATCCCACTTCAAGGTTACCTCAGTCGACTGATTGTCGGCGCCGTCGGAGGGGGAAGTAAGTTGAGGTACGTCTGGTACCTGGCCGCTGTCTGAAGATGCTGTTGTAAAGTGCCATATGTCCGACCAGGGACCTGCTCCACTTTCGTTGGAGCCCCTTACCCGCCAGTAATAGGTAGTGTCGGTGGACAAACCAGAGACGGCATGAGTTGTATCGGTTAATGAGTTGCGATCATAGTCTAAAGTCTCGAATTGCGAGTCCCGGGAAATTTGCAACCTGTATGACTCTGCTCGTGTCGCTGTATGCCATTTGAATGTTATGTCTGTTGAGAGACTATCTGTATCATTTTCAGGCATATACAGGTTCGTTTTTGCGGGAGCTTGAGGAAGGGTGGTAAACTGCCAACTATCGGACCAGTCGGAGGTAGTCAGCAAACTTGAGGAGGAAACCCGCCAGTAATAAGTGGAATCATTCGACAGTTGTTCCACGGTATAGGTGGTGTCGGATAGGCCACTGGTATCGACCACCCTGTTGTTGAACGATGAATCCGTTGCAAGCTGAAGGTTGTAGCTGTTGGCATCGTCCACACTGTGCCATTGCAGCGTAACGGTGGTTGATATATCGGTGGCGCTGTCTTCCGGTGCGATGAGCTGCGGCGGACTTTGTCCGTATAACAGGTTAACACCGGCAAACAACAAGAGTGTTAAAATTTTAAATGCTCTGAGATACATGGTTTGTCGGGATTTAATCACATTATTATTGAGGTCTCGATGGCGGTGGAGGCAAGCTGCTTCCATTTCCACCGTCATCCAACATCATTATCAGCGCTGTCCCCGCTCCCAGTATGAGGGCCCCTCCCGCGGTATAGTAATACCATGTCGACTTCTTCTTGTCCGTTTTGTTTTGAGTATACACTACAAACTGGACTTTATCGCTGTTTAAGCCGTTCGGATAATTTTCCACAATGTTCCATTCTATTCGCTTACCTTTACCGGGTGCAATTTTCTTGCCAATATCACCCTCCAGGGTTGAGGGTGAGATATCGAGGGTCTCTCCATTGGAAGTTTTGAGTTTCAGGTTGACCGGATAGGTATTCCCCTTTTTGCCGTGGAGATCATAGTAGATGAACACTTTTTCCTCTTTTTGTGTAAAATTGACGTCGGTAACTTTACCGGATTGTTTATCCGCAGTTGCCGAACGTTGGGTGGTACAGGATGCCCATCCGAAGAAGCTGCAGCAGAGCAATAGTAGGATGTAAGTTTTTTGAACCTCAAGCATAACTGATTTTCGTTTCTTTTTTTCGGTTTTCGATTGTCGTTTTTTGTAGCTCTTTCAGTGTGAAGTTTACTTTTCGTAGCTTTACGTTGAATTTGTTGGCCAGTTTACGGATACGATTTAAGTTTTCTGTCTTCAGGTTGTCCTGTGTAATCAGGATTTCATCAACCTGCTGTCTGTTCATCAGTGAATTCAGCTGCCAGTGGGTGCCCAGAATCTTGTATCCATTAATGTACTGGCCTTTGAGAGTGGAGTCATCGTGAATAAATCCGATAACCGTCCGGGTCCGGTAGTGTTTTGCAAGCAAATTTTGTAATGCCACTTGTCCATATTCCCCGGCCCCGTAGATAATGACTTTTAAGGTATTACTGCGATTTTTCCGGTACAGGTAATTGAGAATATGAAAGAATACCCGAAGTCCCACGACAAGCGAAAGCAGTAAGTACAGGTCAAGAAGAAAGAGCGTCGGGTAGAAACTGGATCCATCATCAGAGAGAAGTCCGAACAGCAGGCAGGATCCCACTATGGCCATACTGGTTATTTTTAGCAGTTTGATCAGATCTCCAATACCCAATCTCTGTATGTTTTCGCGATACAGTCCCCCGGCATAAAGCAAGGTGTATTGGAAAACACCCGCCAGAATAACGGAACTGAGTACCGGTTGATCAAAGGGCAGTGATTCCAGGTTGGTATTGGTGATCGAATAACTCAGATAAAACGCCAGAAAGACGAAGATTACATCAATAAAACGTTGAATATATGAGCGCTTTAAGACGAGATAATGATAGATGTTAAGGAAGAAACCGTTCTTAAAAACTTCCATTTCGCGGTATTTCAATGTTCGAATACCGTAGAAAGTGATGAGGATTGACAACAGGAGGATCAGCAGGGTGACCGCCAGTCGATTGGTTTGATAAATGGCTATGGCACCGATTCCGTAAATGCCGGAGATCAAGTAGAGCAGAAGCACTGTGGTTTGCTGCGAAAATCCCATGCTAAGGAGTTGATGGTGTATATGATACTTATCCGGCATGAAGATACGCTTGAGTATTCGGGACAGACTGAAGCTGTACTGCTCGTTGTTTTGAACCTTTAACGATGACTTAATGAATCGGCGAAACATGGATAAAAGAGTGTCAATAATCGGGAATCCCAATACCATTACCGGGATAACCATGGAAAATGCCGTCGATGATTTGGTAGAGCTATACATTGAGATGACCGCCAGGCTGAATCCGATAAACAGGCTTCCCGAATCCCCCATAAAGATGGAAGCCGGGTGATAGTTGTAATAAAGGAAGCCCGTCAGCGCCCCGATCAGGGTGATAATGATGAATGCAGAAATGATCTCTCCTTGCAATGAAGAGATGGTAAAGATCGTCAGGCCGGAAATAATAGCAATTCCGGCAGCCAGCCCGTCCAGTCCGTCGATCAGGTTAAAGGCATTGGTTATACCGATGATCCAAAGAACGGTTAGCGGGTAATCCAGGTATCCCAGGGCGAGGGGCTGGGTGTTGCCGATTCGAGTCACATTGGAAAT
>CAYQXO010000060.1:0-16514 GCA_964421495.1 uncultured Balneolaceae bacterium | reverse complement strand
ACGGTCTATTGCTATTTGTATGGCTTTCGGCACCAGGCGGTTCACCTATTGATTGTCGCGGACCGTGATCGTGCCCCGGTCTTTGGTATATTTCAAAACGGTCCTGTTCTCTCCGACTATCCAGCCGTCGCCCTCGTCGGTAAAAAATAGATCCACCAGCCACAGTTGAGAGCCGGAACGCTGCTTTTTCCAGGTGGCTCCCCCGTTGGTTGTCTGAAGTATAGTGCCGCTGTTTCCGGCAATCCAGCCGGTGTCGGGCGAAGTAAAATGAACGGCGTCCAGCCAGACACGGGTATGGGAGGGTTGGCGGTCCCATGACTCTCCCCCGTTTTGAGAGTTAAGGATCGTGCCCTCTTCACCGACGGCCCATCCAAGCCGGCGATTAATAAAAAATACGTCATCCAGCCAGGCGCCGGTGGTGGACCACTGCTCTTGCCACGATTCACCGCCGTCATCAGTATGGAGAATGGTTCCGCTACCGCCGACGATCCACCCTTCCTGCTCGTTGACGAAGTAAATAGATTCCAGTTCATTGTTTTGGTTTCACGCCCGATAATGCCAGGCGGGACCGTTCCAGGTCCGAGCGGGCACGGGAAGGTTTTCAATATCAATCGAATCTTTTTTCCATGTCTTCCCTCCGTTGGTGGTGTGGAATATCGTATTATTCATTCCTGCGATCCATCCTTCCCTGCTATTTAGAAAGTATACGGAATTTAAATCCAGATGGGTTCCCGCTGTTTGTCTACCCCATGAGCTACCGCCGCTGGTCGTATGCAGAATCAGTCCACGGTCGCCGACCGCCCAGCCGGTGAGGCTATCCGTAAAAAACAGGTCCTGAATTGACTGGTTCCATCCCGTTACCTGGCTGCTCCAATTTTCTCCCCCGTTTCGGGTATGAAGAATGGATCCCACTTTATCAGCTGCCCAACCGTGTTGAGAGTCAGAAAAAAACACCGTCTTGAAAATCGTATTCATGCCGGTAGATTGGATCTTCCAGGAGAGGCCGCCGTCATTCGTCCGGATTATGGTCCCGCTTTTACCAATAATCCATCCCAGGCTGTCGCTGTGGAAATGGATATTTGTCAATTCCATGCTTTTCGCCGATTGTTGTAAGCGCCAAGTTTTGCCGCCGTTTTCAGTTTTTAATATTTCACCTGAAAAATGCGATCCCCCTACGGCCCATCCTTCCCTGGAATTGCGGAAGTACACGGCATTTAACGATTTATCGGTTGCGGAAGCTTGTCGATGCCACTCACTACCCCCGTTTGTAGTTTTGAAGATCATTCCTTTGTTGCCGACGATCCATCCCGTATCCGGCGAAATAAAGTGTACATCGTTTAACCAAATATTCTCATTTATAGAATACTTCTGAGTCCAGATATTTCCTCCGTCCTTCGTAAACAGGACCGTACCTTTGTTTCCGACGACCCATCCCGTTTCGGTCGAGAGGAACTGAACAGCGTTAAGCCACTGCCCGGTATCGAGATATTGTTGATGCCAGTCTTCGCCCCCGTTGCCGGTATGGAGTACCGTTCCGTTTTTCCCGACGGACCAGCCCGTATTGTGATCCAGAAATTGTATATCGGCAAGTCTTTCTTTGGTGCTACTTTCCTGCAGAGCCCAGTTTTCTCCCCGGTCGTTAGTTTTCATGATGGTTCCTCGCTCTCCGACCGCCCAGCCGGAATCCCTGCTGATAAAATGAATACTCATAAAATTGATCCGTTGATCGGGGGATATGTCGTTCCACGTGTCGCCCCCGTTGTCTGTACTCAAGATGGTGCCGAATCCTCCTGATATCACGGCTCGATTTGGGCCGGTTGCATGGATATCGGTCAATATATGGCCGGTGGGCTCCGGATAGGTTTCAATCCATTTATTATTGGATTGCCCGTATGCCAATGTAAAATATAAGGTGTTGATTATGAGTAGGAGGCATACCTTGCAGGCTTTATGAATAGCCATGATATCTCCCGTTTATATTGGAAAGTAGCGTTAATCTTCCTGTCTGCAAACTTTATATATTTTAAAAGAAAGAGGGCTCAAATACAAAGATGTATTGGCAGTACGTTTAGTAGTGGAAGGTCGTCATTTATCAAGATGTATCGGCAGGGTTCTACTGGGTTATGGATGGAGGGAAAGGCTGGATATACGCCTTCAATTATATTAACGGGATTACTGATTTGTTCATGGTATAGGATGGACTATACTGCTTGCAGTAGCCAATAGACGCTCTCATTCTTGTTCTGTAATTGATGGTTACTGGACGTCTTCTTCACATATGTTGAACTCCGGGAGGTTTTATCTGATTGAATTAGTTGATATAATCCAATAATTTAATCAAAGGAGTTTGTCGGATTCTCCGATTGCAATGAACGTCCTGACGGATGGCTGTCGGAGAGTCTGTTTTGGCTGACTATGACGTACGGTAGTAATGTCATTTAGGGGAAGCACGGTCAAAAGCTCCCAACTTACTGCTATTTTAGAGAGGATGGGGGAACGTACGACAGACGCTCGCGGTGTATGTGCAGACGGCCGTCTGAAAGGACTGTCTTTTAAATCAAGGCTATCGAATCCATGAGATACTTTTCAACATTTATAATTACGGTTTTTGGCGTACTGCTGTTGGCGTGGGGAAATATCAGCAGGGCGCAGGATGCTATTGTCCTGTTTGATGAGGCTAAAAAAATCACCGGTTCGCTGGGATCACCGATTGAAAAAATTGCCGAAGTCAATGGAAAGCGTCTATATCCGGGGGATACGGCGAATATCAACCAGAAAGAAATCGAGTTTAAGGTGCTCGTCAATTACCCGGATGCCACGGGTCCCGGTGATATCAATATTCCGGATGAGGTCTACAGTGTTGAAGAGCTGAAAATTAGTGAGATGCAGTATGACAAGGAATTGGTGAAGGTGGATCACACGGTGCAACCGTATAGAGAGAAGGCATTTCCAGACAGCAGGAATGGAGATATGGTGGATTACTGGAAATTTCTTTTCATCGTCAAACGTCCGGTAGCCGGTAATGAGTCGTGGCACTAGGTGTCGGACTTTTCGGATCGTAGCGAAAAAAAGTCCGACAGACTCCTGGCCCGGATTCCCGCGTTAGCGCTCAGAGCGAAGTGTTACCCACGAAATGCACCGAGCGTAAGCGATTCCCACGAAGTGAAATGCGAGCAAGAGTGATATGCGTTTAGCCTGGCAATAGCTGCACGAAATCACAAGTATGTTATTTATGTTTTCCCACTCCTGAGCAGTACGATGCCGGCGGCGATCATCCATATCAGGCCGACGGGGACAATAAGGAAACCGTAGCTCGTCAATGCATGGGTGAACATTGCTATCACGGTTAACACGCCCGCGATTGCCGTGACGACTCCCAGGCCGGCGAGCCAGTTTGGAACCCAGTCTTTTCGTCCGGCAAACGATATTAAGGCGGGACCTGCCCCGACCACGAGTACCGTGGCGATCCAGTCAGCGCGGGATGCGAATAAACCGACGACTTCTGCTATCGAAGTGCCAGGCGAGGCGGCATCCGGCGAAAGTTGAACTACAAGCGCGATCCATGCCGTGAAAGCGGCAATGGCAAGAGGCACCCCCGTATAGTAGCAAAGCCTGACTAACAGACCCGTCGCTCGATCCCGTTCACACAAATGGGCCATAGTGGTCCCTGCCACACCCAACCCGAAAACACCTGCAATCCACAGGCTGAGATTGGTCACAAGCAGATACCGTACTTCGGCCGCGTCTCCCAGATACCCTGCCAAATCGCCCGTAGCCAGCGCCTGATCGAGGTCAGCACCCGATACGACCTTGAGCACCGCACCTGTTATCATGAGAACGGCTGACGTAATAGCAGCATAACCGCCGAGTCGAGTAACGGATTGGTTTTTGTCTGTTTTCATTTCTACCCCTCCCGTATATAATACCTGTTACCCCTTTATTAATAGGTTTAGCGTGCAATCAATTCTTGCATATATAAATTTAAGTTGATAACAAAATAATATTTAATTACAATTATTTAAAGGGGTTTCAATATTTTTTATTTACACAAATTGGTGATGGGGTTTAATTCATTTCTTGCATAAATAGTGAGTGATTTTTGTGGAAACCAGGAGTCAAGTGTTCCGCGGAATTATGCGACCCCTTTTATTACAATCGATTCATAGGTGTATGAATGTTGACGTTGCACGGATTACAAGAGCTCCAGTTCGATTAAAGAACGACGAATTGAGAGGTTTTAAATGAGTGGTTGTCCGTTAATTCAAGGAGAATAAGTGGGGTGG
Source organism: uncultured Balneolaceae bacterium (assembly GCA_964421495.1). GTDB lineage: Bacteria > Bacteroidota > Rhodothermia > Balneolales > Balneolaceae > CAJXOW01. The sequence goes on along the minus strand of CAYQXO010000060.1, from coordinate 12,231 downwards.
TGTGCAATAATAGAGCAGCCGGCAGTAGGGAAAAACGATAGTGCACGCCGGTAGATGGATCGAGTGCTATATTTTGGAATTGATCGGGGATGGAATTTCAAATCGCAAAAAAATCCTATTCTTATGCCATTACAGCCCAATTTCATTGAACGTTTTCTAATCAGCAGGGGACATATACCTAATTTGTTGTTGGACGTGGGGATGTCCGTTTTTCAATACTGGTCTTTGGTTGCTGCCATGGATATCGGATTATTTGAAGTGTTGAGAGACGGGGAATGTACTCTGGAGGAGTTGGCCCGGCGGACGGAGTGTTCGGAAAGGGGAATTAAAATTCTGGCCAACGCCCTGGAGCCGCTCGGATATGTTGAGTCAACAGGCGGGAGCTACAAGTTGTCAAAGGCCGCGGAGCGTTCCCTTCCCATAGGTCAACTGCGTGATATGGTACCATTTATAAAGGCACAAATGCTGGAATATACGGATGTGACCCGGGCGATTCGGGAAGCACCCGAAGACGGTATTTTTGGTTGGGATAAAGTGAAATCCGGTGAAGTAGGCCAGAGTTATCAGGCCACTATGAGGTGGTTGGCCTCAAATTCGGTAGATGAAGTGGTCAAGAAAATTGATCCGCCGCGGGAAGATGCAAAAATGCTCGATCTGGGAGGCAGTCACGGACTATATACCGTTAAATTCTGCCGAAAGTATCCTGGGATGTCCGGTTCAATATTGGATTGGCCCATTGGTCTGGAAGCCGCTCGACAAACCCTTGACGACAATCCCGGGATAGCTGATCGCATTGATCTTGTAGAACGGGACTTTGAGAAGGAAGCGCTACCCGAGGGTTATGATTTCGTGTTTCTTGGAAATATCATCCATGGAATCGATGCGGATGGAAATCGGGAGCTTTTCGATAAAATTTCACGTGCTACGACCGATGAGGGCAAAATTGTGATTCTGGATCAGCTGGGAGGCATATCGGGATCTAAGTTTGCCCGGGGCATAGCAGCCTTATTGGGATTCAACCTGTTTTTATTCAGCGGCGGTCGCTCGTACCCATTTGAAACCGTAAAAGAATGGTTACAAAAGGCCGGGTTTTCCGACGTATCTCATAAAAAAACACAGCAACCCGGATTCTCCCTGGTGATCGGCCAAAAAACATAGGAAGCTGCCGGACTTTGTCTCGCTACGAACCGGGACGGTTATGCTAACGTATGAAGTAATCTGTACCGGGGGTACTTACTCTCAGTCATTGAATGTACTATAGCTTTACTTCCCGTACGAGGGATTCCAGATCAAGTTAAAGTGGAAAATGGGATTGGATAATATTGTTAACAAAAAATAACACAATACTTATATATAGTATACTGAAAGGGGCAAACGATTTAATTAATTGCATTATTTAAAATTTTGGATAACATTGTAATATATCATAGGGTAAACAGAGATCCGGATATATCGAATGGTAACACAAACAAAAGCGGGAGTAGCGATGAAAGTTTTACATTGCAGGGATGCAGGGTTTGATTGCGATCGGGTGATTCGAGCGGAAACCGAAGAGGAAGTTCTCAAACAGGCGGCCAGTCATGCTAAAAAGGATCATCACATAGAGGAGATTGATGATAAAATGGTCGAAAATATCAAGGCGATAATAAAGGATGAATAACTTGCACTTTTTAATTACTACCGTATTTGAGCAAGAGCAGTTAGCTCTGAAGACGCAAGAGTTTCGGAGGTGGGAGATGGATCTGTAGAGATAAGGCTCCCACACTCTTACCGTTCAGAAGTAATTACGTTTAAATTGGACTCCAATACAGACGAGCGGAATCCGTTCGGTTATTTATTCATAACCTTTTGGATTCCGCTTTTCTGTTGGAGAAATTTCATGCTGTAAGTTACCGTGAATTGGCGTCTCTCCTTTCCCTGTTTAATTGAGATATGTGACTCCTGGGAGTCTGTCGGATTTTCCGGTTCGAAACGAAAAAAAGTCCGGTTTGAGGTAGATTTCGGCCGATTTTGACGTAGAATAGCGGGGCTATTTAAGGAAAAATCGGCCGAAAGATACCCAAATCCGGCTTTTTTGCAGTGGAATTGTGAAAGTCCCACAAACTCCTAGGGCACGCTACATCATTAATGGCGTTTAACAAGCTAATCAAGGTATTCCCCTTTAAAATTTTTATATTGTCCAAAATTGATTAATAAAAAATGGTCTTACATGCTGGAAAAGTTGAAGGAAGCATTTGACCTATCCGATGAAATGATCATGATAACCGATGATGCGGTTGAACCCGCTCAGGCAGAAGTAATTTATATCAATGAGGCTTATACGAAAGTCACGGGGTACCAGGCCGATGAAATTCAAACCCTCGATACGGTTATTAGTCCCGATACGGATCCGGTAACGCTGGTGTTCTATAAAGAAGCCCGGCGTAAAAAAAAGACGTTTCAGGGATATGTCATTGACGTCAAAAAATCGGGTGAATATTTCTGGGTAGACCTGACGTTGACGCCCTTTCATGATGCCCGTAAGGATGAATGGTTCTATATTCATAAGCCCCGTCCCGTAGAGGAGTACGAGTTGATAAATGATCGGACGAAGCTGTTCGAATTGATGGAAATAAGCACAGAGTTGGCTGATGTGGGATTGTGGGAATGGTACCCCGAGACGGGTAATGTTTATTTTTCAAAAAGCATCGATGAAATGTTGGGTGCTGATGATACGAATATGATGAAAAGTTTCGACGTCTATAAAAAACAGATTTTAGAAGAGGACCGCCCGGAATTTGAAGAAAAACTTCAGGATTTAATTGAAACCGGCGAGCCTCAGAAACTGACCACCCGTCTCCGCAGATATGATACAGGGGAGATTCGGTACTTGAAGGAGTTTGCAAAGCGGTATAAAACGGACACGGGATTTGTAAAGGTATATGGTATTGTTCAGGATATTACCGAGGACGTTAATATCCGCAAGCGCCTGGAAGAAAGTGAAGAGAGATGGGAAAAGCTGGTAAAGTTGAATCCTGATCTCATATTGATTCTCAATGATGTAGTGGTGGAGTTTGCCAATCAGGGAGCCGCTGATATACTGAATTTCGAGGCTACGGCGGATTTAACGGGAAAATCATTCCTGGAATTGATTTCAGATGATCAGATAAAAGACTTAAAAAAGTATTTGGAGAAGGTACAAGAAGGAAAGGAAGTTCCCTTTAAAACGTATAGTATTCAATCACCGGGGAGTAAAAATAAATATCTCAGAACGCGAGCTTTACAAATCGAGTATGGAGATAAAACGGCGGTATTGATGGTGGGACAGGATGTTACCCGACAAGTTGAAAAACAGACACAGCTCAAGAATTTGCTTGCGCAGAAGCAAACGTTGATGCAGGAAATACATCACAGGGTCAAAAATAATATGGCTGTCATTTCGGGATTGCTGGATCTTCAAAAGGAACGGCTCAACGATCGAGAGGCCATTGAAGCGCTGAGTGATAGCCAAATGCGCCTCCAAACGATTGCACAGGTCCACGAACAATTATACCAGGAGAAAGATCTGACCGATATTCAGATTCAAGAATATCTGGGGGCGTTGATTAATAAAATTAAACAGTCGTTTCGCACGGAGTTTATAGAAGTAAAGACAGATCTGGAGAAATTTAAACTTAATGTCAACCAGGCGATTCCACTCGGATTGATGTTGAATGAATTAATAACAAATGCTTTCAAACATGCTTTCAGGGAGGGGGAGGAGGGAGTTATTACGATTCAGCTGCAACAGAAGGCTGCGCAGGTACAAGTATGCGTATCAGACAATGGAATCGGTATTCCGGAAAAGTATAATGTTGAGAAACCTGAAACATTGGGGTATACCATTATTCAAACTCTTAAGCGACAATTGAACGCGGATTTGGATGTTACATCAACGGATGAGGGTACAGCGGTGAGAGTTCGTTTTGACAAGCAAAAAGCTCCTCAGGGATCGGCCAGCAACTTATAAAGATCCGGAGATATAAAAATAAACGAAACCAAGAAAGTTAATTAATAATAATTATTGTTTTTAGGTGATTTAAAAATTAAGTTTGGTTAGTTAATTGAAAAAGGTCTCGGCTTAAACTAAATGAGGGGTTGGTATTTATGAATTCGAGAGCTGATCCAGAAGAGTTGCGGCGGATCAGGAAAATGCGAGAGTATGAGAAGGCTTTGCCCAATATGCAAAGTATATTCCGGGGTACGATCAATATGATCGCCCGGAACTGTGACACCTTTTTTGCCGGTATACACTTTCTTGATGAGGATAAACAATGGATCAAAGTGTGCCGGGGTATGGATCTCCCTTATATGGACAAGGAGCATTCCGTATGTAAATATACGATTGAAGGAGGGGAACCGCTGTTGATATCTGATATGAGACAGGACGCCAGGTCTAAGGATAATTTTTATGTAAAAAGCGACCCCTATCTGAAGTCATATATGGGAGTGCCGCTGAAGACTCCCGACGGTTACTCGGTGGGCACGGTTTGTGTTATGGACAAGAAAAGGCGCAGGTTTACGGATTCTCAAATAAGCATGTTGCAGACTGCGTCAGACGAGCTCATTCGGCAATTTGAACTCTACAAGGAAAATGCGGAGCTTAAGGAAAAATCAGAACGCAATGCGGTTTTACTGAAAGAGATCCATCACCGGCTGCGAAATAATCTTTCGCTAATTTCGGGATTGGTTGACCTGGAGAAGATGCGGACCAGCGACCCGGAATTCGAGCAAATCCTGGATAATATTCAGAAACGCATAAATACGGTGGCAATGCTTCATAAACGGCTTTACGAGAACGATTCGTTGGAGCAAGTGATGTTGAAATCGTATCTACAGGAATTGGCGGAGGACTTGCGTGACAGTTTTGTGGATCCGGACCGGGATATAGCATGTCGGGTGGAAGGTGATGCGGTCGGCTTTTCGGAAAAGCGAACGCTCTACGTAGGTTTGCTCGTCAATGAATTGTTAACCAATGTATTTAAGCATGCCTTCAGGGGAAAAAAACAGGGTGAAGTTGTCATTCAGATTGAGCAAAATAAGGATGAGTGCGAGCTTCGGATCATAGATGACGGGGTGGGCCTGCCCGAAGATTTCAGTCTGAAAGGCAATTCGTCACTCGGCAGTAAGCTGATAATCACTTTTACGAATCAACTGGAAGGCAGTATCGATTATTTTACCGGTCCGGTCAGGCGGGGGACTTGTTTCCGCATCAAATTTCCCCGGAAAATATAGAAAAACTCCCTAATAATTAGTGTTTGTACGACAGACTCCCGGAGCCTGTATACCATGCCCCGCTTTTGCTATCCCGACACAAACCAAACAACCGATATTTCAGCCGGTGGTTTTTGTTATCTTGACTTTCCATTCTTCCGGCATCGCTTCAAGATATTCCCAGGTAAACGGGGCTTCGCTTTCGCCCTCCATTTGATAATAGCGATGGGAGCAGTTTCTCTGTTGATCGGGAATGTGATTTGTGTGCTTGGTCATCCCATTTATACCCTGGTGGGTTGGTGGTCCGTTCACAGAACCAATTTATATTCAATAATAATCACTTCTCTTCCGTTTTAGGGGTCTGTTGGACTGTTACAAATCTACTGCGAAAATCCCGACAGCTGTCTGGCATACATTTTGACCGAAATCTCGTTAAATAGATCAACTATAATAATTTAAAATCAGCGTGAAACTACCTCGTCCGGTCATCCCGGTGGCTGTCGGGGTTTTCGTTACGTACTGAAAAGTCCGACAGACTCCCAGGGGGGCAACAACCCGTCCGATTTACGCAATGATGCGTATAGGTCCGATCGACAGAGAGGCAATACCATCTGTCGGTTGGTAATAATCAGGGAAGGTTTACCATATAAATTCAATATTATTAACATAACTTTGACTCAATATTTCGAAAACAATGCAAAGAACTGAAAAATTTTCTGCGTTCATCGTTTCAATTTTATTTACGGCCATCCTTGCGTCGGGGTGTGGCAATCCGGCCAGCAATGATGATGATCACGATGAACACTCCGATCCCCACGGGGTACAGTTTACTATGAACGATGAAGTTATCCTCACCTATATGGATGGCAACTCGGACGGACGGTTTGAGGTGGTGGAAGAACAAGAGACCTCGATAATTACTGTCGTGTTTTTAGACGAGGAGGGCGATGAGATTCACGGGGAGGATCTCGACGATGAATACAGCCTCGGTTGGGAAGTCGGCAATGACGAATTGGTGGAAATAGAACAGCAAGCGGACGACGGACGCTGGGATTTTCGATTGGTCGGCAAATCGTCCGGGACTACCAGGGTTCAGTTTAAATTGATGCATGGAGCTCACGCCGATTTTCAAACTCCCGGCCCTGGTGAAAGCAGTGCATTGGAAGTGCATGTAGAAGAGCAAACACAGTAAGCGCCTGCAAACTCAATGCTGACGCAATTATGATTTTTTTTACGGATGGGATGCAATATGTACCAGCCAGCTGTGTTATCTGGCTATTTATATTGTTGTCGGTGCAAGGATTTACACCGGCAGATGCGTCAACCGGCACTATTAGGGGTACGGTTATTGACAGCGAAACACGGGAGCCGGTTAGCTACGTCTACCTGAGTCTGGAAGAAATCGAACGCACGCAGGTCTCCCATAGTGATGGAACTTTTATGTTCAGCAATGTTCCGGAGGGCACCTACACCCTGAGGTTGCAGCGCATGGGATATAAAAAACAGTTATTGACCGTTGATGTGCCTGCCAATGACACGCTGTTTATCACTCCCTCCCTGCATTCGACGGTGTTAAGGGAAGGCGGTATCGAAATTGTCGGACAAAGAGTACAAAGAAGCAGCAATCATCTCGAAAAGGCTATTCAATCGATCTCCGGAGAGGAATTGCGGCAAAATCTCGGTACAACGTTGTCCGGTACCCTGGAAGATCTGCCGGGATTAAGCACACAATCCATGGGAACGGCGCCGGCTCGACCCGTCATGCGCGGACTGGGAGGGGAGCGGCTGATGATTCTGCAGGATGGTGAACGCACCGGGGACGTATCCTCGCAATCGGCGGATCATGCGGTAACTGTTGATCCCATGGCGGCTGAGGAGATTGAAATAGCCCGCGGTCCCTACGCCCTGGAGTATGGCTCGAATGCTATAGGGGGCGTAATCAACGTGGTTCGAAACCAGATTCCTACCAGTAACACCGATCATGTGCACGGTACGGCCAGTGTGCAGGGCGAGTCGGTTAACAGCGGTGCATCGGCCGGACTGGAGTTCAGTGCCCCGCTGGGAGATAATTTTGTTTTGAAAGCGGATGGCAATATCCGGTCTGCCCTTGATACCCGGACGCCGGAGGGAGCGCTCGAAAACTCGGGAATTTTTTCGACGAATGATGCCGTGGGAATTGGGTACGTCCGACCCTGGGGACATGCGGGACTGGCCTCCAGTTTATACATCAATCATTATGGTATTCCCCCCGATTCGCTGGGCGGACATCCGGATGGGGTCGATATTGAAATGCGAAAATTACAGTTCAAGGGGAGTACAGAAGTATTCCTGGAAAGGGACGTACTAAAAAAGCTGGAAGCTGATGTGTCCCATAAAAGCTATTTCCACCGGGAAATCGAGTCGAGCGGCGTTTCGGGGACCGAATTCGGCGTATTGACCAGCAATTTGTCGCTTAAAGTGAATCACGGGGAGATTGCTTTTTTTAATGCCGGAAAAGTGGGACTCTGGGGCGAACGCAAAAACTATGTAGTCAACGGAACCCGAACGCCCGATTCCGACTCCTATAGTTTTTCGACTTTTCTGATCGAGGAAAAGGATGTGGGAGCTCTTCACATGGAGGTGGGAGCCCGTCTCGATCATACCACGGTTATGCCAGCCGTCGATAACGCGTTTATCAATGGACGTGAAATACGGCAGCGTTCCTTTACGGCACTGGCCAGCGCTGCAAATGCGGTGTATGATTTTGGAGACGGCTTTTTCACCGGTGTTACGTTTATTCATTCATTCCGTGCGCCTTCCCAGGAGGAACTGTTTTCTCGCGGACCTCACCTGGCCTCTTATTCCTTCGAGGTCGGCAATCCCGATCTCGATCCCGAACGCGGTTTCGGCAAGGAAGTCTACCTGCGATACCGGCAATCAAAGGCGCGGGCGGAGCTCAGTGTTTTCCACAATGGATTTACCAATTACAACTATGCGCGAAATACCGGCACCCGGGCCCCGCAGGATCCATCCCTTTATATTTACCAATTTACCGGGACGCGAGCCGTACTTTCAGGGGTGGAACTGGATGCACAGGTAAAACTCTACGACAAATGGGCATTCTCGGCCGCACTTAGCTATACGCATGGCAAACGGGAACGTTTTGAGCTTGAAGAAAACGGCACGGATAGCCGCTGGAGACCCTTGCCCGAAATCCCCCCGTTAAAAGGACATATGGAAGTCAGTTACACGCACCGGAAATTAAGGCTCGGTACCCGGAGTAGTATGTCGGCCAGTCAGAATCGAACCGGGGAGTTTGAACGGGCGACCGACGGTTATGCAATTTTTAAATTGTTCAGTCAATACCGTTTTCAGAAATGGGATCTGCTCCATACGGTTTCCCTCAATGCAAACAATATATTTGATACCACGTATCGCAATCATCTCTCGCGCATCAAGGAGATATATCCCGCTCCGGGTAGAAATATCGCTCTTCTGTATCGTATTTATTTTTAATCTTTGACTGGCAGGAAAAAAGAATGGACCCTGTATCACCAGGGTCCATCTATAGGGGGGTATAGAGGGGTAACCTAAACAGGAGAAACTGAATAGGATTACTTGTAATGTAAACATGACGGGATTTATTTGGCTTACATAATACCAAATAAGATTTATATATTTTTTTCATTAGTACGGATGATGCCGGAATCCGGATTTTGGTCTTCAAGGTGTATGAATAAGGAGAACGAAAATGCATTCCGTTTGAAGAGGGGTAATTTCTGCTTATGTGCGTCAGGCTATCTGCCAGAACGATAAATCAATAAACCGGCAATGAGGGCGATTGCGGATATCAGAATCGGAACGATATCCCCTGTCGTTACAGCGATTTCCGCTCCAAATACTTGAAAAGATTCAGTGTCTTGAAGGTACTGGTAGCCAAAAAAGAGGACTCCTGCAATTCCGCCTACACTAAGTATGCCGCCAATTATTTTAGTCATGATATTCTCTTTAATTTTCCGGCAAGCACCGCCTAATTCCGCACCTTCCTCCTAAAATACGTAAACTCTGTAAGGTTCAGTCTGTCTTGTGTAAGAGCTGCCCGCCGTATTATAGTTATATTGTACTACATGTAATACAAGACGAATCCTCCTTGTCATTGAAGGATTCAAACGAAAATACCACTTTTTTTTAAACTCTACTATCATGAAACTATTCAAGAAACATAACAATCTACTCGTACTTTTCCTTCTTTCGACGGCCATAACGGTATCCTCTTGTTCCACGACGGGCATGCAGCGATCTGAAGATGTGCAGTCGTCGATGGAGAACGTAAACAGCCATGCCGAAGTGCTTGTAGGACAAATTGATGCTATTGACGCATCGTTGAGCGAACTTACCCGGCCCGGACAACAGGATGTCAAAAGGGCGTTCAACTCCTATACAGAAAATGTGTCCAAGATTAAAAAGATGGAAAAAAACTTCACCTCCCAACTAAATGGATTGAAGACGAAGGGAAACAAGTATTTTGAACAATGGAACGATAAAGATAACGACTACGAGAATTCCGAGATACAGAAAAGCAGTGACGAACGCCGCGAAGCTTTCAAGAATACCTTCGAAAAGATTCAGCGAAACAGCGAGGGACTTAGCAGCTCCTTAAAAACATTTGTATCCAATGTGAATCAGATCCAGCAATACATGTCCAATGACCTGACTACAAAAGGCATTACCTCTATTGCGTCCCTTTCCGAAGAAACCGTTCATACGGGAGATTCACTGAAAAGTGCTCTGAAAATCCTGCAAGCGACTATCCAGGAAGCCAGATCTGAAATGACTCAGAGCGGCATCGCCCAACAGGATTAAAAGCTGAATCCCCGCAATTAATTATTAGAGCTACTCAAAGGCCGGCGTTCATAGCGTTGGGCTTTTGCCCCTCTGAATTACTCCTTTGAATGACTTCGTGACGGGTTTAGCTTTTGAGAAATTAAACATAGTTGCTAGTTTTAGTAGAAAGCTTCAAAATCCAAGAAAGTAATCAGAAGGGGGTCTATGCATCGATTGCTAGCAATCATATTGATGGCAATCCTCGGGGGTTGTGGTTCAAGCCAACCTTATAATCAATCGATAAAGCCGGCTGACACTATTGTTTTGGATACAGAACAGGATGTTGATTCTTCTTTCACGGGAATTGCAAGCCATTTAGTGGATAAAGGGTATAGTATCGATCAAAGGAATAAAAATATCGGTCACTTGAAAATGGAGCCGGAATCCTTCGAACACGGAGAAATTATTTTATCAATACATGTTCAGGGTAATCAAGATACCTCTGTTATCAGGGTTTCCGGTCAGTTTGATGATCATAATGTTACCAGGCAGGCGGCCATATCAGATATGATATCCAAAGACAAATTGGTTGAAATAAAGAGGAGTAAAATGAAACATAGTAAAACAAGAGCCGCCTGGTACAGAATGAAAAATGATGTAATCGATTATCCGCATCAGGAATTGTTTTATGAGAGCAATTGAGTTTGTCTTTCAACCTCCCCCATTGTTGATAGACGGCTACCCCCCCTCACCTCTTAAGTGTTATCAAAACTGTTGTCCCAGAATAAGATAGATACCATTTGGAGCCATAAATTATTCCCGCAATAAAAAATCCCCTGCATGCCTAAAAGGTTGACACACAGGGGACTGTACGGTACCGGCGGCCGGACTCGAACCGGCACGGGCGGTAGTCCGCCCATTGGATTTTAAGTCCAACGCGTCTACCAATTCCGCCACGCCGGCCTAAAAGCACTCTTTCTCTATCCTCTAAATTAGCAAATCCCAATCCTGTAATAAAGAGATTTTCCTGTCTATTGCTGGTAAATAAACAAAAACTATTTGAAGCCGGAAAATACGAGGAGATCGAGTTGGATATATGAAATTCGAGCTCCCTAATATAAGGTTTTGTCCATGACCTTTACAACGGTATATTGAAATTGGAGGTCTTTGGGATCATAAACGTCCAGATATTCGGAAAGTCACCGGCGGAATGGTTGGCATAACTTAATTGTTTATGCGCAAAAGTAACGAACCTTCGATATGGTTCGTCTTATTATGTTATGTGCGGGCGGGGGAGAGGAACGGTATATAAAATTGAATTATAATTACTCATGATATATTCTAACTAAAAAAGCTAAAGGATCCATATGTTACGTAAATTATGTCTAGGCATTATCGGTTTACTGCTCCTCGCATTTTCGGTTACTCCCGTCCAGGCTCAATGGGCCGTCGGCGCCTCCTATGAAATCAGGAACGAAAGCCCTGAAACCGGATTTGGGGCACGGGTCGAAAACACCGTTGACCTGCCCCTGCCCATGGTGAACCTGGGTTTCCGCGGGTACTTCAGCTATTTTAGCGAAGAAAATCAGCTCAGCCAAAACAACATCGAATACAGCCAGGAGTTGAAAAACTACGATTTCGGCGTTTCGGTGCTGGGGAAAGTCAATCTTGGCCTGGCTAATCCGTATGTAGGCGTCGGACTCGGTTCATCGACGACTGATTTGAGCTACAGCGATGCAGAAAATCTTTCTGTTTCCCTGGAGGGGGACGATGATTCTCGCTTCGCTTATCATGGACTGATAGGCGGGGAAATCAACCTGATCCCCATGCTGAATCCCTTTATCGAATACCGCTTTACGGATTATAGCGGGGATCTGAGTTTTGAAAATGCGCAAAACCAGATAAGAGATTCCAACGGCCGATTAATTTTCGGGGTTACGTTGCGTTTCTAACAAAACTTTATATCATTGATTAAAAGAGCGGGTGCTTGGAGGCATCCGCTTTTTTCATTAGCATCGGGAATTATTTGATTTTCGGGATCTGTTGCGAAAAACCCGCCTGAAGCGGCATTTGGAATAATTATGAATGCATTTTCGTTAACATAGGAACTAAGGCCGGATTTCTCACCAAGAAATTTGATTGTCTGCAAGGCGACAGGGTGCCGGCGAAGGAAATGTACAGTAGTACATTGATCAA
>CAYQXO010000059.1:0-16630 GCA_964421495.1 uncultured Balneolaceae bacterium | reverse complement strand
TGGCCGACTTTATCGGTCTCGATGTCTGCCTCGATATTTTGGAAGTATTGTACAACGGCTTTAAAGACCCGAAGTACCGTCCCTGTCCGCTGCTGGTAAAAATGGTGGACGCCGGCAAACTGGGTCGAAAGACTGGAGAGGGATTTTATACCTACAATTAGGAACCTGGCATGCATTGCAGATTTCAGGGATAAATTAAAAAAGGTGTTGCACCCCGACCCGTAAAGTTTAACGCTCATACGCAAAACGGGGGTAATCCAGCCGGGGTTCCCGTACTTGTCGATTCAGTTCAGCCAGGTGACTTTTATATTTATGTGATCTTCCCTTTATTGCTTACAGGTATTATCAAATTGCGATTAATGCAGAACTGTAAAAATATTTTTTATGAGCAACCCGGATGCCACCGTTCAGACGCCCTCGCTGGAACAGATGAAGAAGGCGCGCAGGCAACTTGGAGATCGCATACGGCAAACCCCGGTATGGGAGCTGTCCAATCAAAAAATCCGACGTCTGATCGGCGATAATACCGGGCTTTATTTTAAGCTTGAGCTCTGGCAGCACGGCGGGAGTTTCAAGGTGCGCGGAGCCCTTATGAATATGGCCAAATTGGATAAAGCGGCCCTCAGGAAGGGGGTAACGGCAGTCAGTGCCGGTAATCACGCTATTGCCGTGGCCTATGCGGCGAAAGAGAATAATACTACCGCCAAGGTGGTGATGCCAAAGTCGGCCAACCAGGTGCGGATCGACCGCTGCCGGGAGTTCGGGGCGGAAGTGGTATTGGTTGACAATGTGCACGAGGCGTTTGAGCGCGTGCGCGAGATTGAGCAAAAAGAGGGGCGCTCATTCATTCATCCTTTTGACGGTGAAGGCGTTGCATTGGGAACCGGCACCGTGGGACTAGAGCTCATGGAGCAGCAACCGGACCTCGATGCGGTGATTGTCCCGATCGGGGGCGGCGGACTCTGCGCGGGGATTGCAACCGCGGTTAAACATGTGAATGAGAATTGCCGGGTGTTTGGCGTCGAGCCCGAAGGAGCCGACTCGATGCGTCGCAGTTTCGAGGCGGGACGGCCTGAACAAATTGAGAAAGTGGATACGATCGCCGACAGCCTCGGGGCCCCGTATGCCGAGCAGTATAGTTACACGCTTTGCCGCAGGCATGTCGACGCGCTGTGTACGGTTTCGGATCAACAGCTTTGCGATGCCATGCAATTGATGTTTGATGATATGAAACTGGCCGTTGAACCGGCGGGCGCCGCTGCATGCGCCGGCCTGCTGAATCCTTTAAATGAGGAATTGAATGGCAATAAAGTGGGCGTAATAGTCTGTGGCACCAACATGGATATTGACTCTTTCGGGGAGTATATATCAAGAGGCAGTATTCGATGACTTGAGGGCTGGTCTTGTAAATCAATGATCTACTACATGCGGAGCTATTTATTATTTTGATTTTTCATCAGGTCGAGGCTCTTGTTGCAGCCACTGAACAGTTTTTTGAATGGCTTTACGGGCCGGTGTGATTTGATATCCCAGTGTTCGTTGGGCTTTAGCTGAACTGGTCACCCAGTTTTGGAGATATTTGTTGATCCAGTCGGGCGTAATCTGCGGTTTACCACCCAGCGTATTTGCGCGCAATTTTTCCAATTGTGCAAAACCCTGCATTATAGGGACAGGAAGGGAGACCAGGTAGCGATGCTTGCCGGCCGCTTCTCCGATCAAATTGAATAATTCTTTAAATGTGAGGTTATTTCCTCCCAGTATGTACTGCTCGCCCGGCGTTCCGTGGTTCATAGTCAATAAATGACCCTCGACCAGATCTCGTATATAGCAGTAATTTCCTATATACTTTCCATCGCTCAGTTGAAAACGCCATATACCTTGTAGGTAATACTTCATTATGCGAGTAACGGCGTTACTTTCGGTAAGGGGACCCGGTCCGAATACGCGCGTGGGATGGACTATTAAAGTATTCAGATGATCACCGTTGGAACGTAAAACTTTCTGTTCGGCCAGGTATTTGCTGTGCTCATAAGGGTTGTGAAAATACTTCTTCTCGGACGCTTCGTCGGTGGGGGCATCGGAATTGGCCGGAGGCAGCGTAGCGGCTGTGGAGGTATAAACCAGGCGGTCGATACCGACTTTCACGGCTGCCTGCAGGACATTGCGCGTGCCGGTCACATTAATATCGTAAAAAAGCTGATTGTCCGGCGCCCAGACGCTGGCATAACCCGCCACATGAAATGCGCGGTCACACTCTTCCATCGCCTTTATCAGGCTCTGCGGATCCAACAGATCTCCTTCCACCCAAAAAAGGCTTTCATGCTTATCCGTGGCTTTATGAAGGGAGTGGGGGCGGACCAGCGCCACAACGCGATGCCCTTCCTGTAATAGACGGCGGGTGAGAATGCTTCCTATAAATCCCGTGGCCCCGGTTACGAAAAAAGTCATATGGTAATAGTAGTTAGACCGCATTGCCCACCACGAAATAAAATACGGATTGGGGATGATGGAGCGCTGAAAAAATATAGCATGGCAGTATCCTTTCCATATAGGTTACAAGGATGAAGGCTGTACTGGCATTGCGGATATGAAATTGAATTTGGAAACAGCATAAGGGGGTTTAGTAATGCAGAGAAAACGCCGGGGATTTAGCCGGACGTTTTATATGTGTTATTTCACTTCCAAACTGACGGGCGATTCGTCTGAATCAATTTCGGTTTTGTTGAACTCCGAATCAGCAAAGATGCTGCTGGCGATCATTAGCTGGATGCCGGTGGGTAGATATTTGCCCAGACCTACCATAAACTTGTTGGCGACTCCCGGAATAATAGTCCGCTTGCCCTTTTTCAGCCCCTTTAAAGCCGCCTTTGCCACTTCTTCAGGGGTTTTGACCAATACGTTGGCTTTCCATCCCAGTTGACGAACCTGCTCGGTTCGTTTTTGAGTGGTTAACGTGGGACCCGGACAGACACAGCTAACGCTGATTGGCGTATCTTTCAACTCATACCGGAGTGCATTGGAAAACGTAAGAACGAAACTCTTCGTTGCAGCGTAAAGGGCTTTATAGGGAACGGACATGTATGAGATTATACTACCAACGTTCAATATATAACTCCGGGGATGTTTGCGGAGGAAAGGCAAGGTATTCCTCGTCATGGAGGAGACGACCTCCATGTTTAGTTTTATCATGGTTCGGGTATCTTCTTCGCTCGAGTCCATGAACTCGCCCTGCAATCCAATCCCTGCATTGTTAATCAGCATGTCAATTTCAAATCCGCTGTGACGGCACCAGTTGAAAAAATCCTCAATCGTTCCGTCTTCGGTCAGATTGGTTTCGTGACAATGAACTTCAATTCCGTACCGATCGGATATTTCTTTTCCCGATTCCGATAAATTTTCATCGGGTAAAGAGAGCAAGATAAGATTATGTCCCGCTGCAGCAGCTTGGTGAGCCAATGCCTTGCCGATACCTTGGCTGGCACCGGTGATGATTGAGTAAGTCACGTGATTGGATATCCTTGTATTTTTGGTTTGGCGGGAAGTTAACAATTAGCATAATAAATCGCCCCCTTTATAATCAAGTAATTTTTTAAAGTAAATGTTGAAATTCCCGAGCGTGGGAAAAGAGTCTATTCCGATTAGCGCCGGTGTATTTATATGATCTTTTAAAAAACCTCTCCGCGGCCGAGTATTACTCTCGATTCACTGGGTTACGGTTTTAGCAAATGGGTGGAAACGGTATCTGCCGTTATGCTGCCGAAAATGCCGATTCCACCGTCGATATGATATTTGATATTGGGGATTTCTCCGGGGGAGAGGGTTGATCCGCCGGTTTGGATATTTTGTGAGCGACTGAAGTCATAGAGGTTTTGGTCGATCGAATTGGTCACGATCTTATTGTCGCCGTAGAATGCGAAGCCGATCCAGGGGACCCGGATTTCTATGGATCCGTCGGGATGCATGGTGAAGTTTCCCTCTGAAACCAGTCCTGAACTGTTGTTACGAAAGTCGGCACGTTCTACTTCGTCATTTTCGATCTGATCGGCATAAAAGGGAGTGGGCGTCGCCGTTACATAGTTAACGGCGATGAGGTTGAATACAAATTGTTTCTGGCGACTCAGCGTGTCAGGCGGATCCGGTTGCAGCGTGACCTTGAGCTGATCGGGGGACTGGTAAACGACTGAATCGGGAATACTGCCGGTGAGTCGGTAGGAGTTGGGGACGGTGGTTTGCGCTGTGATGGTGTTTTCTCCGTCGATCTCGACCTGCAGGCGATATGTTTTTCGCGGCTGGACGATGTGCTCGTCGGACGGCCGATACACTCCGGTATTGACTTCCACGTAAGCGATACGTTCCTCGATGGAACCATTGTCGTCGAGTAAGGACACGGAGAGGTCAGCTCCGCCGACGGCGGTCTGACTGAAGCTGTAGGGCCGATCGGCCGGTATGGTGTGGGATAACCGGACTTCCGGCAGAGGTTGGTCGGCTACCAGGTAGGATTCGATGACGTAACGTTGTTCAAAGCCGGGGTCGTTGTAAATATCGCAGCTACCGGTCAACAAACCGATAAGGAAAAGAATTGGAATGGTGGAAACGCTCTTCATCGTATGTAATTGGTTTTTTGTGTTAAAAGTCGACCGAATACGTCAGGGACGGGAGTATGGGAAGCAGTTTTACCGCGCTCCGCTCGATCGGACGTTCGTCGAGATCGTAGTTGTAGAACCACATATTGCGTCGAGAGTAAACGTTAATCACTTGAAACTTCCATTCGGCCTCGCCCATTCCGAAAAAGGTTCCGTGCCGGGTGGCGCTCAGATCGAGCCGATGATAGGGGGCAAGCCGGGCAGCGTTGATACGGCCGACCGTTAGTTGACCGCGCCGGAAGTTACCGAAGGGGAAACGGCCGGTTTCGGTGTATCCGCGGGGGCGGGTGTAGGCTTGTCCGGTAGCATAATTGAATACGCTCGCAAGTTCCCACTGTTCGGAGAGGCGATAACTCAGGCTCAGGGTCAGGTCATGGGTCCGGTCGAACTTCGGCGGATAGTAGCGGGATTGCCCCGGATCGGAGATCGGATTGTTGTAGCCGGGAAATTTACGCATCGTTCGGCTGAACGTGTAGCCGATGAAACCGTTGAGTCGACCGATTTGCTTTTGCAGTTGCGCCTCGACGCCGTAGGCGTATCCTTTTCCAAATCGAAAGATCTCCGCGTAATCCAGGCCCGCCAGGTTATCGATAAGCGGATCCTGCTCGAACAATTCCCGCATCGTACGGTAGTAGATCTCCGTATCAAATTGATATCCCTCGAATGGCTGCGTTTTGGCCCCGAGAATAAACTGGTCGCCCCAGGCGGGAGGAACCCCCTCGTCGCTGGTCAGCCAGTAGTCAAATCCCGAGAAGGCCTCGTTGGTAACCAGCGTGAGGTATTGATAGTATCGACCGTAGGCAGCTTGCAATCGGATGGAGGAGGTGAGTTGGTAGTCGGCCGACAGCCGGGGGGAGAGTTTCAGATGATCCCCCTCCGAAAAGTGTGTCAGCCGTACCCCGCCGTTAATCTCCCAGCGTTCGTTCGGACTCCAGTTGTCCTGAAGATAGATATGATTGTAATTCGCCCTGATTAACTGAGAAAAAGTATTCTGCTGGTCGAAGTAATCCTCGTACATGAATCGCATGTATCCGCTCCAGAAGCCTCCTTCTATTTCATGTTTCCCCTGAATGTATTCCAGATCTCCTTTCACGGATAGATCGGTTATATCATTGTCGCGGTGGAATTGGGTCCCCGCAATGCTGAAGTGGGGTTCGTTGAAATAACGGGAACCGGTGACGGTCAGTTTTGCAAAGAGATTGTCATTAAGGATGAGGGTGTAGTTGGCGCTAAGCGTTTGATTACCGTAAAACAGGTTGATCTGTCCGTCGTCGGCAAAGGGGATTCCCACATTATCGACTCCCGAATAGAAAGACAGGGAAAGCTTGTCGTTTTGGGAGGCGGATAGGTTAATCTTACCGTTCAGATCCCAGAAGTAGAATTTATTGGGGATCCCGTCCTGGGTCTGCCGCAGAGCCGCCAGCAAGGGCTCGATAGTCGACCGGCGAAACGCAATCATATAGGAGCCGTATTTATAGGGCCCCTCGTGAATTATACTGGAACTCAGCATCCCCACGTTAACGCCGGTTTGGTATTCGTTGCTGTTCCCGTCTTTGTTGTAAATGGCCATAACCGAACCGAGTCGGCCGCCGTATTTGGCCGGATACCCTCCTTTATGGAGGCGGACATTTTTTATGGCGTCGGGATTGAACGTCGAAAAGAAACCGAAAAAATGGGAGGGATTATAAACTTTTGTGTCGTCCAGCAAAATCAGGGTTTGATCCGAGCTTCCGCCGCGTATATAGAGGCGACTCGAGAAATCCGAGGCGGCCTTGACGCCCGGCAGTAGCTGTGCCGACCGGAAGACGTCGTCTTGCAACACCGACGGCATCTTCTGTATCATCTGCGTTTGAATTCGGGCCCGGCCGATCGATCGTCTCTCTTTCTCTTCGCGTTTGGACTGAACGACAAGTTCGCCCAGCTCCCGGCTCTGCGGCTCGAGTTCAATATCGAGCCGCCGGTTATCGCCCGACTCGAGTCGGATCTCTTTTTGAAAGGTTTTATACCCGAGGTAGGTACAGGAGATCTTGTACGTGCCGGACTCGAGGTTTTGGATAGTGTAATAACCCGAGGTATTGGTGGAACTGCCCTTGTTCAAGGATTGAATAATTACATTCGCTCCCAGAAGGGTCTCCCCGTTGGTGGCGTCGGTTACGTAGCCGTTTACCGATGCCGCGCTTTCCTGGGCATGGAGTGGGGAAATGGCAAATAAAACAGGTATGAATGTAAGGACCAGGGTAGCGGCCAGACGGTAATAATCGTCTCTCACAAATTTGCAGGTATTCATGTAAAGTAAAAGTATATGGTCTTGATGAGAAATATACGCACAGAACCTGTCAATTGTTTCAGAGAGCTCTTTAAAAAACCGGGCAGGGCTCTTCAGCCAGGGAAATTCAGCCGGTCGTTGCGATGGCTGATTACATGCCCAAAATACTGACTTGAAGGCATTAAACTCTTTCGGCCGTTAAGCTGAACAACCCAAGTGCTTCAGAGCCCTGCCCGGTTTTTTAAAGAGCTCTCTGACTCCTAATATAATATAATCACCGGGTAGTTATGTCGTATATTCGGCGTTGATACGGATATATTCGTACGAAAGGTCAGAGCCCCATCCGGTGGCGCGCTCGTCGCCCTGGTTCAGATCGATCGTGACGGTAACGGTGGAGGTTTGCAACTCTTTCTTCAACTCGCCCCGGCTCATATCGGTCGGCTGCCCCTGTTTCAGGATCTGTTTGTTTCGATTGGGACCAAAGAACAGATCCACCTGGTCGGGATCAAAATCCACGCCAGAGCGTCCCGCGGCGGCCAGAATACGTCCCCAGTTGGGATCAGTGCCGAAAATGGCGGTCTTGACCAGGTTGGAGTCAGAAACGGTACGGACCATTTTACGGGCGTCTTCTTCGCTTGCCGCATTTTCCACGTTGTATTCGATCAGTTTTGTGGAGCCTTCCCCGTCGGAGACGATCAGCTTGGCCAGGTGCACGCAGAGTTTCTCCAGGTTTTCCCTGAAGGTATCGTAGGCGCGACCCTCTTCGGTAATTTCTTCGTTGCCTGCCTCGCCGTTGCTCATCACCGATACCATGTCGTTGGTGGAAGTATCGCCGTCGACCGTAATCATGTTAAAGCTGTTTTTGATCGACTCGTGCAGGGCCTGGTCCAGCATTTCGGCCGAAATGCTGGCATCGCAGACGATAAAGCCGAGCATCGTTCCCATATTCGGATGAATCATGCCCGATCCTTTGGCGATACCCGCCATGTTGATCTCTTTACCGTCAATTTCAAAAGAGGTATGCCCTTCCTTGGCGTAGGTATCGGTCGTCAGTATTGCATTGGCGGCAAGCGTCCCGGCAATGTTGCGGTCCGACAGCTTCTGGACGCACTCTTCTATTCCGCCCAGCACCTTTTCGGTCGGAAACGGCTCGCCGATCAGACCGGTCGAGGCCACCTGGACCGACTCCTTTTCGATATCCAGCAACTCTGCTGTCTTTTCAGCCATGGCGACGGCTCCTTCCCAGCCTTGTTTACCGGTACAAGCGTTGGCATTGCCGGAATTAATAACAAAAGCCTGTGCCTTGCCATTTTTAATGTATTCACGGCTCAGCTTAATAGGTTCGGCGCAAACAACGTTGCGGGTAAATACCGAGGCGGCAGTGGCCGGCGATTCCGAAAAAATCAGTGCCAGATCGCGCCGCTTCGATTTGATACCCATATGGGCGCCCCAGGAAGTAATACCGCGAACATCGGATAGATTATTTAACATGATTGATTGACTTTGGTAGCCTTTAAAACACTTGGAATTTGTTAATTGTAGGCTCGCTTTGCTCGCTCGTCGGAAGTCGGAAGCCGGAGGCCGGAAGGTTATTCCAGCAAGTAACCTGGTTGTGTATATACACTACTATGTTACCGATCGGCATAGCCTTCCGGCAGGGCGAGCGCAGCGAGCCCTACTCTTTACGGACTGAGTGGCGGATTTTGCAGTCCCGTTTTTTCAATGAGTCCGAACATGATGTTCATATTCTGCACAGCCTGACCCGCCGCTCCTTTTACGAGGTTGTCGATCGTGGCGATGGTCAGGATACGGTTGGTGCGGTCGTCGTATGTTACAAAAACATCACAAAAGTTGGAACCGCGTACGTCTTTAAGTGACGGCGGCTGGTCGACGACCCGCACGAAATGTTCTTTTTCGTAATAGTTCAGGTAGATCTCGTCCAGCAGTTCCTTGCTTACGTCGTTTTTGGGCGTACTGTATATCGTGGATAGTATGCCCCGATCGATCGGCAGCAGGTGTGGGGTGAAGAGTATATCGGGCAGAATCTGGGTCTGACGTTCGAGGGCCTGCTGAATTTCGGGGGTATGCCGGTGATCCAGGAGTCCGTAGGCCGAGAAATTGCCGAATACCTCGGGGAAGTGCGTCTTCTGCCTGGCCGTGGCGCCGGCGCCCGTGACGCCCGATTTGGCATCCACGACGATGTTGTTCGATTCAATGAGATCGTTATCGAGCAGGGGAGCGAGTCCCAGGATAGCCGACGTCGGGTAGCAGCCGGGGTTGGCGACCAGCCGGGCGTTGCGTACGTCATCCCGAAACAGTTCGGGCAGTCCGAAAGCCGCCTCTTCGATGGAATCGGCCGCTTCGTGTTCCTGTCCGTACCACTGTTCGTAGGAGTCGGCCGATTTCAGCCGGAAATCCCCCGAAAGATCAATAATCCGGAAGGGCGCGTCCTGGTGGTCGCGGATAAATTCCATCGACACCCCGTGCGGCAGGGCCAGAAAGACCAGGTCCAGGTCGGCGTCCTCGATATCCTCCATCGGTTGCAGTTCCAGGTCGGTCAAATCCTCGAAATGAGGATATACGTCATGATAGGCATCCCCCGCCCGGCTCTCCGACGTGATCATCTGTATATGTACCTCGGGATGGGGCAGGAGAAGACGCATTAACTCGGAACCGGTATAACCGGTCGCTCCTACTATCGCTACATCAACTCTGCTCATAATCAGGACTCTTTTTCGACTTCTTTGATAGATTCGATGAGTACGTCAACCACGGTATTAAGATCTTCGTTGGGAATCGTCAGCGGCGGTACCAGGCGTATCACCGTGTCGGACGTGCAGTTCGACAGGACGCCTTTTTCCCGCATTGTTGCAACAACCGGCTTGCCGTTGAAGTTCAGATCCACACCGATCATGAGTCCCTCGCCGCGGATATCCCGTATAGCATCCCAGTCTTCCGCGGCCTCCCGCAATTTGCTCTTGGCGTATTTGCCTTTCTTCAGGGCCTGGGCGGGGACCTGTTTTTCCTGCATGACGCGCAGGGTGGTCAATGCGGCCGCACACCCCACCGGGTTTCCGCCGTAGGTGGTGCCGTGCGAACCGGGAGAGAGAGCCTGGCTGACTTCGTCTTTGGCCAGGAAGGCCCCGATCGGAAATCCACTTCCGAGCGCTTTTGCAGTCGTCAGGATATCGGGAGTAACCCCGTACCGCTGAAAGGTGTAAAAGGCTCCGGCGCGACCCACGCCGCACTGAATCTCGTCGAGGATCAGCAGGGCTCCATGCCGGTCGCATAATTCGCGCGCTTTTTTCAGGAATGCTTTTTCGGCCGGAATGATACCGCCTTCTCCCTGGATCGGCTCGATGATCACGGCCACCGTATCGTCGTTCATCGTTTCTTCGAGGGTTTCCGGATCGTTGAAGGGCACCTGCTCGAATCCCTCGAGAACGGGTTCAAAAACTTTCCAGTACTTTTTCTTGCCAAGCGATATGGTGCCGAGGGTGCGACCGTGGAAACAATTTTCCATCGAGATAATGTTTCCCTCTTTTCCCTGGTCGTGACCGTATTTACGGGCCAGCTTGACGGCGCCCTCGACGGCTTCGCCGCCGCTGTTGCAGAAGAAGACACGATCCATACCCGACACGCGGGTCAGTATCTCGGCCAGATCGCCCATCGGCTGGGTGTAATAGAAATTCGAGGCGTGAATGAGCCGCTCGGCCTGTCGCTGGATGGCGTTGACCACTTTCGGGTGACAGTGACCCAGCGAGTTGACGGCAATGCCGGCCAGGGCGTCGATATACTCGTTGCCCTCGGCATCCCAGACGCGCGAGCCTTTTCCCCGGGTGAGCGTCAGCGGGTGACGATTGTAAATCTGAAAATGATGTTCATGCTCCAGCTCTTGTGCGGTATCGGCCATAAATCTTTTCGATGGATTGATTTTTCGTTGCCAAGTGCCCGTTTCAGGTTGGTATATAATACAACAACAGCAGTTAATTTTAAACTCTTATTTGAGAGGGGCGGAAGCGGCTGGGAAGCGGGAGCAACCCCGTTTCTTTCGATTGGAATGTGTGAGTCCATTGCAAAACGCGGGGAAGGGCTCTTCAGCCAGAGTAATTCGGCAGACTGGTGCTATACCTGGGTAGGGAAACCATAATACCGGTGTTGATTGGTTTAAATGACTTTGATCATTAAGCCGAACAACTCAAGTGCTTCAGAGCCCTTCCCCGCGTTTTGCAATGGACTCACACTTTCCAGCGTATTATTAAGAACGATTCGAAAAATTTTTAGTTCTGCAGAAACGGGGTCGCCCTCGCTTCCCAACGGCTTCCTCCGGTGAGTTGCTGGGAAAACGCCTTCCAGAATCAATGAATTTTATCCGAACTTACCCTGAAATTTTAAAAATTAGCAGATGGCAATTTAAGTTTATGGATTATAAGATTCATTTAAATGGTGTAGTGGCTATCTGTCTGAACGGGATTATGTTGAGATCCCAAGGCTATATGTATAACTTGTTATTAGTAAATAATAGCCCAAACCTCTGGGAGTCTGTCGGGCTTTTCGGATTGTAGCGAGAAAAGTCCGGTTTGAGGTAGAATTGTAAAAGTCAGACCGACTCCTGGAATGGCAATCCAATAGAAGGAGGGAGGATCATGTTCTTCCCGCAGACTGACTTTAATAGAATCTTGACGAACATTATAGTTTGTTGCTTGCTCTGGGGGCTAGCTACAACTATAAAAGCCCAGGAGCCGATTGGCGGGCCCTACGAGTCCGACTCGGCGACCGTATTGCTGCTCCATCTGGATGATAGTCTCCGGAATGCATCCGGTCGGACAGAGGATCCGAAAGCTTACGGTAATATTTCGTATTTGGAAATGAACGGAGCCGGTGAATTTGATAAGCAGGTACGCTTTGACAATGACAGTCCGGACGACCGAAGTCATCTACAGGTACCGGATACGGCTGCATTGGATTTGACGGGATCCTGGACAATCGAGTTTTGGGTGAATACATTCTGTTTTTGCACTTTCCCTCTGCCTGACTGGTACGATAATGCATCTTTTATTCTTAAACCCGCCTATGACACTGCACATCCATTTCCGGATTTTACGCGGCAAAACTATGGCGTTCTCACTTCTATAAAAAACAGGAGTATTGAAAGTCGATATTACAGTGAAAATGAGAGGCAATTATTTAATCTTGCGTACCCGGATCTCCATATAGGAGAATGGTATCATGTAGCGTTTATACGGGATACGACACGGAATTTGCTCATCCAGATGATCCATCAGAATGCCGAGAATCCGGGTCGCCTGCCGGATCAAGATAATGACGCACTCGAGATGGTGTATTTTGATGCGCTCAGTTATGTAAACGAAGAATCCGATCCCGTCCCCATTACGAGTGATCACCCGCTTTTTATCGCCGGAGCTCCGGCCGAGGATACCCTTCACAACTTTTTGGATGGCTTTGCCGACGAGATACGCATCAGCAACGTGGTACGCAATTTTGCGATGCCGCCGGCGATAACCAATGTGAGCCAATTGCTCAAACAACCTGATGACCGGGATTATACGATAGAAGCGGAGGTCGAGCCGATCGCTGAAAACGAGCTGGGCGATGTGATGCTGCATTACCGGGTGGACAGCACGGATTGGCGGCAGGTAAGCATGACCAGGAAAGAGGGGGATACGTTTGCAGCCACGATACCCTCGCAATCCGCCGGGAGTAAGGTCCACTATCGAATTACGGCTGTCAGCCAGGCTGGACTTCAGGCTTCCAAGCCGGTCGCGGTGGACGACGATACGAATAGTTATGAGTTCGGCGTGTGGGAGGAAGAGTCGCAGGTACTGGAGCTGGATTTCGAGCAGGCCGAAGAGGGTCAGCCGCCCGTAGATCGCTCCCAATTTGAAAATCCTTTTACGGTAGCCGGCACTCCCCGGTATCCGGAGGTAGAGGGCAGGGGACAGGTACTGGAATTGTCGGCCGAAGATTCAACCTCGCTGGTCAGTCGTTCGGATTTCCTGGCCCTGCCGCAATTTGCCATCGAGATGGACTTCCAGGTACGTGACTCGCTGCCTGAGTTCGGTGATATGATGCTGATCAAGGAGAGCGATGAGCGATCCGGTCCAAATTACCACGTCGGTTTCGAAGGGGATCAGGTGTGGGTGTTTACGACGATTCCCGACCTTACCTTTACGAGTGTTCTTCCGCCTAGATGGACGATAGCGGATACCTCCATTACGCCCGACACGTGGTACCGGCTGCAATTTTCTTACCGGCCGGATACCTTGCGGGCCCGATTGTTTAGCGGGAAGGATAGTACGTACCTGGGGGGAGTTACCGCGACTTTCACGGTTGATAATTTTGCCCACACAACCACCGGTCCATTTCGCATCGGAACGCGGAAAACAATTGACCAGACGTGGTTCAACGGACGGCTTGACAACGTGAAGATCTATAACTACGTACCCCAAAGATTCCGTAAAACTTACACGGCAACTCCGGCTGATAAAGATTTGCCCCGACAAACAAGGTTGTCTGAGAATTATCCCAATCCCTTTAACCCGACGACCCGGATTCGTTTCAGTCTGCCGAAAACCACCGAAGTTCAACTAACGGTCTATGATATGCTGGGCCGCCGGGTTGAAACGCTCGTGGCTGGAAGGCGCCAGGCGGGTCGGCACGAAGTGACTTTCAGGGCGGAGGACCTGGCCAGCGGAATGTACCTGTATCGCCTGGAAACCGACGACTTCAGCCAAACCCGGAAAATGCTGCTGGTCAAATGAGTTCATTTTATTCCCGCTTCTGAAACCAAACCTTTTCCGTTCTCCAAAGCGACGCGTAAAAGCCGGTGACCGTGCCGTTTTCGTTATATTCGAAACGGGTTTCCGGTCGAATGGTCCCCTTTTCGGTCTCGAACGTGCCTTTCCGGATCGCGTTTTTTACTGGAGCGAGAAGTAACCTGCCGTTGCGCCGGTGCTCGGCAACGAGCTGGCTGTCGGAGACGCTGACCGTGTAGATGGTCTCGAGTTCGGGGCTTACGTAGTGACCGGTGTAGGCCTGCAATGCTTTGACCGTTGGATTCCAGGAACCGAGCGGATGCAACCTGGTGGATATCGAGTCTTTCAGCGTGGCATATTGGACGTCTCCGGTATTATTGGTTCGGAATTCAACGGTAATATTGCCACCGTTCGAATGAAACGTCGTATCGGAAGTGGGGTCCAACGAAAAACGGTCTTCCGGCGAGCGATTCAGGTAGAGATTGGTATTTCTGCGATCAAAGCTGACGACCTTTCCATTCTCTGTCCGATATCGACCCGTATAGTTTTTCAACCTGGTGGTATCGACGGTGATGCTTTTTTCCGATTCGGAGCTTTGCTCTTCCTGAGGGTCCATGTGTCGGCCAAAAAATATTTCCCCCACTTTTCGGGCAACTCGTCCCGCGTTCAGCTCGTCGTGGTTGCTCATGACCACTACTCCCGCATTCAGTTCGGGATAGTAGTTCAGTTTCGATCCGTATCCGGCGTGTGCGCCACTGTGATGAACGCGGGACAGGCCCCGTTCCCGGTCGATTCGGATGCCGAGTCCGTAGTGCGTGGTATCTCCGCTGGTCAGTACAAACCGCCGGCGCAGACGATCCTGAACCGCCGGACCGCCGACATCCGCCGTATGGAAATTCCGCATCCATCGGGCCAGGTCGTCCACCGTGGTGTAGATCTCGGCAGATCCGTAAATGGCACGGTTGCTGAAGGCCGTAACGAACCGGTCTTCTTTGTTATTGAAATAGTAGGAGGGGGCGGATCCGGGGATAACCTGTCCGACCTCGCTCTCGATCACCGTATTATTCATTCCAATCGGGTCGAAAACGTTTTCCTTCATCCACTTTGGAAACGAGGTCTCCGTCACTTCTTCCAGAATCAGGGCCAATACTACGTAGGCCGTGCTGTTATATCGACGATGGGATCCCGGCGAAAATTCGAGGGCGCGTTGGCGGCGGACCACCTCAACGGTTTCCTCGCGTGACAGGTAATCTCTGCTGGAGATAAGTCCGCTGAGCGCCAGCGTCCCATACGCCTCCCGGTAACCGCTGGTATGGGTGAGTAGATGTTTCAGGGTTACCGTCTCCTCGAAATCCGGCAGCTCCGGCAGGTATTTCCGGGCGGGCTCGTCCAGCGCCAGTTTGCCCTGCTGTTCCAGGAGCGCGAATGCAAAGCCCGTAAACTGCTTGGATATGGAGGCGATATTAAAGCGTGTCTGCGGAGTGATGGGCACCTTGTGGGGGAGGTTGGCCAATCCGTATCCCCTGGAAAAAATAACTTTGCCATCACGCACTACACCAACTACGGCGCCGGGGGTCTCTGCGGAATCATATTCCACCATAAGTCTGTCCACCTTCTGTTTGAGGGAATCCGGTGCGCTGTTATCGGATGCAGCGTATCGGCTTTCAGTCAACCCGGTCTCTCCATTTGTATGGGCTTGTAGAGAGGTCGGTTCAATAAACCATACAATAGCGCAAAGGAGCAGTAAATAGTTAAGGCTTTTCATATTGAGAGGATGAAGTCATTATTATTTGACGGATCAAATTACAGAAAAATCGTCTAAATTTCGCCGTGCTGACTGACGGTAATCCAGGATTAATTCTGTATGTAATTTTTAAGTAAGTGAAATTCATGGATACAGCATCTCGCATAAATTTGTCTTGTGAGCTCAGAGCGAAGCGTCACCCACGTAGTGCACCGAGCGTTAGCGATTCCCACGAAGCGAAATCCGGGCTAGTTCGCACCACGTGTGAAGCGCGTCCCCGTGGGTTTTCCGGTCAGCAGCTGCTTTAAAATGGTGTGTGGTTTCATCCCGTTGACAATATGGGCCTGATCCACGCCTTCCTTCAGGGCTATCAGGCAGGCTTCCACTTTCGGGATCATGCCGCCCCGGATCGTCTTTTCCATGGCGTTTTCGGCTTCCCGGGCAGACATTTCGGGGATCAGGCTGGTTTCGTCGTTGGGATCCTCCAGGAGGCCGTCGACGTCCGTCAGCGCCACAAAACGCGCGGCTTTCAGGGCGCCGGCCATGTGACCGGCGAACATATCGGCGTTGATGTTATAATCTTTCATATCCTCGCCGACGCCGATGGGGGCAATGACGGGGATGTAGCTTTCCCGGATGACGCTTTGCAGCAGGTCGGTATTGATTCGGTGGACGTTGCCGACGTGACCCAGGTCGACTTCCTTTTGCTTCCCGTCCACTTCCACGGTATGCGTTCGCTGAATAGCCGTGACCATATTTCCATCCTTGCCGGAGAGTCCCACGGACTTGCAGCCGGCGTGGTTGAGTCGTTTGACCAGGTCGCTGTTCACCTGTCCGCTGAGCGCCATCTCCACATACTGCATCGCCTTTTTTCCGGTCTTCCGGTGACCGCCGACAAACTCCGACTCAATCCCGACATCCCCGAGCAGTTTCTTAATCGCCGGTCCGCCCCCATGCACGACGACCGGAGTAATTTCGTGCTTTTTCAGCGTGACGATATCGGATACCACCTGCTGCTTGATCTGCTCGTCCCGCATCGCATTGCCGCCGTATTTGATCAGCACCACGCGGCCCCGGAGTTCATCAAGTAGATCGGAGTCGAAATCGATGTCGGGTTGATTCGGCATTTTACCAATTTCTTCGTTTGTCGTTTGGGCCATAAGAAAGCATTAATTAACGAGTAAAAAATTGTATTATCCAG
>CAYQXO010000058.1:0-16646 GCA_964421495.1 uncultured Balneolaceae bacterium | reverse complement strand
ATAATATTCTTTCTTTTTAATTTTTTTTCTGGCTTTTTTGCATTATAATTTTTTTTTACAATAAATTTAATTAATTACAACATTTAACTTGATTCGTTTGAAAAATTTTTAGTTCTCAGAATGACCGTCCACTCCCGTTTTCCAAGTCCTCTCACAGAACATTTGCTCTGACCTTTACTCTATCATTTCTGCATTATAAGTTTTGAGCGGGAAGTTTATGGGGCATTCAAGGTTTCATAAAATGAAATGTGGTCGTATAATGGAAGTCTGCATTGGGGACTACTCCTTATTCCTGTAACAACGCCTGAACAGGCACCTTTTTCATAGAATTTCACTTTTGACAAACTAGCCAAACCGTTACTCAAGAACTTTTATTACCACTTATGCAACATACCTATATTCCACGAATCGCTGTCTTTTCCCTGATCATTCTTTTCAGCATCATCCCCTTTACTTCCAGCCAGGCTCAAAAACCCGGTTACTGGCAACAGCGAGTTTCGTATGACATGGATATTGAAATGGACGTTGAATCTCATGAAATGCAGGGAACACAAAAAGTCGTTTATACGAACAACTCTCCCGATACGCTCCATCGCATCTACTACCACCTGTACTTCAACGCCTTCCAGCCCAACAGCATGATGGACAAACGCTCGCGTCTGATTCCCGATCCGGATTCACGCATCGGGTCCCGCATTCTGCACTTATCGGAGGAAGAGCAGGGATATCACCGCATCCAGGAATTGACACAAAATGGACAGCAACTGGATTATCAGGTTCAGAATACGGTACTCGAGGCCCGCCTTTCCGATCCCATCCCGCCGGGCGGTCAAACCACGTTTTACATGGAATTTAACAGCCAGGTCCCCCTGCAGGTTCGCCGATCCGGACGAGACAACCGGGAAGGCATAGACTTTTCCATGACGCAATGGTATCCCAAAATTGCCGAGTATACCCACGAGGGATGGGAAACACATCCGTACGTGCAGCGGGAGTTTATCGGCGTTTGGGGTGATTTTGACGTCACGATCACCCTTGATTCTGCATATACCGTGGGTGGTACCGGATACTTGCAGAATCCCGGGGAAGTCGGTCACGGATACGCCGGGGGCGGTTCTACCCCCGACCGATCGGACAACGGGAAACTTACCTGGCACTTTTACGCTCCCAAAGTGCACGATTTTGCCTGGGCGGCGGACGAGAATTACACGCATGATACCTACCAGGTACCCGACGGCGGTCCCACGGTACACCTGCTATACGTAGATCGACCCGAAACCAAGCACTGGGATATCCTGGGTGAAAAAACCGTAGAAGCCATTCAGTATTTCAACAAACATATCGGGGAATACCCCTACAAGCAATATACCGTCCTTCAAGGGGGCGACGGCGGCATGGAATATCCGATGTCCACCCTGATTACCGGTCACCGCTCAAAAGGCAGCCTCGTCGGCGTTATGGCACATGAACTCGCTCACAGCTGGTTTTACGGGGTCCTGGCAACCAACGAAAGTCGGTATCCGTTTATGGATGAGGGATTTACCACCCACTATTCCAGTAAAGCGATGAACGAAATAATGGACCGCTCCGGAGACCCGATACGCGGCCACTACCTCAGCTATTTACGCCTGAAACATTACGACCTGGAAGAACCCTCCATCACCCACGCCGATCGCTTCAGAACCAACTACGCGTACGGCGTATCTTCCTATAGCAAGGGATCGGCCTTCCTGGAACAGCTCTCCTATATCATCGGAGAAGACACGTTCGATCAAACCGTCAAGGCCTATTACGACCAGTGGCAATTCAAGCATCCGACTCCCAGGGATTTCAAACGGGTCGCCGAACGCGAATCCGGCATGCAGCTCGACTGGTATTTCGATTTCTGGCTAAACTCGACGGACGAGATCGACTATGCCATCGAGGAGGTAAATCGCCGGAATGACCAATTGGACATCACCCTGCATCGCGAGGCAGAAGCTACCATGCCCGTGGACGTTCAAATCGAATACCGGGATGGACACAAGGAACTGCATCATATACCCCTCGGAATCATGCGGGGACATAAATCGCCGGAGCCAAAATACGGTGAACATATTACCCGCGAAGACTGGGCCTGGACACATCCGACCTACCACTTTTCGGTTGACCTCGAAGATAAGTCGGACGTCGAGGAAATTACCCTCGATCCAAGCAAGCGGCTGGCTGACGTCAACCGCCTGAATAACAAAGCCGATTTTCCCTTGAATATCCACTGGTTGGAACCGACCCGGCCCAGTTGGGACACCTATGAGGTGTCTGCCAGACCGGCCCTCTGGTACGGTCAGGAAGCCGGAGTGCGGGCTGGCATTTCCTCGTCCGGATCCTACCTGTTCGGAGATCGCGCCTTGACCCTCGACCTGTTTTTAACCAGCGGACCCCTGGACGATTACAGCGCCGGACATACGGACGTTGACTATCACCTCAAATACCGCAAAAAACTCGACCAGCTGGGTAGGGAAACCTATCTGGAAACATCGCTGAAGCGCTACTACGGCATTTTTGAAGAATATGCCGAGTTGGAAAAACGCCTGGGGAGCTATGGTGCCGTTTCCAATACCTCCAGACGCATTTCCGTGCGTGCGTTTCACCATTCAAAGACCGCCAACCGCATGGAGCCCCAATTAACGGGCAGTTGGGAAAGTGGAGATGTATTCGGCTTTGATGTCCGCTATACCCACGGCAACGCGTCGCGCAACGGATTCCGGATCCGCTCCGTGGCAGCAACTCACCGGGATCTGTTCTCGGCCTCATTCACCGAGTTTACCGGTAACAAAACCCTGACGTGGACCAACCAGCTATCTACCCGCTTTGGCGTTTCCTTCGGACTGGGAACGCGGGAGATGCCTCAACAATACCGATTCAACCTATCCGAACCGACTGCCGAACAGCTTTGGAACAACGAAACCTACACCAGTTTCTACAATATGGTGGGACAGGAAACGGCGCGGCAGGATCTTCATCTGGTTGCCAATGGCGGCAATGGATTGCTGGGGTACGGGCTGCCCGGCATCGGAAGTCCCGACTTGGCCAACCCGAATAACTGGAACAACTACTGGTCTGCCACCCTATGGAATACGTGGACTCCCTTCCGCGATGCTCCCTTGTCGCTTGAACTCTTTGCCGGAGCCGGAAAAGCCTGGGAAGGAGTATTCCTGGGAGATATGCCCCTCGTTGCAGATGACGACAATAAATCGCTCTTAGCAAGCGTGGGAACCGGAATGAGCTATGACATATCCGAGTTGAATGCCTTGCGCAAGTGGACCGCACAGAGCGAGTTCCTGCAAAACCTGGAATTGAGTTTTCGCGTTCCCTTTTACCTGCACGACTTGAGTAATCAGCATGACGATTTCAAAGCCCGATTCCTCTTCGGCATTAGTGAAAACTTCTAACCTGCATTTCACTTCGCTCGGTATACTTCGTGGGTGACGCTTCGTTCTGAGCGCTTCGCGGGAATCGCTAACGCTCGGTGCGCTGACGCAGGTATCGCTTCGCTATACTCCCCGCGGGAGCGGGAGTTCTCTGCAAAACCGGGGAGGGTTCAGACAGGAAATCAGGGCTAACTTCCGGGAACCGTCAATTTTGATAAGGCAACTCAAAAAACGGAGGACACACCCTCTCATAAAAGCTCCTGCATTAATTATACCTTCATTAGTTTTTCCAGCACAGATTGATTAAGATGAATTCATCAAGATTTAAAAGACAGCAGCCGGATTTAAATTTATTCGCAATAGTTTCGGATTTGATCCGTCTTTATGCATTGCTTGCTCAATAACCGAAAAAGGGATTCAGGAGATCATGAGTCAGAACGACGACAATTACGAAAAGCGATCACTTAAAGCGCACAAGAAATCGCGCGGCAAGATTGAAATTCGCTCTAAAATGCCGTTGGAAACCAGTGAGGACTTGAGTATTGCCTATACCCCGGGGGTAGCCGCTCCCTGTTCAGAAATTCAGAAAAACAAGGAACGGGCCTACGATTATACGAGCAAGGGAAATATGGTGGCCGTTGTAAGCGACGGTTCAGCGGTACTGGGTCTGGGAAATATCGGTCCCGAAGCGAGCCAGCCCGTAATGGAAGGCAAATGCGTATTACTGAAAAAATTTGCCAACATCGACGGCATACCGATCGTGCTGGAAGATCAGGATCCGGAACGCATCATTGAGACCGTAAAAAATATAGCTCCCACCTTCGGAGCCATAAACCTGGAGGATATTGCCGCTCCCAAATGTTTCGAAATTGAGAAGCGACTGACCGAGGCATGCTCCATCCCCATATTCCATGACGATCAACACGGGACGGCCATCGTTACCCTGGCCGGATTGATCAATGCCTTACGCATCACCGATAAAAAACTCTCCAATCTCAAAGTGGTCATCAACGGGGCGGGAGCAGCCGGAATGGCCATAATTAAATTGCTTAAGCATGCGGGAGTTGAGCAGGTGATAATGTGCGACAGTAAAGGTGTTATATATGAAGGTCGCTCCAACCTGAATGCTACGAAGGCCGAAATGTCGGCCGTCACCAATCCGCGGAATATAACAGGCAACCTGGAAAATGCGATAGAAAACGCAGACGTGTTCATCGGCGTGTCAGTCCCCGACGTACTGACGACCGAAATGGTGAAATCGATGAGTCCCTCTCCCATAATCTTTGCAATGGCCAACCCCGTCCCCGAAATCATGCCGGAAGACGCACGAAAGGCGGGAGCTCGGATCATTGCCACGGGTCGTTCCGATATGCCCAATCAAATCAATAACGTGTTGGCATTCCCGGGCTTGCTTCGCGGCGTGCTTGATGCACGCGGACGTAAATTTACCCGTTCAATGTTTGTAGCGGCCGCCAAAGCCATAGCCGATTCTGTAGTGCAGCCCACCGAAGACCACATTATACCAAGTCCCTTTGATCCCGGTATAGCTAAACGAGTGGCAAAAACGGTTGAACGCGTATGTCGGGGAGACAAATTGGATCTTAGCCTGGAGTAATTGCTATAAATTCAGGCGGCTTTGCCGTTTCCTGCGGTTTACAAACAGCATCTCTTCATTAAACGACTGATCGTAAATACGCTTCGCAATTCCCTGCAACGCTTTTTCCCCTTCCCCGGTTATGGTAAGCAGACTCTCTTCATCCTCCTCGAGGAAATCAAATTGTTTCAGATCATTTACAATCAGAAAACAAAGCTTCGGACTAATGCCGCAACTTTGCTCCACAAAACTGCGAACCGGTTTCGTATCCCCGGGTTGTATTTTTGTTAATCCCAACACATTCATTTCAACCTCCGTCAACGGATAGCCGTTGCTTCCCTGCGTAAGCAGTCGATCCCAAGCATCCTGGCTGTAATACAAACCGAACCACCACTTCCCCTGTTTAATCAGGCGCTGCGTTAAAGCACAGGCAAAATAACTCCCCGGCGTTGCTGTTTCAGGTTCGCCACGCGATCGGTACATGGAAACCAGCGTGGCCAGATCCAATTCGTGCATATTCGGAGGGTATTTAAAATACTGATCGGATTGTCTATCCATGGATAACCGCTTAATCTGCTAAGAAAAAGTGAACGGTTGTATATTACTTTTTATTCACCTTTTGATCAATAATTTCAGTAGCCTGCTCCAGAGAAACCTCTTCGGGATCTATATCGTCAGACAGACTGATGTTTTTCTTGCCATACTTGATATACGGGCCGTATCTACCGTCCATTACCCGTATGGAGCGCCCATTTTCCGGGTGATTCCCCAAACTTTTTATTTCTTTGCTGTTTTTCTTCTTTTTATTCAGCAATTCCACGGCGCGGTCCAATTCCACGGTAAGCACACTATCCTTTTTCGGAAGTGATTTAAAGGTACCATCGTGGAATACATAGGGACCATACCGGCCTATCCCTGCCTTGACTTCCTTGCCGGTTTTCGGATGTTCCCCCAGCGTCCGCGGTAGCGAAAGCAACTGGAGGGCCAGATCCATGTCCACCTCTTTCGGTTTCATGCCTTTCAGCAAAGAAACCCGTTTCGGTTTCTCCTCTCCATCGCTTTCTCCCAATTGGACATACGGTCCGTAACGACCGGTCAGGACATAAACATTTTCACCCGTCTCAGGATGCTGGCCGAGTGGCTTGGGTCCTTCCTCGGCAACCTTGATCAACTCTTCCAGCCGGTCAATGGTTATATCGCCGGGATTCAGGTCGTTGGGCAAAGAGGTTTTAATATCCTCGCCATTGCTTTTCTTCTGGACATAGGGTCCATAGCGCCCTACAAATATTTTCATCCCGTTAAGTCCCTCGATAGGAAGATTCAGTTTCTTCGCCTCGCGCGGATCGATCTTGTCTTCCTGCTGCTCAACTTTTTGTTCCAGACCCTCCTCGCCCTTGTAAAAGGCCTGCAAGTACTGTTTCGGATCTTCATTCCCCAGGGCAATTTCATCCAGGCGACGTTCCAGCTCGGAGGTGAAATCGCTGTCCACCAGGTCCGGAAAATGATTCTCGAGCAATTCCGTCACCGCAAACGCCGTGTACGTGGGCACGAGCGTCTTACCCTGCTTCTCCGTATAACCGCGGTCCTGGATCGTGCTGATAATGGTCGCATACGTACTGGGACGACCCACGCCTTTCTTCTCGAGCTCCTTGACCAGCGTTGCTTCGGTAAAACGGGACGGAGGCTTCGTTTCGTGATCGTTGGCCGTTATTTTCCCGCAATCCAACACTTCCTGTTCAGAAAGTTCGGGCAGCCACTTCTCCTGATTCGCCAAGGCCTCGTTCGGATCGTCACTTCCCTCCACATAGGCTCTGAAAAAGCCGGGAAAATGAATTTTTTTGCCGCGGGCTTTAAACAAGGCCTCGCGTTCATCCGTAGAGGCCTCAATGGTGGCATTGATAAACTCCAGCTCCGCATTACTCATCTGGGTGGCGATCGTACGCTTCCAGATCATATCGTAGAGCTTGTAATCGCGTCCACTCAGGCCCGTTTGTTCGGGTTTCAAAAATTTGCCGCCCGCCGGTCGAATCGCCTCGTGCGCCTCCTGGGCCGTTTTGGATTTTGATCGATACGTTCGAACGCTCTTGTACAGGTATTTTTCGCCATACATGTTTTCCACCGCCGAACGCGCCGCATGTATCGCCTGGTTAGACAAGTTAAAGGAGTCGGTACGCATGTACGTGATAAGCCCGTTCTCATACAGGCGCTGGGCTATTTGCATGGTTTGCTTGGCCGACATCCCCAGCTTGCGATTCGCGTCCTGTTGTAACGTAGACGTAATGAACGGCGGAGCCGGTGATCGTTTTTTGAACTTCGAATCTACTTCCCTGACCTTCCATTCCGCTTTATCCAGGGATTTTTGGAGGGATTTGGCCTTTTCGTCGTCCAGTAATTCCACCGCATCGGGCTTCTTCAGTTTACCCGTATTTTCATCGAAGTCCTTCCCCGTGGCCAGCCGTTTGCCGTCGACATACGCAAGATCCGCCTGAAACCGTTTCTTCTGCTCCTGTTTGTTCAAATAAGCCGTCAAATCCCAGTAGCGACCCTTCTTAAATCGCATTCGTTCTCTTTCGCGCTGCACCAGGAATTCCACGGCAACCGACTGGACACGTCCCGCCGACAATCCCGGGGCCACTTTTTTCCATAACAGGGGAGAAATGGTATAACCGGCCAATCGATCCAATATTCGCCGGGTTTCCTGGGCGTTGACCAAATTCATATCGATATCCCGGAACTCCTCCAGGGCCTTTTGAATTGCTTCTTCCGTAATTTCATGAAAAACCATTCGCTTTACCGGCACATCGGGACTCAGCACCTGGGTCAGATGCCAGGATATCGCTTCCCCTTCCCGGTCTTCATCTGTCGCCAGTATAAGCTCATCCGAGTCCTTCAGCTCTTTTTTTAATTTCTTTACCACTTTCTTCTTTCCCCGCGGTATCACATACAGGGGCTCGAAATCATGATCCACATTCACCCCGAGATTGGCCCAATCCTCTTTCTTGAATTTGGCCGGAATTTCCTTGGCCGACGCCGGCAAATCACGAATGTGTCCCATGGAAGAATCCACCAAAAACGTTTGACCGTTGTCTGGCAGATATTTCCGGATTGTTTTAGCTTTTGTAGGCGACTCTACTATTACTAGCGATTTCATCTACACACCTTGCAAATATTTTAAGATTCTGAAAACGATTCTATGACTTCCTTTAACTGTTCAGCATGAATTTTGGTATCCACTTTCTCTATAACGGATTTTACAGTTCCATCTGTATCTATAATGTATGCTGATCGTGAAGGAGCATCAAATGATTTGCCAAACATATTTTTTTCGACGATCGAATCGACCGCCTCGGCAAATTTATAGTCGGGATCCGAGGCCAGGATGTAATCAATCCCTTTCTTTTCTGCATAATTCTTGTGAGAGTTGCAGGAATCTTTGCTGATCGCAATCAGCCGATATCCCTTGTCAGCAAAAAAGTCGGACTCCCGGACCAGGCTCTCATTCTGCTTATCGCACCCCGGCGTGTTATTACGCATATACACCGAGACAATGGCCGGGCGATCAAGTAGATCCGCGAATTTCACTTCCTTTTTCTCCCCGTTTTCAAGAATTTCCAGGGTGAAGTCTGTTTCAATGCGTTCTCCTTCCTTAATCATAAATAATTAGTTGCCTGTAAAAGATTTGCCTTTTTTTGAAAAATACTTATAGAGCTTCGTACCCTACTAGATAAGCAGGAAGGTATTACATTACAAAATATTTCAATTTAATCGATTTTAAAGAACGCCTCCCGGAACTCACCCTCCCTTGAACGCCCGCTTCATATTTTCCGTACTTTTCTCCAAACTGTCACAAACCAGGTCACACAAGTCATGAATGGTTTCGTCCTCAATAAAATAAAACACGTGCAAACCATCTTTGCGGCGATTTACCACGCCGTCATTCATTAACAGCGACAAGTGTTTGGATACATTGGCCTGGCCGGCCCCGGTTTCCTCTACCAGGTCCTGGACACACCTCTCGCCATCTTTCAGACAAGACAAAATCCTGAGCCGCATCGGTTCGCCCAGCAATTTAAACCTGTAAGCTACATGTTCCAGCAATTCGTCCGTCAATTTTTCCATAGTAAAACATCTCCTGGTTCTTCCGTTTACAAACAGTGATAGTGTAACTAATACAACGCTATAATATTACGCAGCTTACTTCTCAACTGGTTTGCCATCCGGTATATTTCTATCTGGTTATTTAATAATATAACAATTAATCTTCTTTAAAGTAAATGGTTGGTTGCCTTACCGGCAAATCAACTTTTTGGAGCTTGGCGGACTTGTCCTGCCTACTATTTAAAGAGTCCATTGAAAAATCCGGGAAGGGCTCTTCAAGTCAAATGATAACCGGTATCTGATGATATGGAAGTTCGTACAAGTCAGCCCTGCCGGGATCTATTTATTCCGGCGCGTATACATCAAAAATTTCCCTGCCGCAGCAACTACCAAAGCGTGATGAATCTTACCGTTATGGATCCACTCAAGGAATCGGTCCACGTCAACCAGATGCGTTTTAATAAATTCGTACTGATCCGTCGACGGACTCCTTTGGTACTGGCAATTTTCTGCCCAATACAGATGGGTGTGATTCGTAAAAAGAGCGGGATTGGAGGATACCTTCCCCAAATCGTGCCATTTTTCAGCCCGGTAGCCGGTCTCTTCCTCCAGTTCCCTGGCCGCGGCAAGGTCGGGGGACTCCTCCCCGTCGACGACGCCGCCCGGTATTTCGATGGTCGGGGTCTCTATTCCATGCCGGTACTGTTCCACCACGACCACCTTATCGTCCTTCGTCGTTGCAATGACATTCACCCAGGCAGGGGCATCGATCAGGTAGAAATCACCTTCCAGCGACTCGTACTTCAACAGGGCGCGGCGGCGCTTGATATTGAATACGGGGGTTTCCAGAAGGGTTTCTTCCTGTATCGTACGCCAGGATGCAACGGAATATGAAAAAGAAGACATCTTTACCACCTGCTTTATTATAGAGAACTGTATCTTTATAACATTTATGCCAACCGCTGTAAGGATCTCACGATGTACCGATCAAACCTGGGAGTCTAGGAGTCTGTCGGACTTTTACAAATCTACTGCAAAAAAGCCGGGTTTGGGTACCTTTTTACCGATTTTTCGTTAAATAGATCCACTATTTTACCTTAAAATCGGCCAAAATCTACCTCAAACCGGACTTTTTTTCGCTACGATCCGAAAAGTCCGACCGACTCCTAGCCCGGATTTCGCTTACGCGGGAATCGCTTCGCTCGGTGCTCACCAAGAAATTTGATCGCCTGCAAGGCGACAGACTCCTTTAACAAAACCCATTAACTCACTCTTATTATTATATGTCAAAAAACATTTCTTTTCCATCCGCTTCTTCTTCGCAACGTACCGTAAAAGAGATGCTGCCGGATGAACAGCCCCGCGAGAAGCTTGTTAATTACGGCTCCGAGAGTTTGTCCAATGCCGAACTGCTGGCAATCCTGCTGCGCTCGGGAAGCGGTAAAGTGAACGTTGTGGATATGTCTCGCAATCTATTATCCCACTTCGGGGGCTTGCGCAATCTATACCGACGCAAATGGCAGGAATTGAAAATCATACCCGGCATTGCCCGCGTAAAAGCGCTGACCCTGGAAGCCGTATTTGAACTGTCACGACGGATAGAGGTGGCAGAGCTGGGTGACACCGTAACGATCCGGTGTCCGGACGACGCTCACGCATTCTTTGGTCCAAGGCTGCGCGACCTTTCCAAGGAAGTTTTCATGGTGGGTTTCTTGAATGCCGCAAAGATATTGGTCGGTCACCGTAAGATAAGCTCCGGCGGCGCCACCTCTACGATCGTCGACGTCGCCGAAGTACTGCGACAGGCTATTCTGAATGAGGCCAACAGCATCATTGTACTCCACAATCATCCCTCCGGGAACCCCAAGGCTTCCAAGGCGGACATAAACCTAACGCGACGCATTACCAAGGCGGGAGAGATGTTGGGGATTCCACTGGACGATCATATTATAATCGCCGGTAATAAATACACCAGCCTTCGAGCCGAGGGACATCTAAATTAGTAAACTGAAAAAACGATTCCTGCATAATCCCTGCAAAGTTTTATATTTGGACTCGTTATCCCACTTTAATTGATGAGTTTAAATATTTTTATCCATGAAGGAGTATTTACGATCTATACTGAGCGAAGCACTCGGTCATTTCGACCTGGATACCATTCCGGAAATCGAAATTGAAAAGCCGAAGGTGGAAGAGCACGGCGATGCCGCTACCAATATCGCCATGCAACTGGCCCAGCCGCTGGGCGACAATCCCCGCAGCATTGCCGAGAAGATTGTACGGCACCTGGAGATCGACGAAAAGAAAGTGAAAAGCGTGGAAGTAGCGGGACCGGGCTTTATCAACTTCCACTTTGCCCGCCCCTACCTTTACGAGTTGCTGGAAACGATTTTGACGCGACGGTCCCGTTACGGACAAACACGTCGCAATGAGGGACAGAAGATACAGGTCGAGTTTGTCAGCGCCAATCCCACGGGTCCCCTGACCATCGGCCACGGTCGGAATGCCGTGCTGGGGGACACGATCGCTCGCCTTCTGGAGTGGACCGGTGCGCAGGTGGATCGCGAATATTATTTCAATGACGCCGGCCGGCAAATGCGTTTGCTGGGCGAGAGCGTAAAAGTCCGCTACCATGAGCTCCTGGATCAGGATATGCCTTTCCCGGAAGAGGGATATGAAGGTCAATATATTCGGGACATCGCTCAATCGATCTACGAGGCCGAGGGAGACGATTTGTTGGATGGTGATTTGTCCACTTTCCAGGGAATAGCCGAAAGTTACATATTCAAAGAGATCAAGGCGACCCTGGAACGCCTGAATATCCAGATGGATTCCTTTTTTAACGAGCACACCCTCTACGAAGACGGATCTATTGATGAGGTGGTAAAGCGTCTGAAGGCAAAGGATCTGGCTTATGAAGCGGAGGGAGCTACCTGGTTCAAAACGTCTGAATTTGACAAGGAAAAAGATACGGTGCTGATCAAAAGCAGCGGCGAGCCCACCTATCGTCTCCCCGACATCGCCTACCACATTAACAAGCTGGAACGGGGCTACGATCGATGCATTGACATATTCGGGGCCGATCACATCGACACCTACCCGGATGTTTTGGCCGCCGTGCAGGCCCTTGATTACGATACGACCAAATTCGACGTCCTTGTCTATCAGTTCGTTACGCTGGTTAAAGAGGGAAAACCTTTTAAAATGAGTACGCGTAAAGCCAACTTCATTACCCTCGATGAGTTGATGGACGAGGTGGGCTCCGACGTAACCCGCTTTTACTTTCTGATGCGGTCGCCCAGCACTCACCTCGAATTTGATATCGCACAGGCCAAGGAGGAGAGTGAGAACAATCCCGTCTTCTACCTGCAATACGCACATGCCCGCATCCAGAGTATTTTGCGTAAAGTGGAGCAGCACTATGATTTCAGTGACGAAGAGGAACCCGACTATACCCTGCTCACTCACGAGGCCGAAATTTCGTTAATCAAAGCACTTCACGATTTTCCGGAAATTATAGAAAGTGCCGCCTACCATACGGAGCCGCATCGCCTGATCAACTACCTTTACGACCTGGCGAGCGATTTCACCACCTTCTATCACGAATGCCGCATCCTGGACCAGACCGACCGCCTGGCCCGCCCAAGAACCGAACTGGCCCGGGCTACGGCCATAACGCTGGCCAACGGACTTCAGATTCTGGGCATACAGGCACCCGACGAGATGTGATAGAAAGCCGGAAGGGGGAAGGCCGAAGCCGGAAGGTTATTCCGATCGGTAACAACGTGGTGTATATACACCACTTTATTACATGCTGGAATAACCTTCCGGCTTTCGTCCCGACAGCTGTCGGGATTCCGACTTTTTTTTAATTCTGCAAGACGATTGATATCGACGAGCCCTTCTGGATCCCCAGCAGAGTTCGGGCGTCCCCCTTGTTCACGCCAATCTCCAGCATGCCGGCACTTCCTATATATGCGGCCGGCTCTCCCTCTTCCACATCTCCAAATGTGTCGACAAGCTCTTTTAGAATCGTATTGCCGGCATAGATTTTTATATCCCGATCGCCAATCGTCTCATTGATTAACTGTTCAGAGAGATTGGTTACCAGGTTGCCAAACCGGTCTATATGAATAATCCATCCCTGGAGACCATCCTTGTCGGCTACCGGTTGGGCCCACCGGTAAGTTTCCAATTCTTCAACGGGACTTCCAAGTTTCTCGAGGGGCACGCCATTGGCAAGGTGAGCTGCAACGGGAGCGAAAATATCCCGGCCGTGAAATGTATGAGAAACCGTATCCCTCCAATAATCTTTTTCATCCAACTCGACAGCCTCGTACGTATTGTTGCCGGCAACGAGGGAAAACAATCCATTATCCGGTCCCACGAAATACTGTTCGCCAATCCGAACCGCCACGGGACGCCGGTGCGTTCCCACGCCGGGATCGACGACCACCAAATGCACCGTTCCCCCGGGATACAGCATGGCCGAATTCATGGTAACCCAGGCCCCCGCCATCACATCCTGGGGCGGAATCTCATGGGATACGTCAACGAGCTGCACTTCGGGGACGATCTGAAGCATAACCCCCTTCATGGCACTAACGTAATAATCTTTTAAACCGAAGTCACTCGTCAGCGTTATCAAACGACTCATCCCTGATTAATTAACCGTAGCTGTTCAACATTACGGGCATCACCAGCATCAATAAATGCTCGTCATCCTCCTCATCGGTCGGCTTCACAATACCCGCCCGATTGGGTGATGAAAATTCAAAAAATACGTCTTCTCCCTCCACATTATCCAGCACGTCCGAAAGATACTTGGCATTAAATCCGATCTCCATCTCCTCATCGTCGTAATCACAACTGAGGGTCTCGGTAGCTTCACTATTCATGTCGATATCTTCCGCACTGAGCGTCAACTCATCGGGTTTGAGCTGTAAACGAACCTGCCGGGTGGTAGAGCTGGAAAATATGGAAACCCGATTGACCGTTGCCACCATTTGTTCTTTACTGACGGTCATCTCCTTATCATTCTCCTTGGGGATTACCGAATCATAATTGGGATATTGCTCGTTGATCAAACGGGTAATCACGATGGTTTTACCGCTTTTAAAGCGGGCGTGTTCATCGGTTACATTCAAATGGCATTCATCATCTTCCAGGGTTTTCTTAACGAGATTTAATGCTTTGTCGGGTATAATAAATTGAATCTCCTCATCCGCCGTTAAATCATCCCGGGTATAGCGAACGAGTCGATGTCCGTCGGTCGCCACAAAACGACTTTCCTCGGTACCGATCTC
Organism: uncultured Balneolaceae bacterium; assembly: GCA_964421495.1. Classification (GTDB taxonomy): domain Bacteria; phylum Bacteroidota; class Rhodothermia; order Balneolales; family Balneolaceae; genus CAJXOW01. The sequence goes on along the minus strand of CAYQXO010000058.1, from coordinate 2,238 downwards.
AAAATAAACCCCCATCATCGCCGGCCGAAGATCATCATTCGATACGGCAAACAGGGTTTTGTCGATAGCTTTCAAGACGGTATCCCGGTCGGTTTCCAATTCAGTTCCACTTTCCAGGTCCGGCAGTTCGGGGAATTCATCCGGATCTTCTCCCGCAAGTTTATAATTGCCCTTATCGGTATGGAAGTGTACGGAAAAATCTTCGTCAATTTCGAAATGGATGGGAATATCGGGAAGCTGCCGAAGCGTATCCAATAAACGACGGGCAGGAATGGCGACGGCCCCCTCTTCCTCTATATCCCCTTCAATATTTTCAATAATCGAAATTTCCAGGTCGGTTGCCGTAAGTTTCAATTGTTCATCCTCACTTTCAAACAGGATGGTCTCCAGAATAGGAAGCGTAGCTTTGTTTGGCACTGCTCCGTTTACCGCCGACAACCCTCTCATTAACTCACTGCTGTTCACTTTAAATTTCATAATTGAACTTGATCAGCTCCGTTTGATTTCTGAAGATTCCAATGAATACTGCCCATTACACCTCGATGGTTCAAAAGGTACAATCTATTCCAAATTTTAAAAAGTGAATAGTACGTATCTTAACGAATTATTTTAAATTTTGCATCCCCTTTTGGAGGATTCCAGCCCAGGTTGCCAATTCGCCCGGTATCCGCTACCTTATACGAAGGAAAATACATCTATTTAACTTTATCTGAGAATTTAATAAACTTATTCACTCTGTAAGAGATTTCCCGTATATCCCGTCAATGGAAAGAAAATGATTCATATTAGAGCTGTAATAAGGGTATCAAGTGCTCGTTAACAATTCTCCTGGACCGGATTTTTTGTTGAGTACAGAGCAAAGCGGTTCCCCCATCAGCGTACCGGGCGGAGCGATTCCCACGAAGTGCACCGGGCGTAAGCGAAATTCGGGCTAGCTATTAACAGAGCATACCGGCATTTACTCAGAACGAATATATTACCATGCAGAAATTATTTCGACGCTACGAGTGGTGGAGTGTGTTTCTCGGCTTGCTATTTTTCGTAGTATGTCCCGTACAGAGTCAAAATTTTGAAGTTGCCAAGTTCGGAGGCGAACTGCTTTCGGTCGGGGGAGGAGCCCGCCCTCTCGGAATGGGCAGTGCTTATACCGCCGTAACCCGCGATGTTTCTTCGGGTTACTGGAATGTTGCCGGGTTGGCCGCCGTTCAGGACCTGGAAGTAATCTACATGCATTCCGAGCGCTTTAACGGACTCGTCAGTTATGACTATGGAGCATTTGCCCTTCCGGTCCGTTCCAGCGACGGCGTTTTTGCCGTCAGCTTTTTTCGGCAGGGCGTTGATGATATCAAGAATACGCTGAATGCCTGGGATCCGGACCGGCAACGTCCCCGGGCCGATCCCGAACGCTTTATCAGCGAATTCAGCACCTATGAAATGGCATTTCTGCTCTCCTACGCCGCTGACTATAATGAGCAATTACGCTGGGGAGCCACCGCAAAAATACTAAACAGCCATCTTGGTCCCTTTGCCGACGCCTGGGGATACAGCCTGGATTTAGGATTGCAATACGATACCGATTTTGCAACCGTGGGACTGAATCTCATGGACATTACCACCCTTATGAAATTCTGGAATGTAAATTCCGATGCCCTCGAACCCCTGGCCGAATCCTACGGCGACGAAATTCCGGAGGGACAAAACGAACTGGTTCTTCCTACCCTGAAAGCCGGGATCAGCAAACAATTTCCATTCGAAGACTTTATCTTGACAGCAGCCACTGATGTCGACTTGCGTTTTGAAGGACGTCGTTCGCACTACCTCAATGCCGGAGACATCAGCTTTCATCCCCATATCGGCGGCGAGTTAAGCTACCAGGAAACCATCAGTTTACGGGCCGGACTAACTCAATTCACACAAGGATTCGACGGCGGGCTGTCCATGTCCCCGACCCTGGGCGCCGGCCTCCAGTTCAACACGTTCAGACTGGATTACGGATTTTCCAGTTTTGCGGGTACCAGTTCTGGCTTTGGATTCACCCACCGTATCTCACTGCAGGTAACCATTTGAAAATCTGTTGCCGCTTTATATTTTTGTTTGTTCAACACATGGGCTCATGAGACCACCGAATCAGCCTCCTATGTAAGAGGTCTTTGAAAACCGGGGCAAACGGCCGCTCTTTCGATTGAAAATTTTTTCTTGCGGCTTTGCCAGACCCTCCTTAGTCACTAGCAAATTCAT
>CAYQXO010000057.1:0-16667 GCA_964421495.1 uncultured Balneolaceae bacterium | reverse complement strand
ATTCTTTTATATTAAGTTTACAGAATTAATATGTATATGACTCGATGAACATAGTGCACGAATCAAATTTTAAGAAATATGTAGATAAATGGTGGTACTGGGCATTGAATCTTCGTGTGACGAAACAGCGGCGGCCGTATATGATAGGGAGGGGCTGAAATCGAACGTAATTGCCTCTCAGACGGTCCACGAGCAGTTCGGGGGTGTCGTCCCGGAGCTGGCTTCTCGAGCTCATCACAAGACGATTTCTGCGACGGTGCGGCAGGCGCTGGAGGAAGCTGACATTTCAATTGAGCAAATCGAGTATATCGGGGTAACCCAGGGGCCCGGGTTAATGGGATCGCTGCTGGTCGGACTTTGTTTTGCCAAGGGCTTATCCATATCATACCAGCTTCCCCTGATTGGAATCAATCATATGGATGCCCATATCTACTCGAATTTTATAGATGAGCAGCCCTCCTGTCCATTCGTTGCTTTGACGGTTTCCGGCGGACATACCCGGCTGGAACTGGTGGAAGCTCCCTTTGAACACCGCAAACTGGGAGAGACGCGAGATGATGCCGCTGGCGAGGCTTTTGACAAGATTGGCAAGTTGCTTGGGCTGTCGTATCCGGCGGGTCCTGAAATAGATGAAAAGGCCCGCGGGGGAGATCCTGAATTTCACGATTTTCCGCAGGCAATGATAGATAAGGGCTATGAATTCAGTTTCTCCGGGCTAAAAACTGCCGTCCGGTATTTTCTGGAAGAGAAAGGAGGGCGGGACTCTGCGTTTGTCCGGGAACATCTGGCGGATATTTGTGCGAGTGTCACTCATGCCATTACGGAAGTGCTGATTGTTAAGCTTACCCGGGCGCTGAATGACTATCAGGTGGATACGGCCGGCCTGGCCGGAGGGGTCGCAGCCAATTCCATGTTGCGGGATAAAGTGGGACAAATGGCCCGCCGGGAAAAAATTAATATTCATATCCCTAAACGGGCCTACTGTACTGACAATGCAGCCATGATAGCCATTACGGCTTTTATGAAAGCCAAAAGAGGAGATCGGGACGACCTTACCCTGCAACCCTACGCGCGGTTAAGTGAACAATAACGTTCGAATCCCGACAGCTGTCGGGACGGAAGCCTGATTCAGCCAGTAACTTTATGTTGGATATACACCACGAGATTACCGGTCGGAATAGTCTTCCAGCTTCGAGCCTCGAGCCAGCAAGGAAGCGACCAGAAAGGCGCTTCCTTGCTATAAATAAGTTTCAGATGCCTCAACCGCCAGGCGGTCAACGCGAATATTGGTCTCATCGTCGGCATGGCCCTTCACTTTAATCCACTGTATGTCGTGATCGTCGATAGTCTTCAGCATCTCCTTCCACAAATCCTGGTTTTCAACGGGCTTTTTATTGGACTTCTTCCAATTCCGTTCTTGCCATTTGTCGATCCATCCCCGGTTAAATGCATTGATGATCAAGGCGCTGTCGCTGCATATGTTAACTTTGCAGGGTCGATTCAAAGCTTTCAGCGCTTCGATGACGGCGCGCATTTCCATGCGATTATTGGTGGTATCCGGTTCGGCCCCGGTAATGTGTTTCTCTTCGCCCTTCCATTCCAAAATCGCAGCCCAGCCGCCGGGTCCGGGATTACCGCTACAGGCTCCATCCGTATAAATAGTTACCACGGGTTTTACATTATTGTCAGACATACTGTTTTGTTAAAGGCTTTAGTTCTTCGTGATATGATTTTGCGGCTTCGCGAACGCTCCGGTACCAGGTGTCTTGTTCCGAAAATGCATAAATAATACTTCTGCTGGCGTTAATGAGGGGAAGAGAGGATGGGGAGGTTACGGCAGAAAGAAGGTCTTCGACGCGACCTCCCTGTTTGCCCAGTCCGGGAATCAATAACGATCCGCCGGGATAGGTGTGTACGATGGATTTGATCATTGAAGTTTTCGTAGCCCCGACTACCATCGCCAGGTGAGTTTGACGGTCTGCAGCCAATCTTTTGAGGTGTTCCGCTATGTAAACGCTCATGCTTGGATGAGACGCAAATGGCTTGAGAAAAAAGTCGTCGGCTCCCCTGTTGGAGGTCAACGTTAATACGTAAAGGGCTTTGTCAGGATATCCGAAAAATGGCTCCAGGGTTTCGAATCCCATCAGTGGATTTACGGTTACGGCGTCTGCATCAAGCCAGTCAAAGAACGTTTTACTATAGTGTTGGGCGGTAGACCATATATCTCCCCGTTTGGCGTCGGCTATGATTATTTTGTCGGAGGGAATATGCGAACAGATCTCACTCAGTACCTCAAAAGCCGGTTCGCCCAGTGATTCAAAAAAACCGAGATTGGGCTTGTAGGCGCAACAGTGATCGCGGGTGACGTCTATAACCTGTTTGCAAAAATGAATAACGGCTGACGCCTCATCGGGCGAGTTCTCGGTAACTTCCCGGGGTAATTTGGCATACACCGGATCCAGTCCCACGCATAATGTGGATTGATTCTTTTGGATAGCTGTTTCCAGTTTTTCGGTGTATGACATAGAAGGTTCTTTTTGAAAAATCAGATCGAATATAAAATAGATGTCTATTCATAAACTCCAAAAGAAAGCCCTCATAAAAATACCGCCCTGCCTGGTTTCCGGCGAACAGGGCGGCGTATAAATAGGACGTGCTGATCTCAGGCCTAAATGGAGGATTGCAGTAATTCCATCGTGTGATTGACATTCCCCTGTAAAGCTTGAATTACACTTTAATTTTGTCCAACATGTATTTATATAACCCTTTGAAAAACACGGGGAGGCCTCTTTAGCCAGGGAAATTCAGCTGACCTGTGCTTTACTGGGGTTCAAGTCCAAAATACCGGCGTTTAGGGATTATACGTTTTCTGCCAATAGGATGAACAACCCAAGTGCTTCTGAGACCTCCCCGTGTTTTTCAAAGGGCCCTTATAAAAAATAGTCGAGGAAAAAAAAGCGAATAACTTCAAACGGTGAAAAATAAATTGGGGTGATACCAGTTCGTATAGCAAGTTTTTCGCTGTTTCGAGAGTTCCTGTTTAAATCGGGAGGTCCTCTTGGTATATTTAGAATAGGTCAATTTTATAGTAAAGGAAATTATGAGTTGGTATAAGGAATGGTTTGACAGTCCCTGGTACGAAAGGATATATGCCGATCGGGATGATAGGGAGGCCCGGCGGCTGGTGAAATGGCTGCAGGAAGTACTTCCGCCTCATCAATATCCCGAAGTTCTGGATCTTGGGTGTGGAAGAGGCCGTCACGCGCTGAATATGGCGGAGGCCGGCTATCGGGTAAAAGGAGTTGATTTGTCAGAATCAGCCATTCGGCAGGCCCGGGACAATGCGGGGAGCAGGGGACTCGACGATATAGAATTCGTGGTCGGGGATATGAGGGAGAAAAGACCGGAGACTTATGATCTGGTAGTTAATCTGTTTACCAGCTTCGGGTATTTTGAAGACGATAGCGAAAATGCCCGCGTTATCGGGAATGTGTCCGAAATGCTGCGACCACAGGGGGTGCTGGTAATCGATTATTTTAATTCCGAAAAAGTGCGTAATCAGTACCAGCCGTATGAAACCGGTCAAGTTGATGAGATATCCTATGAAATTTTTCGGTATATAGAAGAGGGAGCAATATTCAAGGAAATAAAATTCAACGGGCGAGCATTGAATGAAAAATCGAGCTACCAGGAGCGGGTAAAACTATATAACCTGGAATGGTTTGAGGAGACGTTGAATGATTACCAATTGACCCTGGAGAATGTGTATGGGGATTATGACGGCAGCTCGTATGTTCCCGGAGAAAGCCCCCGAATGATCATCATGGCCCGAAAGTAGATTGGTGAAACCGATGGTTCTCCTGGCCCGGGTTTCTCACCGGGAAATTTGAGCTGAAAGAGTGAATTTTACTTGTCTGCGGTGTTGATTCAACATCCGATATGTCAAGCTGTTACAGCACGTCAGCGCCGCTATACCGTATCCTCCCTGATGAGCATAATTTTCTCGGGTAAAATCCAGGCCGAAGTGCTATCTACCTCAAGGGTATAATACCGTGTCATCCCGCACTTCTTCCGCCCCGTGGGGAGGACGTTGCAGAGAGTTGAGCTCAAAAAAGAATTTCTTCCTTGAATCTATTCGTTTACTGTTGATACTGAAGAAGCGAAAATTGTCCGAGAGCAAGGTTCGGAAGGCGTTAAAGAAAAGTTCATATATATTGTCTCTGCTCAGAATTTGCAGGTCAATACCATGTTCGGCTTTCTCCTTAAACAAGATGACGGCTCGTGATTGCAGTACTTCTTGCAACTCATCGTTGATGGAGTTCATGTCGGGGGATGTCCGCGCCAGGTCGTCCGCGGATACAGAGGGCTTCTCGGCGCCGCCGGGAGCAATTATCATAGCATGGCGGAGCTGTAATTGTTCCAGTTGAGCGCTTATCGACGATTCCGGATCCCCTGATATTTTTTCATATGAGCCGAATGCGCGGTCCAGTTGTTGAAGGATGGAGGGATAGTTTTCCAGCCTGTCAAGTCCGATTTTTTCCTCGTCCAGCAAAGTCCCCGTCAGGTAAAAACGCGAGAAAGTCAGGGTGGGAGTCATAAAGTCTTCAAGAGTACCTTCCTCCACTTGGCTTTCTTGTTCGGTTAATTGATCGAGTCGAAGATCGTGATGAAAGAAGAGCTTGAAAATATCCATGATGGAAAGGAAGCTGGGTTTTACAGAAATTTAATTTAAGATCCGGTTCGTCAATGTATTATCCGTGGATAAATGATTAACGCAGGAGATCCGGTTAGAGTGTTGATTGGACAGGACGAAGAAATAAAAAAGCCCGGTGCGACTGAAATTGCGTTCACCGGGCTTTTAAAAAGATAGATTGATTTAGAAAAGGTACTTAGATCATGGTGGCAATTACAAGCGCTACGACCGACATCAGCTTAATCAGAATGTTAAGCGAGGGTCCGGCCGTGTCTTTGAAGGGGTCTCCCACCGTGTCGCCCACGACGGACGCTTTGTGCGTATCTGAGCCCTTCTCGTAGGATTGACCGCGCGCTTCGGCCCCTTCCTCGATCATCTTCTTGGCGTTATCCCAGGCGCCTCCGGCGTTGGATTGATAAATAGCCATCAACACGCCGGCGGAGGTTACTCCGGCCAGCAGGCCACCCACCATGGCGGCGTTGATGTTGCCGGAAAGAAACCATTGGGGGACAAAACCGAAGAGGACGGGGATGATGACCGCGACCAACCCCGGGGCGACCATTTCTCGCAGGGAGGCCTTGGTCGAGATTTCCACACATCGACCGTACTGGGCCTTCCCTTCCGCTTCGTCGAAAATCTTGCGATCTTCATCCGACCATTCGCTGAGTTCCTTGCCCTCGTTGCGATTCATAGCTTTAAGGGCTTCGGTGAGTTCGGGAATGTCCTTGAATTGTCGGCGCACCTCCTCAATCATGTTCATGGCTGCACGCCCTACTGCATTCATGGATAGAGCGGAGAATAGAAACGGCAGCATAGCTCCGATGAACAGGGAAGCCATTACATAAGGACTGGTTATGTCAATAAATTCCAGTGGTGTTTCGGGATGGGTGGCGTTATAGGAGGTAATGAACGCCGAAAATAGTGCAAGGGCCGTCAACGCTGCCGAACCGATCGCGAAACCTTTCCCGATGGCGGCAGTCGTATTGCCGACGGCATCCAGTTTGTCGGTTCGTTCGCGAACTTCACCAGGCAGTTCAGACATCTCGGCAATGCCGCCGGCATTGTCGGCAATGGGACCGTAAGCGTCGACTGCCAGTTGAATTCCCGTGTTGGAGAGCATGCCGACGGCGGCGATTGCAATACCGTAGAGTCCGGCAAATTGATAAGCACCGACGATGGCGACGGCAATAATGATAATCGGTATGGTGGTGGAGATCATGCCCACTCCCACGCCGGCAATAATGTTTGTGGCCGGACCGGTAACCGACTGGTCAACAATTGATTGGACCGGCTTGGTATAGGTTCCCGTATAATGCTCGGTAATCAGGCCAATAAGAAGGCCGGCGGCCAGTCCAAAAATGGTCGCCCAGAAAACACCGCTGGGGGTAAAGGTCATTCCACTCATGGTCCACTGTTCGGGCAGCATCCATTGGATCGTGAAGTAAGTGGCGACAATCATGAGGGCGGCCGAGATAAACTCTCCCAGGTTCAGAGCTTTCTGCGGATCTCCGCCTTCTTTGGTGCGTACGAAAAATGTGCCGATGATAGAGGTTACAATTCCGATTCCCGCAAGAACGAGGGGTAGCAATACGGCCGAAAGTCCCTGGAAGTCATCCGTCCAGGCACCGCCGTCGATGGTGGCCAGGGCCATAAAGGAAGCACCCAAAACCATGGCTCCAATAATGGAACCTACATATGATTCAAACAGATCAGCTCCCATCCCGGCAACATCACCGACATTATCGCCTACGTTATCGGCAATCGTTGCCGGATTCAGCGGATGATCCTCGGGAATGCCGGCCTCGACTTTTCCGACCAGGTCGGCGCCTACATCGGCCGCTTTCGTGTAAATACCGCCGCCGACACGTGCAAAAAGGGCGATAGAGGAAGCACCGAACGAAAACCCGGTGAGTATGGCAATCACTCTTGTCACGGAGTCGGCATTTTCGGTACCAAAATAGTTTCCATAGATGATATAGAGAACACTCAGGCCAAGCACTCCGAGTCCGACGACGCCGAGTCCCATGACCGATCCGCCGCTGAAAGCGATCCCGAGTCCCTTGCTAAGACTGCTCCGGGCGGCCTGGGTCGTACGGACATTGGCTTTGGTGGCTACCCGCATGCCGATAAAGCCTGCGAGGCCGGAACAAAAGGCCCCCAGCACAAAAGACACGGATATCAGCCAGTGAGACGTTGTGGGATTCGCTGATAAACCGAGAATAATAGCCACGATTACGACGAAGAACCCAAGCACCTTGTATTGAGATTTTAAAAAGGCCATAGCTCCCTCGGAAATATGGGTGCTGATGCGTGACATCTTTTCAGTACCCACGTCCTGTTTGGAAATCCATGAGGTCCTGAAGAAGGTAAACAAGAGGGCCAGTAGACCCGCCAGTGGAATAATGTAGGTTATGGTATTCATGATTATTATTTCTGATTCGAGAGTTTAAAGTGATGAGTTAAGGTTATGAGATCATCAACAAGAATATGCGTGTTCAGTTAAATCGATTCATGGCAGTTTCAATATCTTCGCGAATAAAACAAAAAATTGCATCGCACGCTTCTTCAATAGCTTCGTCAACGATTTCTAGTTGTTCCCGGTCAAATGGAGAAAGCACGTATGCCACCTGTTCCCCCTGTTGAAAATGGTCGCCGATTCCAAACCGTAATCGCGGGAATTTATCGGTTTGTAATTGATAAATTATATCAGAGACGCCGTTATGTCCCCCTGCGCTGCCCTCCGGGCGCAACCGGAGTTTGCCTACCGGTAAATTGATATCATCGTAACACACTAAACACTGTTGTGGTTCCATCTGATATTGCCCCAGTGCTTTTCGGATGGCGGTGCCGCTGTGATTCATATAGGTGGTGGGCTTGAGCAGGATGATCGGTTGTCCCCGGTGCCTGCCCTCTGCAAAATAATAGGGACCCTTTCCGGGTCCCAGGGATAAGTTCATCGAATCAGCCAGATGATCGATGATGTCAAAACCGATATTGTGTCGCGTACCCGCATACTTTTTCCCGATATTGCCTAGTCCCGCGATTACAGGCATGAAAGCATGCTGGGTTTTAAGTGCACTTTGACGTGTTTGTGGTTATTCGGTCTCTTCTTCTTCACCCTCTTCTGGCTCCTCGCCTTCTTCAAGCTCTTCTCCTTCTTCGCCTTCTTCAGGAACTTCGCCTTCGGCCAGCTCTTCACCTTCCTCAAGCTCTTCCTCTTCAGCCGTTGGCTGCGGAGCCAGAGCAGATTCGAGCATAGCTTCGGATTTTGGAGGACGTATGGTAACGATGGTACGTTCCAGGTCGTCGAGCGATTCCACTCCCTCCAGGTCAAGGTTTCCTACATGAAGAGAATCACCGATTTCAAGCTCCGTTATATCCAGCGTGTATTCCGACGGGATATCGTCGGGATAGGCCTTTATTCGTACGATGTGCATGGGTTGGAAGACCCGTCCGCCGCCTTCGGTAACACCTTCTGCCACTCCTTCCAGGTGGATGGGAACACGAACCACAACCTGGTGATCGTCAGAAAGGGCATAAAAATCGGCATGAATAGGACGATCGGTAACGGGATGAAAGTCCACGTTTTTTAACAGCGTTTTATAGGTCTCGCCTTCGACCTCCACTTCCTGCAATATAGTGCGATTTACGGAAAGCAGCTCCTCCAGTTCAAGTTCATCAACCGAAAAATGAAAATTTTCTTCCACCTCGGGTCCATAAAGAACGGCTGGAATGCGCAGGTTTTCACGCAGTCGTTTACTTTCGTTCGTTCCCGTTTCGCGGGACTCTACATCTATTGTTTTTACTTCTGGCTTACTCATAATGGGTACTTAAGCTTATAGTTAATCGTCAAAGAGTGCACTTATGGTATCATTCGTGTGGATTCGTTGTATAGCTTCTGCAAATATGCCGGCCACACTCAGAACATCAATTTTTTCCGACGGGTGACCGAGCGGTATGGTATCGGTTACCAACACCTGGTCAATCGGAGAATCCTCAATCCGCTGATAGGCCGGTCCCGATAAAATGGGATGCGTACTGCTGGCCATGATTTTCCTGGCCCCTCTTTCTTTCAGGGCCGTGGCGGCATTGGTCAGCGTTCCGGCCGTGTCGATCATGTCGTCCACTAGCAAAATGTTCTTGTCATCCACCTCACCAATCACATTAACGATTTCAGAGACATTTTGTTTGGGACGTCGTTTGTCGATAAAGGCTAAGCCGGCATCCAGACGTTTAGCATAGGATCGTGCCATTTTCAGGCTGCCCACATCGGGGGCGACGACTACGAAATCGTCAATGGGATTTTCCCTGAAATAATCATTGAAAAGTCGGCTTGCATAAAGATGATCAAATGGTATGTCAAAGAAGCCCTGGATTTGCGGGGCGTGTAAATCCATCGTCAAAATGCGGTCTGCTCCCGCTTCGGTCAGCAAATCGGCCATAAGCTTGGCAGCTATAGATACGCGTGGCCGATCTTTTCGATCTTGTCGCGCATATCCAAAATAGGGGATTACCGCCGTTACCCTCTTCACTGAAGCACGCTTGGCCGCATCGAGCATTAAAAGGAGTTCCATGAAGTTTTCAGCAGGGGGAGGGGTGGATTGTACGAGAAAAACGTCCACCCCACGGATACTCTCGCCAAATTTCACATATAATTCGCCGTCCGAAAAATTCTTGATATTGATTTTTCCCAGTTCAGTTCCATAGTGCTCTGCTATGGCACGAGCCAGTGCCTGATTGCTTCGCCCGGAGAATATGGCAAGAGGTGTATTCAAACCGTCTTTTAATGCCTGAGTTTAGTCCGTAATTATAGCTTCAACTTGGCATTGGCCCCTTTGTTATATACAAAAAACAGGGGTGTGTGCCGACAAAATTAAAAAAGGATGGCTGAAACAGACATCCTCATAATGGAACTCGTTGCCCGGGGAGGACTCGAACCTCCACTGACGGCACCAAAAACCGCTGTCCTGCCATTAGACGACCGGGCAATAATAGTCTCAATTTTGCAGATTCAGATGATATGAATTTCCAGTCACTCTGTCAAGAAGAAAATGCTTTTTGAAAGACCACACATTCCATGCATCGATGCCTGAAACAAAAATGTCTGAGTTGGTAGACTGTTCCGAGACAACGAGAATAAATATCCCGGTTTAGATGAGTACTATCAAGTATGCGGGCAAATCTTTTGGGAAGTTTAACGCGATGCATGTTCCAGGCCAGTCGAACAGCCCGTCCACGCCGCTTGTCACCATGCATGTCAGCCGCTACTTTTAATGAGGGGATAAACGATATGCCAAAGAGAATATCGGATCTGTTGGCACCCAGACCGGGAATAGCCGGTTGCAAAAGCCGGTGGTTCCAGATATGCACGGGGTTCGTTTGCAGGACGACCGCCATGGGAAGTTGCTGAATACGTTTTAAGAGTTGCACTCCCTGTTCTATGCGGGGGGCTGGGCGGTTATTGGGTCGAACTCCTTTTCGGTTCCAGTTAAAGCAGGGCGGGGGAGAAGATACGTCTTTATGTTCTCTTTTCCTGTCTTTCTTCAATCCTGCGATTTCTAGCGCGGTTTGGATAAGGTCATCCTTTGGCAGGGTTGCCCGGTCAGCATGGAACAGGTAACGGGCAAGACGGACCATCGAATCCCGGTTATGAGTAATTCCGAGGCCGTCAAACAGAGAAAGCGTAAGCATTTGTTTCCAGGCCTGAGTCCAGGGAAGTCGGTGATCCCAGAATTTGTACAGTTCATACACTTTCTGGTAGAAATAAGCCCGGTGGGCACGGCTCAATTGGCGTAAAAAAGTATCGTCGCGCAAAATTCCGGCGGGATGTTGGCTGCAGGGAATGCGTGACTGAGGTCCCTGTTGATTGTACCGGCGAATAAAATGGTGCAGACGCCCCGGCAGTTCGGGTTTTACGTTGACGGTATGGGGGATGGTGCCATCTTCTCTGCGAACGGTGCGTTGGGCGTTTTCATTCAGGACAACATGTAATATAACCTCGTTATAGGCGGGATCTCGATGATGGTAATGCGTGAACCAGTCTTGTTCATCGATATGAAGTTCGATGTTACCATGTAAATACAAGTTCCCAATATGCAGTCGGGAAGAGATAAAATCCGGTCCATCACTTGGGTTGAGCGTTCCGGGATCCAGTATCTCAAGGGTGTGACCGCTGCGGGTTTGCAGGTTCCGGGTATTAAAGTGAAGGTTTTCCCAAATCCAGTGGAAAAATCTTTCTTCCGGCACCAGATTGTTGTGCAGATGCATGGCAGGATTAATGGATTCAACGTTGTTGCTATTGAAAAAACAGGGTATCTTCGTGATTGAAGATTTACTAATTTGATCAATTCCTTCGCAACTACTTACAAGTTTTTTTAAGTTCAAGGGGTTCCTCGGATTTTTGTTAATCTACTGCGGAAAAGCCTGATTTGGCTATCTTTCGGCCTGTTTCTCTTTAAAAAGTCTATTCGATTTGACTCAAAATCGGCCGGGAGGGGCTCAAGCCGGACTTTCCGGCGTTACGATTACCCAATTTCGAGTGACTTTCAGGTTCAAAAAAACAACACAATGAACGGTCGAAAGCCATGCGTACACAAGAAGAAAAAATGACTCTCATGGATGAGCACCGGGTGGAGCGCAGCTTGAAACGTATAGCTCACCAGGTGGTCGAGGATGTTACTGGTGACCACAAACTCAAGATCGTTGGGATTCGGGAAAGGGGATATTCCATGGCTCGGCGGCTGACCCAGTTTCTCTCCGACATATATGATACGGATCTTGCGTGCAACTCATTGGCAATTAAGGGTCACCAGCCGGTAGAATCTGCGTTTGATACCGGGGAAGTCAATCCCGATAAAGATTTTGTACTCTTGGTGGATGATGTGATATTTTCCGGTAGTACGATGTTCCAGGCCCTACAAATCTTGACAGAACATGCACTCCCCGATCATTTACACTGTGCGGTGCTCATCGATCGCGGACATCGTCAACTTCCCGTCGAGGCTAAATATGTGGGAATGAGTATACCGACCAAGTTGAACGAGCATGTCTCCGTGGAAATTTCTGATGACGGAGATATAAAGGAAGTTAATTTGTTATTCTAAATGGACTGGAAGACTGGTAATTCTTGACAAAACGGTCCTAATCAAATCACAAAATAACTTAGATATGTATATGAGAATAAAAGCTACCTGTAAGGTAACCTTAGTTTTATGCATAACGTTATTAATGGGGATCTCCCTGGCAGAAGTAAAGGCCCAGGCTTCGGATCCCTCAATCGGCTTTGATAACTCCATGGCCGTGGTCAGCGATACGCTCGAGGGGTGGGATTACAACTTGAATGCGGGATTGAACGGCTCACAGACTTCCTTCAAAAATTGGAGTCAGGGTGGAGTCAACTCGATCAGCGGTACGGCTTCCTCCTGGTTTGAGGCTCGTTATCGACAAGGCAAATTCGGCTACCTGTTCAACACCAATCTGAAATATGGGCGTGCCCGCCTGGAAGGACAGGGAACCCGGAAAACGAGTGACCAGTTAAGTGTAAAGAATAAATTTACGCGTGACTTTACGGACGAACGATACAGCTTGTACGGTAATTTTGATTTCAGCACCCAGTTTGACAAAGGCATTGATTACCAGGAGCCGAATGAGCCCGTTATATCACGTTTTATGGCTCCCGGTTATTTCAGGCAGGGAGTGGGTATTTCCTTTGAGCCGGCCGATTTCCTGACGTTAGAAACCGGTATTGGTCTTAAGCAAACCTATATGCGCGATACCACGCTCTCCACGCGTTACGGGTTGGAAGCCGGTGAAAAATTCCGATTTGAAGCAGGTGGATCATTCAGCGTCACGGCTGAAAAGCAGATCATGGAAAACATAAAATTCCGCAGCTCGTTTGAGAGTTTTATGAATATTCAACAAAGTTTTAAATACACGGACTTCGAGTTTTCCAACCAACTGGTGGGATCGATAAATAATTACATCAATACGACGTTTGACTTTGTTGTGGTCTATGACCGGGATTATTCTCCTGAAGTTCAAATCAAGCAAATTCTCTCGGTGGGACTGCAACTCAACCTCCTCTGATTTTCGACGTTTGCAGCAGTTATAAAAGAGCCGCTTGCTCGTGGCCGGGCGGCTCTGATGCCAGAAATATTCAGCCTGTTCCCGCTTTACCCGGATCGGGACTTGTTCCTCTGTTATTTCTTCAATCACTGCAAATTGCTTCTGGCTGCATAATTCAAATGCATCAGAGCCGCCCGGCCACGAGCAGGCGCCTCTTTTATAGTTATCGTGCATCCCTTTTTAATAATCTTATCGATGGCGAGGACTTGTCCCGGCGTGGTCAGATATCGAATTCGATGCCTTGCGCCAACGGCATGTCCGTGCCCCAGTTGATAGCGTTGGTTTGTCGCCTCATATAAGCTTTCCACGCGTCGGAGCCGGCTTCGCGGCTGCCGCCGGTATCTTTTTCGCCGCCGAATGCTCCGCCTATCTCAGCTCCACTGGTTCCGGCGTTAATGTTGCAAATGCCGGTATCCGCTCCGCGAGCGCTTAAAAAGGTTTCGGCTTCGCGGAGATTAAGGGTAAACAGGCCGGAGCTGAGGCCCTGGGTGACGTTATTATGGTATTCAATGGCCTCGTCAAAATCGCTGTAGCGCATCATGTACAGGATGGGTGCAAACGTTTCTTCCTTGATGATATCATACTCCGGTCCGGCGGTGCAGAGAGCCGGCGTTACGTAATGTCCCCGGTCGTATAAGCCACCTTCAAGTATTTCTCCCCCGTAAATAATTTCTCCGCCTTCTTCTTTAAGACGGTTAAGGGCTTTCTGCATTTGTTTCACGGCTTCCCGGTCGATCAGGGGACCGACGACGGTTCCCTCGTCTAATGGATTTCCTATGGTGGCACTTTGATAGGCGTTGATCAACCGTTCTTTTACTTCTTCAAATACAGAGTCATGAACAATAAGTCGTCGACACGTAGTACAGCGCTGGCCGGCGGTTCCGATGGCAGCAAAGGTAGTGGCCCGGATCGCCATGTCCAGGTCGGCGTCCCCGGATATTACAATGGCATTGTTGCCGCCGAGTTCCAGAATGGTTCGCCCGAGGCGTGCCCCTACGGTCTGGGCGACTTCTCGTCCCATGCGCACCGATCCCGTAGCCGATATCAAAGGGACCCGCCGGTCCTTCGTCATAAATTCACCCACTTGCCGATCACCGGTTACCAGGTTGAAAATACCCTCGGGAAGATCGTTGCGCCTGAGCACCCGCTGAATCAGGTTCTGAACGGCTCGCGCGCACAGGGGAGTTTTCTCGGAGGGTTTCCAGATGACGACATCACCGCAGACGGCCGCAATCATGGTATTCCAGCTGTAAACGGCTACCGGAAAGTTGAAAGCGGTAATAATACCCACTAAACCGAGCGGATGCCATTGTTCGTAAAGTCGGTGGTGTTCGCGTTCCGAGGTCATGGTCTTTCCGTACAACATCCGGGACTGACCGACGGCGAAATCGGAGATGTCAATCATTTCCTGAACCTCGCCGGCGCCCTCTTCATATATTTTCCCCATTTCATAAGCAACCAGCCTTCCAAGGTCCTCCTTGTGTTTGCGTAATTCCAGTCCTATTTGCCGAACAATCTCGCCGCGTTCGGGTCCGGGCGTCATTCGCCACTCCCTGAAGGCTTCCTGGGCTCTGGCGACGACCTTTTCGTAATCTTCTTCCGTGGTGAGCGTTATGTCGGCAATTTTTTCACCGTTAATGGGAGTGCGGCTGGCAATCGTCTGTCCGTCGTCCGCCCCCCAGCTTTCCTGTCCCGTGCTGGTGCCGTAATTAAACTCTTCAATTCCCAGGCGTTCCAGAAAGTCGAGCGATGTATTTACTTGTGTGGTGCTCATAGATCCCCTGTGATTGTGTTTGCTAAATTTGGTATTTAAAGAGACCTTGAAAGGCCGGGGCGGTCTCTGAAGCACTTGGGTTGTTCAGCTTAATGGCTAAAAAGGCATGATTTTTCAATACCGTTGTTTCCGGCACTTGCCTTGTTATAGCAACGACCGGCTGAATTTCCCTGGCTGAAGAGACCGCCCCGGCCTTTCAAGGTCTCTTTAAGCAAGTTAAGTAAAATTTAGAATGAATTTAAAGAGATAGACGGTTCATTGTTGAAAATTCAAAAAGTTAAAGCTGAGGTATAACCTATGTCCAGTCTTACTGTAAAATCTGCTTCAAGGAATCAGCTGAAGAAACTTCGCAACCTGAATAGGAAAAAGGCTCGTTATGAGGAGCGAGAGTTCCTGATAGAGGGGGAACGTGCGGTGGAGCAACTGCTCAATAATGGGGTGGTAAAAGTGAAGGGACTGTATTTTGACGAGGAGGAACTCCTGTGGGAGTCGCCCCCGTGGAGTGATTTTTCGCAAACCTATGACAGCCGTAAATTAAGCAGGGATGTCTACCGGGAGGTTACGGATACGGATAATCCCCAGGGAGTAGTGGCCCGGGCGACCATGCCGGCTGAAGCTTCAACCGATGATCTGACAAACGAGCCGGGAATTCTCGTTGCCCTCGATGCCATCCAGGATCCGGGTAACCTGGGCACCATTGTTCGCAGTGCGACCTGGTTTGGGTGCCGTGGAATGTTGGTGGGGAAGGGCACGGTGGATCCGTTTCATCCCAAAGTGGCTCGAAGTACGGCGGGTACGACGGGCGTTCTTCCTTATCAGACCGGCGATCTTGCCGATTTGATGAACGAGTTCACAAATGGAAACTGGCAGATACTTGCGTTGGAGAGTTCCGATGAGGCCCGGCCTCTGGAGGATGTGGATCGTACGAAACCGACTGTCGTGGTGGCCGGTAATGAAGCGCAGGGGATCCGGCCGGAAATCAGGAAGCTGGCTGGAGAATCAATAAAAATATCTTCGCGCCGCCGCGGAGGCGATTACCTGGATAGCCTGAATGTGGCGATAACCGTGGGGATCTCGCTGTATGAACTTACGAAAGACTGACGACGTGTACATCGGGAATTTTTCTTCCAAGGAACCTCTCGGCCAACTGTTGAAATCGCTGGGGTTTGTCGCTGACGTAACATCGAAAATTCCCGGTAGCCGATTGAGGATTGGTCAATTTATATTTTTCCAGGGTTTTTCGCGTACTGTGAGCAATCGAAAGAGCCGAGTCGATGATCCGGATATCGGGGTTTGCCAGTTGCCGGCGAATGGCGTCTTTGAAGAGTGGATAGTGGGTGCACCCGAGGATGAGCGTGTCCGGAGAATGCCGTTTAAAGGGAGCCAGGTAAATTTGCAGGGTCTCCCGGGCTACCTCGTTATCGATCCATCCTTCCTCGGCAAGGGGGACTAGCAGGGGACAAGCCTCGGATATCACCTCAATCTCCGGGTTTTTGGATTTCAAAGCCATTTCATAAGCGTGCGAACCGATCGTCGCCAGGGTGCCGATGATGCCGACTTTTTGAGAGTTGTCGACCAGGGCGGCGTCTGTTCCGGCGCTAATTACGTCCAATACGGGCAGGTCCGGGACTTGGTCCAGGATGGTCTGAAGAGCTGATGCGGAGACGGAGTTACAGGCGACCAGCAGCATTTTGACCTTTTGCTCCAGTAAAAAATTCGTGATCTGCAACGCATACTGCCGGATGGTTTTTTCCGATTTGATTCCGTACGGAACACGGGCAGTGTCTCCGAAATAGATGATATCTTCGTGGGGTAGCTCGTCCATTACAGCCTGGGCAACCGTCAACCCGCCGATACCGGAGTCAAAAATGCCAATCGGAGCTTCTGCCTGCTTGTTCATATCAAAAATTTTCTCGCTTCAATGAGGAATACTGTGTTGGTCCCGAGGGATTATACAAATCTCATCTGAATTTTTGAATTACGATGTATAAAATGTTGGAGAAAGTAGTTGCTAAATCCCCTGCCCCATAGAGAGACCAAGGGAGGGCTCTGAAGCACTTGAGTTGTTCGGCCTTA
>CAYQXO010000056.1:4784-16827 GCA_964421495.1 uncultured Balneolaceae bacterium | reverse complement strand
AGTTAAGTATTTGAATATCATGGACATAGCGTCACACATAAATTTCTCTTGTGAGAAATCCGGGCTAAGGCCGGTAGACACGGTCTAACACTTGCAGTCTGCGGAGTGATCCTAGCCCTCGTCAATAGGACGATCCGAACTATGGCCGATACCAATACAAAAAAAGGATCCTATAAGTTGGATGATGACCAGCTGGCTGAAAATCAGCAGCTTGATCTGGATCATCTGCTGGAGGTGTGTCGTGAGCATATGGAATCGGTCGACGACGAGATGATAAGCAAGGCATTCAAGCTTTGCTGCCTCTCTCATGAAGGAATTACGCGGGCGTCGGGCGAACCCTACTATTATCATCCGCTGGCGGTGGCCAAAATTGTGGCCTCTGAAATCAATATCGATGATGTATCCGTTACCGCTGCCCTGCTTCATGATACGGTGGAGGATACCGAAGTCACCCTCGATGATATCGAGGAGATGTTCGGGGAGACGGTTGCCCACCTGATCGACGGAGTGACCAAAATTTCGGGCGTCTTCAAAAGCCGCGATACCAAGCAGGCCGAAACCTTTATGAAGCTGCTGCTGTCGATGGCAGAAGATATCCGAGTAGTGCTGATCAAGTTTGCCGACCGGCTGCACAATATGCGGACCATCCAGCACCTTCCGCGCGACAAGCAACTCAAGATTGCCAATGAGACGATGGAGCTCTACGCTCCCCTGGCCCATCGCTTTGGCCTGTTCCAGATTAAAAGCGAGCTTGAGGATCTCTGCTTTAAAGTCCTCGATCCCACCTCCTATAAATTTATAGCCCGGAAACTGCGCGAGAAGAAAGAGGCGCGCGAAGCCTTTATCGAGGAATTTATGGATCCCATTCGCAATCAGCTCGACGAGATGGGCTATAAGTTCGAGATCAAGGGACGTCCGAAGCATATTTATTCAATTTTCCGAAAAATGCAGCGCCAGCAGAAGCCGTTCGAGGAGATTTACGACCTGTTCGCGATCCGGGTGATCCTGGAAGATCCCCACACGAAAGAAGATTGCTGGCGCGTGTATTCCATTATTACCGACTGGTATACCCCGATCCCGAAACGCTTCCGCGATTTCATTTCGGTCCCCAAGGCCAACGGGTACCAGTCGCTGCATACGACCGTGATTACCCAGAAAGGCCGTAAAGTCGAGGTGCAGATCCGAACGCGGACAATGGACGAAATCGCTGAAAAGGGAGTAGCGGCCCACTGGAAGTACAAAGAGGGATCGGCCGGCTCGGAAACGTTGGAGAAATTTATCCACTGGGTCCGCGAAATCCTCGATAATCCGCGTCCGGAGGCGGCGACAGAGTTCGTCAAGGATTTTCAGCTAAATCTGTACCAGGACGAGATCTATGTATTCACGCCCGACGGCGAGCTCAAAACGCTGCCGAGCGGGGCCACTCCCATCGACTTTGCTTTTGAGATCCACAGCGAGATCGGGGAGCGTGCCGTGGCTGCGAAGGTGAACGGCAAGATGGTGCCCCTGCGACAGGAACTGAAGGTGGGAGACCAGGTTGAAATTATCACCGGTAACAAGATCAATCTGAATCCCGACTGGATCGACGATGTGGTAACCCACAAGGCGCGCTCGCGCATCCGGCAGTATATCAATCAGAAAGAGCGTGAAGTGGTCAACGAGGGACGCAAGATCTGGAAGAAGCATGCCGACCGCAATAATATCGAACTTTCTGAAGAGGAATTGGACCAGGTGGCCAAGAAACTGGATTTTAAAAACAGCCAGTACCTGTTCTACGAGATCGGTCAGGGTAACTACGACGTTAAAAAACTGTTGGAATACGCCAAGCAGTTTGTCAGCAAGGGTCGCATCGACGAAGAGGAGGAACAGGAGCAGCAACAAGAAACCTCCGAGGTCAACTACGAAGCCTATTACGAAAAAGCCCGTGCCGAGGATGAGGGCAAAGCCCTGTTGGTCAACGGGGATATGGCCGACATGAAATATTCCTATGCCAACTGCTGCAATCCCATTCCGGGGGATGATGTGATTGGATTTATCAGCCGCACCGGAACCATAAAAGTCCACCGCTCCAACTGCAAAAATACACGCCACCTTCTGAAAACCGACTCCGAGCGGATAATTGACATTTCATGGGCGAATAATATCGATGGCAAATTCCTGGGAGCCGTCAAGATTATCGGCGAAGATCGGGTGGGATTGATTAACGACCTCACGGACGTCGTCTCGAAGTCGATGCAAACCAATATGAAGAGCATCAATGTAAATAGCGACAGCGGCATGTTCGAAGGCATTATGACAGTATTCATTGATGACCTCGATCACCTGGACCAGATCATCAAGCAACTGAAGAAGGTACAGGGCGTAAAAATGGCGGTTAGGTATGAATAAGGGCGAGCGTAGCGAGCCCTTAATTAAATTTTTATATCTTCATAAAAAACAATATCATCCTGCAACTTATGTTGATTGTGCAGGCAATGTTTTATGCGTTGGTTTGTTCATTCATCGGGGAGATAATAAGCTGTTCTCGGCGAACATTTAATCGTCAGGCGGTGAAATTTTTGAGGTACTACCATGATTACTTATACAAAGCGTGATATTGTTCGAAAAGTGTCGGAAGAGATGGATAAACCGATGGTTCGCACCGAGCCGTGGGTTGAGGCGGTTATCGAGGCGTTGGGCGATACCATGATGGAGGCTGATCCGACGTGCCGCATTGAGATCCGGGATTTTGGTGTTTTTGAAGTCAAGGAAACCAAGGCCAAGCCGAAAGCCCGGAATCCGAAAACCAACGAAGTTATTTACGTCCCCCGACATCGGAAAACGCACTTCAAGCCCAGTAAGAAACTGAAGCAGTTTTTAAAGAAGCCGCTGGAAAAAGAAGATCATCAAAATGATCAGAAAGCGGATACGTAATAGAAGCAAAATGAATAGGAAGGAGCACTGTTGTGAGTGAATATTACCGATGTGTAGGAATTGATGTTGGCAGTAAGCGGGTCGGCCTGGCCCGATCTGATCTGCTCCGTACTGTTGCCAATCCCATAGGGACCTATCCCACCGGCGAGGTGTTTCGCAAGCTCGAGGATATTATAGAGGAGGAAAACGTCAGAAAGTTTATTGTGGGATGGCCCCTTACTCCGCGTGGAGAAGAAGGAGAGGCGACAAAAGGGGTGGATATGTTTATCAACAAGTTGCAAACCCGCTTTCCGCATATGGAAGTGGTCCGGGTGGATGAACGGTATACTTCCAAGGAAGCCGTCAAAATAATGGTTCGGGCGGGCCGTTCTCAAAAAGAGCGGACGCGCCGGGGACGTATCGACCAGGCCGCGGCCGCGATTATTCTTCAGAAGTATCTTGATCGCGTCAATTAGAGTTTTCAATCGCAGTAAGCAGATAGATGGCTATTTTACCGGTATTGACATATGATGACGAGCGGCTTCGCAAGGAAACGCCTCCCGTTGAGGAAGATTCAGACGCGTTGCAGCAGTTGATCGACGATATGTTTGAAACGATGTACAATGCGAACGGGGTGGGCCTGGCGGCACCCCAGGTAGGCGAAATCAGGCGTCTGTTCGTGGCGGATGTGGATCCGCTGCTGGATGACGAGGAAAACCTGGCTGAAAAGAAACACGGTCCGCTGGTTTTTATCAACCCGGAATGGGAACCGGTGGAGGAAGAGAAAATTCAGCAGGAAGAGGGATGTCTGAGTATCCCGGAGGTGCGCGAAAAAGTGAAGCGACCCACCGAGATAGAAGTCCGCTATAAAGACCGCAATTTTAACGATCAAACCCTGCAGGCCACCGGCTGGCTGTCGCGCGTGATCCAGCATGAAACCGATCACCTGGACGGCGTATTGTTTATCGACTACCTGAGTTCTTTCCGCAAACGGCTCATCAAGAGTAAACTCAGGAAAATAACGCGCGGCGAGATTCAAACCGACTACCCTACCGAGCACCCTGCGGCGGTATCCTGAGGTGAGAGTCGAGATGACGGAATCTCCATGTAAAGCTACCAATTCCCCATGAAAATCCTTTTTTTCGGTACCCCCGATTTTGCCATACCCAGCTTGCAAAAACTCTATTCCAATCCCCGGCATACCCTCGAAGCGGTGGTCAGTAATAAAGACAAGCGTCGGGGCCGCGGAAGCGGGACGACGCCCACGCCCGTCAAGAAGAAAGCCCTCGAGTTGAATCTCCCGGTTATCGAGGCCGGCGACGATTTGAAAGATCCCGAATTTTATAATCGATTGTCCGAGGTGGAAGCGGACTTGTATGTAGTCGTGGCTTTCCGCATTTTGCCGGAGAAATTGCTGCAATTGCCGCAACGGGGAGCCGTAAACCTGCACGCATCTTTACTGCCGAAGTACCGGGGAGCGGCCCCCATTCACTGGGCGATTATGAACGGGGAAACCGAAACGGGATGCACCGTTTTTCAACTCGAGCCTGAAGTGGATACGGGAGATATTCTGAAACAGAGGAAGACAGATATCGGTCCCAACGAGACCACGGGTGAGCTCTACCAGCGCCTGAAGGAAATGGGCGCCGATTTGCTGAGTAAGACGGTGAACGAATTGGAGGATGATGAGGCGGACCCCCTGTCGCAGGATGATCAGCAAGCCAGTCGGGCTCCCAAATTGAGTCGTGCCGACTGCAGAATCGACTTTAACCGGCCGGCGCCTGAAGTGCATAACAAAATCAGGGGATTGAGTCCGGTACCGACGGCGTGGACGAGTTTCAACGATAAGCGTCTGAATATGTATCGCTCTCATGTCGGACCCGATCTGAAATTATCCGCGGGGCAGTTTAAAAGCTGGAACGGGGAATTGGTAGCGGGATGTAAAGAGAAAACGGTGATACTGGATGAAGTGCAGCCGGAGGGAAGCAAACGCATCAGCGGATCTGATTTTTTGAATGGATATCAACCGGAGGGGATATTTCGATAGCTCGCTTGTTTTATCGAGGAAAAATTCCTTGTTTCCATCCCTACTAAATTACCTTTACACACTTGCTTATTCGTCCCCTGAATGATAGATTTTGAAATGCTATTAAAATCATGTGAAGTTTACTAAAAACTATTGAATACACTGGATACTTGTAATTTTAAAAAGAGCAGGAAATAATATTATGGCTAAAACTAAAGTAGGAATTAACGGATTTGGACGCATCGGTCGACTGGTCGCACGTTCTATTCTGAAGCGATATCGTGACGAAGTGGAGATCGTTGGTATTAACGATCTGACTGATGCCGAGACGCTGGCGCATTTGTTTGAATACGATTCCGTACAAGGTAATTATGACGGCGAAGTGAAGGTGAGCGGTGACGCTATCGTCATTGACGGTATGGAAATCAAGGTCAGCGCGGAAAAGGATCCCTCAAACCTGGATTGGGATGAGCTGGGAGCCGAGATTGTAGTGGAGTCCACCGGCCTGTTTCGAACCCGCGGCGATGCGGAGAAACATTTGAAGGCGGGAGCGGACAAGGTGATTATTTCAGCGCCCGCAAAAGGCGATCAGCCGGTCAAGACCATTGTACTCGGCGTAAATGACGATGAAATTGATCCGAATACGGATATCTACTCCAATGCCAGCTGCACGACCAACTGTCTGGCACCGATGGTCAAGGTGATTGACGAGGAGTTTGGTATCAAGCACGGTTTCATGACTACGGTTCATGCCTATACCGGCGGACAAAATCTCGTGGACGGTCCCCACAAGGACCTGCGGCGCGGACGGGCGGCTGCCCATAACATCGTGCCGACGACAACCGGAGCGGCGCAAGCGGTAGGCCTGGTGCTTCCCCACCTCGACGGCAAACTCGACGGTAAAGCCGTACGCGTGCCGGTTCCGGCGGGATCCCTGACCGATCTGACGGTAGTGGTGAACCAGGATACAACGCCTGAAGACGTAAACCAGGCTTTCAAAAGTGCTGCAAGCAACCAGATGAAACCCTACCTGGAGTATTCCGAGGAAGAATTGGTTTCCAACGATATCTTGGGTAACGATCACTCGTGCATCTACGACAGTGCCCTTACCCACGTAGACGGTAACCTGGTGAAAATTATCGGGTGGTACGATAACGAATCCGGCTATTCCGCCCGAACAGCCGACCTGATTACGCGCCTGTCCAGGTAATCGAAACTGATTGACAGACTCTAAGCCGGGGCCTCACACAATGTGAAGCTCCGGCTTTTTATTTTGAAAAGTTTCATTCCCTTGGTGCGGGCGGCCGTTCCGCAGAACTAAAAATTTTTCGAACAGGTCCAGATAAAAGGATGAGGAATTATGAATTTACCGGCCGCTAATTTTGAATTGGCAAAGCCGTGCAAAAAAATTTTCAATCGAAGGAACGGCCGCCCGCACCAAGGGACCGAAAGGCATAAATTTTCAGAATCAGGATTGAATTTAGACTAATCTTTTTTGTATCTTCGTTGTCTATTTACGGGGCGTAGCGCAGTCCGGTACGCGCGCATCGTTCGGGACGATGAGGTCGCCGGTTCAAATCCGGCCGCCCCGACTTGGTACCAGGGACTTCTCTCTTTATGGAGGGAAGTCCTTTTGTTTTTTAGGGGCATGAACGCTTCCGTAAGAATTCGGGCTAATCACGTAGCCCGGTTGAGAACGCGGTAGGGGCTTTGAAGCACTTGAGTTGTTCGTTTAACGGCTAAAAAGTAAGATTTTTAAAAGCCGTTATTTTGGATTCGCACTCTAGTAAAGCATCGGACAGCTGAATTTCTCTGGCTGAAGAGTCCCTACCACGTTTTCAACAGGATGTCCGGAGCGTTGTTCGAAAGCTCGTCTGTCATTTGCATTACTGCAAACATCTTGTAATTTGATTTTTGTCCCATGGGATATGTGCTGTACGGGAGTTGCGGACTGTGTAGATTGTGTAGAAAATAGTCTGATGTAAAGATAAATTTTGGTCGATGATTGGGGATGCCTTATGGCCCCTTGAAAAAAAGGTCGACTGAATGAAGTCTTACAATCGGCATTTTCGCTGAATATTCGCGAAGGTCCGACAAACTCCAGGGGGACGAGGATTAACTTCACTATTCCATAATAAATCCTACAGGTGCAAACGTGAGTGACGACAACCTAGACTACACGCCGTATGTACGTCCTGATGATGACCGACCCCAGATAACCGTCAAGGCCATTGTCCTGGGTTTTATCCTTTCTGCCGTGATGTCCGGGGCCAACGCATACCTCGGACTCAAAGTGGGCATGACGGTGTCGGCCTCCATTCCCGCTGCCGTGATATCGATGGCCGTGCTCAAAATGTTTCGGGAATCCAATATTCTGGAGAATAATATCGTCCAGACGGCCGCCTCGGCCGGTGAATCGCTGGCGGCCGGCGTTATATTTACCCTGCCCGCCCTTATTATCCTGGAGTACTGGGCCGACTTCCCCTTCGTGGATACCGCGGCCATCGCTTTGTTTGGCGGGGTGCTTGGAGTGCTCTTCACGATTCCCCTGCGGCGAGCGCTGATCCTGGAAGCGAAGCTGAAATTTCCGGAGGGCGTGGCGACCGGCGAGGTGCTGAAGGCCGGCACTGAAGGAGGTAAAGGGGTGCGTGCCATATTGGTGGCGGCCGTTGCCGGTGGACTTTATAAGCTGGGCCAGACGGGACTTAAAATCTTTTCAGGAACACTGGACGGGGTCACCCGGGCCGGGAAGTCCCTCTTCGGTTACGGTACGGACTTGTCCGTCGCCCTGTTGGGGGTGGGATATATTGTCGGTATTAATATCGCCGTCCTGGTATTTGCCGGGGGACTGATTTCGTGGCTCTTCGGTATTCCGATCTATACGGCGTCGGTCAGTACGGCCGAACTGAACCAGATTATCGGGGACGCGACCGGATTTGACGCCGCCCTGGAGATATGGAGCCAAAAAATTCGCTTTATGGGCGTGGGAGCCATGGTGGTAGGTGGTATATGGGCACTGATATCCCTGACAAAGCCGTTGCGCGACGGCATTAAATCCTCGTGGGAAGCCGTAAAGGCGGCACGTTCCGGCGAAAGTGTGGATATTCCCCGTACCGACCAAGACACGCCTATCAACTACGTACTTTTTGGCATTATCGGATTGAGTATTCCCATTTTCCTGGTTTTTGTGCATGTGATTGATGTACAGCACTTGCCGGTGAGCAGTGGACTGTATTGGGGGACCATGTTGTTTGGCGTGACATTCTCGCTCTTTGCGGGATTCCTTTTTTCCTCGGTTGCCGGATATATGGCAGGGTTGGTGGGCTCATCCAACAATCCCATTTCGGGCGTGACCATAGCCACCATTTTGGCCACCTCCCTGATTTTACTGGCGATGTTGGGATCTCAACTCGACTTTGCCGTAGATACGGAGCGTGCCACCGCGGCAGCAGCGGCGGCTATTCTGGTCGGCGGAATCGTAGCCTGTGCGGCGGCTATCGCCGGGGATAACATGCAGGACCTGAAAGCCGGTCACATTGTGGGAGCCACGCCCTACAAGCAGCAGATTATGCAGATGGTCGGCGTTTTTGCAGCCGCCCTGGTGATCGCGCCGGTGTTGAGTTTACTGTTTAACGCCTATGGTATGGGCGGCGTGCTGCCGCGGGAAGGCATGAGCATGGACGAAATGCTGACGGCCCCGCAGGCCACCCTGATGCAGTCTGTGGCCGAGGGCGTATTTACCCAGCAGCTCGAGTGGACCATGATATGGATCGGAGCTGCCATTGCCGTTGGGATCATTATCCTGGATCAGATTTTAAAGGCGAAAGACGCAAACTTCCGTACCCCGGTTCTGGCGGTGGCCGTTGGAATTTATCTTCCGATCGAGTTATCCGTACCGATCTTTGTGGGCGGTATGATAGCGTATTTAGCAGGCAGACGAATGGAAAGCAAGGCTAGAGCTGAGGGACGGGATGTGGAAGAAGCCAGGAAAAAAGGCGAGCGGAACGGGCTCTTGTTCTCCTCCGGGTTGATCACCGGCGAAGCCCTGCTCGGAATCATCCTGGCCATCCCATTTGCCATCCAGGAATCCACCGACGCACTGCGCATCGTGCCGGAGTCATTCGCCCCCTGGGCCGACTGGCTCGGCGGTATTGCCATGGTCTTGTTTATCGTGTGGTTGTATAAGGTGGCCAGGCGACAAACGTAAAAAATTAATTGAGCTCACAGAGCTCAATTAGTTTGCCCGATGTCCGAGGCAGTAAGCGTATTCAAGCTGGAGATCTCGTTACGTATAGAAATCCACCTTGTTACCGGTTTGTATGCGCTTTGAAAATCGGACTCTTATATTTTACTAATAAGCCCTTTTAACATCGCGGCAATTGTAAATGCCTCCTTATGGAATTGATCCTTTTGCTCTTCTGAAATCCAATCCCTGATATGAAAAATTTCAGATAAGATGACGGTTTCATACAGGGATTCCAGAGCTATGTTTAGACAGCGGATAAATTCTTTGTCAGAGTATTGTCCCTTGCCTCCGGCAATACTCATCGATATTGAAGCTGAGGCCACTTTGAATTGATCAACCATTTTGTGATTTGAGGACGTGTTAAGCGATTCAGCTAATGATATGGCATTATCAGCAAATTCCACGGCCTTCTGCCATACTCGCAGTTCCTTGAATCCGAATTCCTTACTCGTTTTTTGTGGTGACATAATAAATTATTACATGATTATTGACTCGTTATCATGTAATAGACCAACAGGAAGGTAAATACTTGCAAATTATTTTTCTTGAGGTTCGATGCCCGAGGCCGGAAGGTATTCCGTCCGATAATGTCAAGGTGTATATACTCAACATCGCTATCTGCAAGAATATCCTTCCAGCATCGAGCATCGAGTATCGAGCCTCGAGCGTTTATTTCATTTCGTTGTCAATTTTATGTCGGCTCTTGAGTTCGGTGACGATATCATCCAGCGTGAGATTGTTTTCGACCAGCAGCATCATAAGGTGAAACAGGAGGTCGGCCGCTTCATATTGCAACTCGTCGCGATCCGAATTTTTAGAAGCGATGATGGTTTCGGTGGCTTCCTCGCCGACTTTCTGGGCGATTTGATCGATACCTTTACGAAAGAGGGAGCTAGTATAGGAGTCTTCCGGGAGTTTCTCTTTCCGGTCCTCCAGCAGGGATTCCAGGGCCATCAGGAAGTCCAGCGACAAAGAAGAAGGCGAAAAATCCTTTTCAAAAAAGCAAGTTTCTTCGCCTGTGTGGCAAACAGGTCCCTCGGGCCGGGCCAATACGAGCAGCGTATCCCCGTCGCAGTCCTTCTGGAGATCCACCAGGTTCAGATAGTTTTCCGACGTCTCGCCCTTGGTCCAAAGCCGTTCCCTGCTGCGGCTGTAAAACGTGACGCGACTTTTTTCAAGGGTGGCCTCGACGGCCGCCTCGTCCATATAACCGAGCATCAGGACCCGGTGATCGTCTGCATCCTGAATGATTGCCGGCACCAGGCCGTCGCCTTTGTCAAAATCGATGTCGTCAATGTTAATATTGGTACTGTCTTTTCCCATAGTTGTAAATGGTTAAGTGAGGTTTACAGCTACTTCCTTACCGGGATACCGGCGTCCGACATGTACTGCTTCAGGTTTTTGATTTCAATTTCCTGGAAATGAAAAATGCTGGCGGCGAGTACGGCATCGGCCTCTCCCCGGTGGACGGCATCGACGCAATGCGATTCGGTTCCCGCTCCGCCACTGGCAATTACTGGAATATGGACGAGCCGGTTGGTTTCCTGCAGCAGCTCGAGGTCGAATCCGCTTTTGGTTCCGTCCCGATCCATACTCGTAAGCAGGATCTCGCCGGCTCCGCGGCGTTCCACTTCCTGCATCCATTCGAGCGCGTCGATTCCCGTATCTTCGCTTCCGCCCTTGATATGGACCGACCAGGATCCATTCTGGCGTTTGGCGTCAACGGCCGCCACGATGCACTGCGACCCGAAACGGTTCGAAGCCCGCGTTATCAAGTCCGGGTCTTTAACTATTGCGCTATTGAGCGATACCTTGTCGGCTCCGGCATTCAACAGGTCGGAAATCTCATCGACCGACTTGATTCCCCCGCCCACGGTAAAGGGAATATTGATGTGACGCGCAATATCTTTGACCAATCGCACCAGGGTCTTGCGTTTTTCCCTGGTAGCGGTAATATCGAGGAAGACCAGCTCGTCGGCACCTTCATCCGAATAGCGAACCGCAAGCTCCACCGGGTCCCCGGCATCACGCAAACCCACAAAATTTACACCTTTCACCGTACGGCCGTTTTTTATGTCAAGACAGGGTATGATGCGTTTTGTCAGCATAATGATTTCAAATGAATAGTTATCAAAAAAGTGGTTGTAAACTACCCGGATCGGGATTTTCCGCAAAACAGGGGACCGTGGATAGCAATTCGAGTAATTGGGATGTCAATAGAGGTATTATTGATTGTACTCAATACAGTAATATAAGCAATTCCCCGCAAGGATAAATACAGAAACCAATCGTAATCGTACCTTGAAAAAGTCTCAAAAAGTTGTAGATTTTAATTTGTGAAAGGGCTTCCATAGCCCGTTTGTCAGGTTCTTTTACAAAATGACGGTAGTATTTCGTTTTGCTCGCAGAATTCAAGAGGGAGAGCTATGTAAGAGCTGTTTTATTTCAATTAATTAATAAGCTAAACGAATTGCTATTGATAAAAATGTTAACGTTAACATTTGATTGAAGAACCGAGGTTAAGTGGATTTGAGAGTTGGTATAAATTATTATGGAATTGACTCTCCCTATTGATTTAGAATCCCCGTACGCGATATATTATGGGTGAATTAAGGAAAGATGATTTACTTAGTTCTTTTGACTTGATGAAAGGGTGGTTTCGTTGAGCATGTTGCCTGAAACGGACAGAAGCACAACGAACCAAAAAGTTTTACAAGATCTTTGTCGCCATCCCTGGCGACAATTTCCCTCCTAATCCCTTCAGCACTCCCCTAATGCTGAAAAAACGGTTCATCTCCTGAAACGTTTGGCGGCAGTTCGGTTGATCCCCCCGAACTGCCGTTTTTTTTTTGGGAGAGGGTTTGTGGGTTATTTAATTA
>CAYQXO010000056.1:0-4774 GCA_964421495.1 uncultured Balneolaceae bacterium | reverse complement strand
CTTCCGCCTTCCGGCCTCCGACTTCCGACAAGCGAACGTAGTGAGCTTATTCCCGACGGGCGAGCGCAGCGAACCCTCTTATCCATCATACCCCCTCATCACGTCCAGCGAGAGTTTGTTTTCATAGAAGGCTCGTCCCACCACGACTCCATAGACCTCTTTTGACTTCAGTTTTTTGAGATCCTCTTCGCCGGATACGCCGCCGGAGGCGATAAAATTGAGCTGGGGAAACTGGCGGTGCAGGTTTTGATATAATTCGTGATTTACGCCCTCGAGGGTTCCGTCGCGGGATATATCGGTGCACAGGACCTCTTTCAGTCCGTGTTCCAACTGGCGATTCAGAAACGCCGCGATTGGCTGCTCGCTGGTTTCTTCCCATCCCGAATAGGCGAGTTGACCCTTTTTCAGATCCATTCCGAGTATGGTTTGATCGCTATAGTGTTCGAGGGTTTTAAACCACTCGCTTTCGCTTTTTACGGCCATGGAACTGCACACGATCTTTGTTACGCCTTCTTCAATCAAGTACCGGGCATCGGCGAACGACCGGATGCCTCCTCCCATCTGGACGGACATATCCAGGTGGTCCACGATCGATTGTACCGACTTCAGGTTTTCGAATTTCCCCCGCCGGGCTCCGTTTAAGTCCACTACGTGTATATGGCGAAAACCGGCTTCCTTGAAGATCCGAGCCTGGTCCAGCGGATCGTCATTGTAGACGGTGACTTCATCGTAGGAGCCTTTGTGAAGGCGGACTACCTGTCCGTCGAGCAAGTCAATAGCGGGAATTACTTTCATGATCGTAATAGTTCGGTTATCTGTAAAAAATCTGGTTTTCGATCAGTATTGCTGGAGTCTGTCGGGATTTTCGGATCGTGGCGAATAAAGTTCGATAGATTCCTGCCCCGGATTTCGCTTACGCGGGAATCGCTGACGCTCGGTGCACTTCGCGGATAACGCTTCGCTCTGAGCGCTGACGCGGGTGACGTTTTGCTCTGTACTCAGCGAAATCCGGGCTAGCATTAAAAGATACAGTAAATAAGCCTGCAAGAGTACCGCATAATTGAAGAATAGTAGCGGAATTTTGCAAACAAAACTTCTTTAGGAGAACTTCATCAACTTTCAGAAAAAATGTTCGACAGTTCATCGGATTCCTCCGAATTTTTACAAATCTATTGCAAAAAAGCCGATTCAGGATGTCTTTTGACCAATGTTTTCTTAAAAAGTCCCGCTATATAAGTCCCGCTGCTACACATCAAGATCGGACAAAACCCATTTCATTACGACAGCTGACGGAATTTTCCCCACGATCTGGTAAGACCGAAAGCCTCCCGGAGGCAAATTTTGTCTAAAACGACCAGCGAATGCGTCCGAACAGGTGATTGGGGGTTTGTGTGGTTGATTCGAGTACATCCCCCTTGAATAATTGCGAGAGCAGCATTATGTCCATATTGTCCGTTGCGGATACGGTGATGCGCGGCATAAATACGTAGATGGATCGATCGAAACTGGCCATACTGCCGATCGATAGATCGATTAACGGGTGTAGCGGGTAGGTTCCTTCTATATATAAGGCGCTGCGGGCTATGAACAGGTTATCGGCGCGCGGGGGTTGGGTTAGTTGTGCCAGGGGATTTCGGGTGCGATTCCATCCCCCGTTATATAGTATTTCTCCCCGCAGATACAGGGAGGAGGGCAGCATGTAATCGAGTCCGACGGTGGCATTGAGAATGCCCGGCTGGCTGGAAAAATCGGTGGCCGGATGAAAATAGGTGAACTCGCCTTTGAGTCCCGCTCCCCCCAGGTAGCCGGACAGACCTCCGCCGAGGGCCAGCTTGTCCCGGTAATAGCCCCCGATGACCTGAAGATCATAGCTTCCATAGCTCTCCCTCAGCATGGCGCCGATGACCGATTCCTCAAAGGTGTTGCCGGGATTGTAGGCTATTTCGAGTCCGGATGCATACCCCCAGTTGTAGCGGACGGAAAGGGCGTCGGTGCCGGGTCGCTCTTCGTAGTCGAAGTCCAGGTACGCAAAGTTGTTGAACAGGTCGTTGGGGCTCCAAACGAACGTGCGGCTCCAGTTGAGACGGTGGCGGCCGATCTGCACTTCGATCGGGCTGCCAAAGTAGGAGAGGCTGAGCCGGTCGATATGCAAATGCCAGATATGCTGATCGCCTTCCAGTGGCGTCCAGCTCATATCGAGGTAGCCGGGATCCTGATCCAGCAGCCGGGCATAGCCGGGTTGGTTGCGGACCGCGTAGCCGCTCAACAGGCGATTGCGCATATCCAACTGCCCCTCGAATCGGCTGGATAGGCTCCATTCAGTTTCCAGGCGATTTTGAAGAATATTGTCGAATTGAATCCGGCTGAACCGGTTGTCAAAACGGATGCCCCCGAGTTCCTTGACGTAGCCGCTGATTTCCAATGAGGGATCAGGGGATTGGGCAGTGGTTGGCGGCACGAGGCCGAGGATCATCACGCACAGGAAAAGGACAGGAAAATATGACAGGTTGCGGTATCTCATGCGGACTCTAATTCACGGGTTTGATCATCCACTATTTTTCCGTCTTCCAGGGTCATGATACGCCGGGCACGGTCGATGACCCGCTGATCGTGGGTGGAGAAAATAAAGGTGATCTCTTCCTTTTGGTTTAAGTCGGCCATCATGTCGAGCAGGTTGGCGGAGGAGGTGGAGTCCAGGTTGGCGGTGGGTTCGTCGGCCAGGACAAAATCCGGTTTGGAGGCCAGTGCCCGGGCCACCGCCACTCGCTGCTGTTGACCGCCGGAGAGCTCCGAGGGACGCTTGTGGAGCTTGTCGGATAATCCCACCTGATCCAATAACTCACTGGCCCGCTCCCGGCTTTCACGGGTGGATTGTCCCTGCATCTGGAGGATAAAGGCGACGTTCTCGATGGACGTTAACACGGGGATCAGATTATAGGCCTGGAAGACGAATCCGATATGATGGAGGCGGAAATCTATGCGGTCGTTTTGGTCGAGCGCAAACAGATCGGTGCCTTCAATAAAGACCGACCCGGAAGTGGGGTCGTCGAGTCCCCCGATAACGTTTAATAACGTGGTTTTGCCGGAACCCGAGGGACCTACAATCGCACTGAACTCCCCTCGTTCGATCGACAGGCTCACTCCGTTGACGGCCCGTACGGGAACGCCTTCTTCATCGTAGATTTTTACAATATCCTGTGTTTCAATAACAGCCATGGGATTATGGTTATTTTAAATTTTTCGTATCGCTTCGACGGGATTCAGTTTCAGAGCTTTCCAGGCCGGATAGATAGCCGCCAGCAGAGCTGCCGCCGCGACCATGAGGGCCAGGTAGAGAAAATGGTCCGGATCAAGAATGGGATAGACACGTGTTCCCAGTCCGTACTGGCGAAGTCCCTCGGAAAAGGCACTCAGGTCTATACCCGTATTTTGCAAGCTGCGAATGCTCCCCCATGACATCAGCATGCCCAGGGGCACCCCTGTGAGGGTCAGCAAGAACGTTTCCCACAGAATCATCAAAAAGATATAGGACCGGTTCATGCCGATCGCCATCAGCATCCCGATCTCCTGGGTGCGTTCGAGGACGGCCATCAGCATGGTGTTGATAATTCCGAGGGTGAGAGCCAGGATGATGATGGCCATGAAAACGAACATCATGGTATCGAGCGAACTGTTGATATAGCGCAGCATCGGCGACACATCCTGCCAGCTTTCGATTGTCGGATCCATACGGGTATTGAGGGAGTTGGCATAGGCGTCCGCTTTATGGTAGTCGTCCACCCGAACGATGATTTCATGGGTGAGGTTCGGTTTCCCAATCAAGTTTGAAAGGTCATTTCGGTGGACGAAAACGTGCGATTCGTCGAACCGTTCGTTGTTAGTGGAGTACAGACCGGAGACCCGGAATAGTCCGGCGGTAATATCATTGGAGAGATCCTGGAATTGCAGCACCACTTT
The DNA here is from genome assembly GCA_964421495.1 of uncultured Balneolaceae bacterium. Classification (GTDB taxonomy): domain Bacteria; phylum Bacteroidota; class Rhodothermia; order Balneolales; family Balneolaceae; genus CAJXOW01. The sequence goes on along the minus strand of CAYQXO010000056.1, from coordinate 817 downwards.
GGAGCCCACGTCGAGTTTGAGTCGCTCTGCCAAGGGTCGGCCGATGACGACGGGGTTGCGGCGCGTGGTGTCGATATAGGTGCCTTCCACCATTTGCTCATGGATGCTGGATACCCGCCGTTCCCGGTCTGGCAGCACGCCCACAATCGATACGCCGAAGTTGTTGGCACTGCTGGAGGCCAGTCCCGTAACCAGCGTTCGCTTGCTGTAGGACTGGACATAAGGAGTTTGATTGAGCACTTGTATCACACTATCGGGACTTGCGATATAATGATTGGTACGGGCCTCCTTCAGGTATTCGGGGGAATGAATCTGCAGGTGTCCCACGTGATTGTCGAGTTCATTCTGGATGTGCTGCTCGTACATGCCGGAGAAGAACGACGAAAGAAAAATGGCCGCCCAGGTGCCCAGCAGTACGGCGATGATTACCGAACCGCTGCGGAGCGGGTTGCGCCATATATTTTTCCAGCTAAGTCTGAAAATCATGTTTTGAGTCGATCGTATTTGATAGTAGCCGAAGGAAAAAAGCGGGGCGGACGGCCGTTCCTTCGATTGAAAATTTTTTTGCACGGCTTTGCCGGGTCAACTTTAGCTGCCAGTAAATTCATGCTTTCTTGCCGTTTACCGTGAACTGTTCGAAAAATTTTTAGTTCTCCGGAACGGCCGTCCGCCCCGCTTTTTTCTTCGATATCAATTATAGCTTGGTTCGACAATCGCTTTGATTGCGTTTTACTTTTGCATGGCCGGTACCGGCTGCAGCCGCTGAATGTGGAGCACCGGATATAGGCTGATGTCCAGGGCGATGCCGAAAATAATG
>CAYQXO010000055.1:0-16867 GCA_964421495.1 uncultured Balneolaceae bacterium | reverse complement strand
TATACGTTTTTGGCCTTAATGCCGAACAACTCAAGTGCTTCAGACCCCTCCCCGGATTGGGATAGGCAGCAAGAAATACGGTTTAGCTTTCAGGTGAATCCTGATCCTTGAACAAATCCAGCTGTATGCCAACTCGCTCTTCCTGTAGATTCAGATTGGAGAGCGTCACCCCGACCAGGCGGACACTACGGGCTCCTGCTTCAGTCTCTTCCACCAGGTTTTTGGCGACCTCCGCCAGCTCCTCCGCCTGATCCAGATAACCGGCAAACGTACTGCTGCGGGTTATAGTCTCGAAATCGGCATACCGCAGCTTCAGCGTCACCGTTTTCCCGGCCGCATCCAGCCGCTGCGCCCGTTCTGCAACTTTTTGTGATTGCGTTTCCAGGTATTGCTTGAGCCAGGAGATGTCGTCGATATCCTGATTAAAGGTATTCTCTTTACCGATCGATTTACGGATGCGATGGGTCTTGACTTCCCGGGGATCGATTCCCCGCACGATCCGATAATAGTGCCGCCCCGCCTTGCCAAAAGCCTCTACCAATTCGTATTCGCTTAACGCTTTCAAATCCCGGCCGGTGTCGATGCCCATTTTTTTCATTTTCCTTTCCGTGGCCTCCCCGATCCCATGAAATTCGCCAATCTCCAGATCCTCCAGGAACTCCTCCACTTCGTCCGGAGTAATCACCGCCAACCCATCCGGCTTATCCAGGTCGGATGCTACTTTAGCCAAAAACTTGTTAATAGAAACCCCCGCCGACGCCACCAGGTCCGTTTTCTGCTTGATCCGCTTTTTTATCTCCCGTGCTATCAGCGTGGCAGAGGGACAGTGAAAATGATTTTCCGTTACATCCAAATAAGCTTCATCCAGTGAAAGAGGCTCCACCAGGTCGGTAAAGTCAAAAAATACCTCCCGGATCTGATGGGAAACTTCCCGATACACTTCAAAACGCGGTTTTACAAAAATAGCATGCGGACACAAACGGGCGGCCCGGGCCGAAGGCATAGCCGAATGTACGCCATACTTGCGAACTTCATAACTGGCCGCAGCCACCACGCCCCTTTTTTGGGGATCTCCCCCTACTATCAACGGTTTTCCCCGGTACTCGGGGAAATCACGCTGCTCCACCGATGCATAGAACGCATCCATGTCGATATGTATGATCTTTCGATTCTGTTCCACGGTTAAAGTACAGGGGTGCAAGGCACTAAATCGCACAACCCTCTTTTATTTATTCTATTTTTTTCCGTTATTTTAGGCTTGTTCAACCGAGCATTATTCGGCACGTGAAATCAAGATATTGTCCTTTCAATGGTGATCTAACTGAATAGTAATAAAACGAATCAACACGGACCAACTCGTACTACTCACACTTTAAAAGCTACGTAAAATGCCTGAATTATCAGCAGTCTTCATTTATTGGTATATATCGATCGGTCTCCTCGTTGGTTACATCAGCCGTTTTGTCTTCGGCAAGCGAAGCATGCGAACTATTCCAAGCATTTTGATGGGTGCTTTGGGTGCGGTTACCATTGGCGTTATCTCGCAGATATTCGACCTCGGAGATAACCTTGTTATGGGATTAATAGGTGCTATAGGGTTTCTATTTATCTGTAACATATTCCGCTCGCACCCGGCCACGGATTCTGAACAAATAGAATCGCGGTGAGCCTCCATGGCATTCGCTTTTCGTATTCTTGACGGTCCCGTTATCAAACAATCCATAAATAAATCTCCTTATGTAACTATTTGAAAAAGCGGGCAGCAGATACATACGATAGATTCCAACTTACAGTTATGTATTCTTCCGTTTTATCCGGAGGACCTGCAAAAGAATAAATATCCCTATCGGAATACCTTGCTCATTACCCCCTAACCCTGTAAGTATTAGCAAAATTTTCAATGGTTGACAAGCCATCCTCCCGTGATCTCTCAATAAGTGAAAATACCAAATTAATCCGACCCCGTAAGAACTGTTAGGGCTCTTTGACAATGGCAATTATTTTTAAACCTGACACTCATGACCTTTTTGCCGACGTACCATCCTCTGCATCGTTTTTCATGCCTCCTGCTATTCGTTGGTTTGCTGGCTGGATGCCAATCCTCCCCCGATATAGATCGGGAAGCACGGGATCTGCTGGAAAAAGTTGAACACCGTTACGGGTCGGCCGAAAATTTCCGACTCAACGCCTTAATCACTACAGAAATCAGTTCCGGGCGTCGAAACCAAACCATAGAAATACCGCTGACATATGCCGTATCCGCCCCCGGCAAAATGAGGCTGGAAATTGACCATGATATGGCGAATGTCACCCTGGTTTCCAATGGATCCACGACCTGGACCTACCTTGCCTCGGATAAACAATACACCCGCAAGCAAGCCTCGACCCTGCGAAAAGAGGGATCCGGGCCAAGCGCTGATCCCACTGACGAACAGTTCCTGCAATTGGCGAGGAGCTTGACGGAAACGTACGCTGATATCACCGACAAGCTGAACTCGGCCTCGATTACCAACCGGCCGCAACTCACGGTCAATGAACAAGCGGTCGATACGTACCTCGTAGAAGCCACGTATGAAGACGACCTTAAATCCGAGCGACCTGACGCCTCCATCGCTCCCACAAAATATTGGATAGATTCCTCCAGGCACCTGGTCCTTAAACAGTTTGACGAATACACCCTTCCTTCCCGACGAACCGGCGACAGTGTTCGGGTACGGGAGACCACCCTTATCAAAGAATATGAAATGGATCCTTCGTTTTCTTCAAAAACATTCTCTTTTCAGCCTCCCGCAGATGCTGAACGTGTTGATAAGCTAAGTATCGACGCGAGTGGAGGAGCCTCCATGGAAGGCCGGGAAGCCCCTTCCTTCACGCTTCCCAACCTGGAAGGAGAGGAAATCAGTCTTGAAGAATTCAGGGGGAAAGTCGTTCTGCTTGATTTCTGGGCTTCCTGGTGCGCTCCCTGTCGACGGGCCCATCCGGATATCCAGGAGCTGCATAAAAAATACAAGGATCAGGGGCTCGTAGTCCTCGGGATCAACAACGAAAGTCGCAGCAAGGCGAAAACTTATATGAGCGAACATGATTATACCTTCCGGACCCTGTTGGATACCAACGATATGGTTTCCCGCCGGTATAACGTTTCTGCGATACCGTACTACATTGTCATAGATCGCCAGGGGACTATCTCCTCCGAAATCATTGGCTATCATCCCAAATCGGATATGCTGGAAGCCCTCCGTGAGGCGGGTCTCGACGTTAATTGAGTTTCTTCTATTATATTGAGCGTTGAAATTATCACAGATCCATGCTCTGGTTACTTTTATCGATCTTAACGGCCCTGTCAGAATCCTTCAAGGATGTATTCAGCAAGCGGGGTATCCAGCATACCGACGAATACATTGTCTCCTGGTCGCTCCGTCTCTTTGCCTTTATCTTTTTATTGCCGGTCTTCTTTTTCATTGAAATCCCCGAGATCGGACCCAATTACTGGATTGCCCTGTTTTTCGGCAGTACCCTGAATGTGGCGACCACCCTGTTGTATATGAAAGCGCTCAAAGCCTCGGATTTGTCGCTTACGGTCCCTTTCATCACCTTTACGCCGTTTTTTCTGCTGCTGACCTCTCCGCTGATTGTCGGCGAATTTCCCACCTTTATCGGTATGCTCGGCGTGCTCCTCATCGTCATCGGATCCTATGCGATGAACATCAGTAACCTCGAGGAAGGCTGGATGGCCCCCTTTCGTTCGCTATTCCGGGAAAAAGGTCCCCGCTACATGCTGGGCGTGGCTTTCATCTGGAGCATAACCTCGAACGTTGACAAAGTCGGAGTACAAAATTCCTCCCCCCTTTTCTGGGCCGTAACCGTAACGGCGGCCATCGCCCTTATGCTGGGTCCCATCGCCTTTTACTATTCCGACAACATACAGAAACGCATGCGGACCGATCTTTTTAAGCTTGTCCCCATAGGTTTTTTCAGTTCCCTGACGTTGATGTTCCAGATGTCGGCCCTCAAACTCACCCTGGTGGCGTATGTCATTTCCATCAAGCGGACCAGTGCCCTGCTGGCGGTGGTTTGGGGAATGCTATTCTTCGGGGAAACCGATATCCGTCAGCGCTTTATCGGGGCCTTGATCATGCTGGCCGGACTGGTGCTGATCACTCTTACCGGATCCATGCCGTAACTAAGATGCCGGTTATGGACTGCCTGGCAAACCACCTTCCGGGAGGGGCAACCAGCCCGCATTTCGCTAACGCGGGAATCGCTAAAGCTCGGTGCACTTCGTGTGGCAATACTCCGCATTGCATTTAAAATCCAATAGGAACAACGGAGCGCGGGAAAAGTATTTCCAAAGTTGGTTCTTATCCTTATTTAAACGGCTATTTCCTAATTCGGCTTGTGATATAGCATCGAACTGTAGTAATTTTAATGCACGGGAAATAGTTAAATCAAGCATCCACCATTTATGGCTGAAGAACCGGTATACTCCCTCTGGATACGTCCATACGGCGATCTGGCTCATAAGCTGCAGGAACGGATCAACGAATTGAGCAAGGCTTATAACACTCCGACATTTGAACCTCATTTAACACTGCTCGGGGGATTGAAAAGCAATGAGTCGGAACTGATTAGTTTAACGGAAGTATTGACCCATTCGCTTTCCCCGTTTTCAATTCAATTAACTGAATTGGGGACCGGAAAAGATTATTTCCATTGTGTTTTCATTAAAGCGAAGAAAAGCAAGGAGCTAATGCACGCCCACGAAAATGCAGCCAAAGTATTTGAAGTGACTCCTGCCAAATCGTATAAACCCCACGTCAGCCTTTTATACGGAAACTTCGACGTGCACGAAAAAGCACGTATTAAAAACAAAATGGGACAGTCATACGACACCGAATTTAAAGCAAGGAATATACTGCTGGTCAAAACATCCGGGACTCCCGGCCAGTGGGAAAAAATTCATTCGGTGGATATCCCCGCCTGATAATAAAGTATTACAATATTTCCGTGTAATTAGCGGTATTTTTGAAGCTCACGGAGTCCATAGATACGTGACCAGTGGATATGCACGAAAAGTCCTACGCTTCCGACTTCTAAAAGTCGCCCTGCCGCCGTAATTACGTTGCTGTTCCAAAACCCGAGATTTATCAAATTAAGCAGTATGCCCGCATTCAACAGAATTACCATCAACCAGGAATGCCAAACGGGTCCGCGTGGCGGCCCCTTTACAAATCGCGGCATCATCCAATACGCAACGCCCATAACAAACTGCAGAATCCAGCCAAAAACCATTATTTCGATATGGTACGACAGTAGATGCCAGGCACCCGGATCCAGGGTTACGGCCTTATGCAGCAAGAGATAAGCTCCAACACTCAGACCCATCCCGAAATACGTCAGCGACGCTTTTATCATCCACCGTGAAACGCGGGGCATAGTTCAGTTACGTTAAATTCAGGATTTCTTCGATTTTTTGCGTCTTCGTCTACCCCGTATCCGGGTCCATATCAACGAGATATAAAGCAGTCCCGCGACCCACTGCATGAGGGCGGATCCGGCCATCGCGGCAGACTGGGCGGTTCCCGAGGAACCCACCCATGGTTCGCTTACCACTCTAAGGATCAATCCCACGTTTAACAGGCCATAACAGAGCCATCCGATCCAAACCGGTCCGTATGGATTCTCGCGCGACTTCTTTGGAAACATCCAGTAGGAAACCCCCATAATGATCTGCGTAATCCAGCCCACCATCAACATGTGCCAGAAGACGGGCATCCAGTGCCCTCCCTGGCTAAACTGCGGAAACAGGTCGGCCAGGGCCATCCATAGCAGCAAAAGCAGTGAAAAGACGAAAAATATCATACCCGTTTTAATAAACAGTCGACTTAATTGAGGCACGGTCTGTCCGGATTTAGTTAGTAGCCGTTTGCAACATGGTATCCAAATGTGAAAAGTCCGTATACGTAAATATTCCCGTTTCGCGGGCCGGGGCCTCCCGATCCATTTTCAGCGTCACCGTACCCGACCCCGTTATCAATCCCCGGGGAATCCATCCCTCCTCAGCCGGGACAGCCACCAATCCCCCGGCCACCTCCATCAGCGATTCTTTTTCAACTTGAACGATCTGTTGTTCAACCAATGTGCGTTTATAATCCTCCGGCGAGATATCCATTGTATTTTCAAGGTACCGCCCATCGATCTCCTCCACGGGAATGGGTTTACTGCTGGCGATCGATTCGGGACTCATCAGTTCCGACCGGATTCCCAATATTTTCAACTGTTCACTTTCCTTCAGAGCAGTTTCAGCATAGTGGCTGCTCCACTCCCATAAGTTGTATCGCTGATTAAAGGAACCCGCCGTCGAAAAGTAGTAGAGAGCCAGATCGCGAGTCTGCTTATTCGTATCAGCCGGATGGAATCCCAAATGGTCTTTCTGTTTCCACATCATAAAATAATTCGCTTCCTCCGACTTCAACACACTCTTGATCATGCTATCCTGCCAAACTTTTTCCACCAGGTGTCGACAGGTCAAAAGCCATACCCAGTCGTCCGATTTAAAAATGAGCGTATTTCCCAGGGTCGTTTTAATGGATTTTGTCGGTTCCTCGTATCCGTGACATAGCGGGAGAACCGAATTTTTAAGGTCTTCTAGAGAATACGTTTGCATAAAACTTGGTTAGATTCGTCTGTATGAGATCACCCAACGCAGGTGCAGGTCGACGAATTCCGCTCCGGGAGGCTTTTGTTTAAACTAACTGCTCAGGGGACGTAGTTCCCGCACCTGGTAATGGAACAGGTTGATCCAAACTCCACAGAGTATTAATGCTATCGCCTGATGTAGAACACCGAGGGTAACCGGAACACTGTAAAACAGAGTAATCACACCCAGCACATACTGGATCAGGACCACCGCCAACAGCATAACAGCTTTAAATTTGGCATCCCGATCGATATTCCATATCAACATTCGTATCCAAAACAGAATTACGGTCAACCCCAGCAACGTTCCCAGCACCCGGTGAGTCCATTGTACCGTCACCGGATTTTCCAGATAGTTAAGCAAATGAGGCTGCATATTATGAAGTTGTTCCGGTATCCAATTTCCCTGCATCAGGGGAAACGTGTTAAACATATAACCCGCCTTCAGACCTGCCACAAAGCTTCCCCAAATAACCTGCAAAAAAATCAGCATCCCGATTACCACCAGCCAACGGCGCAGAGCCCGGTAAATCTTTTGCGAACGCACCCAGGTAATTTTGGGTTTGTAGAGGTCCAGCGCATACCAAATACAGAGTCCAAACAGCACAAAGGTCAGGGCAAGATGCAGTGCAAGCCGGTAATGGCTGACGTAGGGAACATCCACCAGGCCACTTTTGACCATTAGCCATCCCATCCCTCCCTGCGCGCCGCCCAGCAGAAAGAGCAGTAAAGCTCTCCTTTTCAGCCTCGCATCAAAACGGCCGGTAAACCAGAACCACAGGAAGGGAATCAAAAACACCAGTCCGGTAAGCCGTCCCAGTAGTCGGTGGACATACTCCCAGAAAAAAATCGTTTTAAATTCCGCAAGAGTCATATCCGGATTCAACTGCTGGTATTCCGGGTATTGTTGATATTGTTGAAAGGCCTCTTGCCAATCCGCTGAATTCATCGGGGGGAGGGTCCCCATTATGGGCTGCCAGTCCACCATGGACAGCCCCGACTGGGTCAACCGCGTTATACCGCCCACCACCAGCATCAGAAAAACAAGAACGGCCCCGCACCAAAACCAGATACGAACGGGACGCTTTCCCTTGGTGGGAAATTGATGCAATGAGGGTGCGGTCTTCGGTATGGAAGATGAATCTGTAATCTCGGTCCGGTTGTCGTTTGCGAATCGTTACACAGTATTGGAAAATGCCCGCTTTTGCTTCGCCCGGGACAGATAACGGTCGAACACCATGGCTATATTACGAACAAAAAAGCGTCCGTCCTCCGTTAATTCAAATCCTTCGGAATGCAGATGCAGCAACCCGTCCTCCTCGTGGACCTGAAGCTGTTTCAGCTCCGGGGCAAAATAATGGTGCATATCAATATCCCAACGATCTTCGAAGGAATCAAAAGATACAAAGTTTTTACACATTATCTGCATGATAATCTCCCGGCGAATTTGATCAGGCTCCAGGAAAGTGGGCGTCCCCCCGCCAAAATGGATCTGCACTACCTCGCTCTCGTTATGTAAATGTGAAATGAGCTGATCCATATTCGTTCTGAGATAATCCAGGTAAACCCTCGCCCGGTCCTGATCGCGGGTTACGATTTTTGTGCAGCCACAATACCAACACAGCGAGAAGCAAAAAGGAATATGGAAATACAGGGAAATGTCCCGCGGATCCTCATTGCGGGATCTCAGATAGTTCTCAAACGATGGAGCACTAAACTGCTCACGAAATTGAAGCGCCGTGGGATACGAGGTATACCGGGGTCCGGGAACGTCATATTTTTGTACAAGCTCCAAATCCAGCTTCATTATGTACCGGACTTAATCATTTTAATTTCTCAGTTCCAAAAAATAAGGAAGGGAGATTTCACTCCCCCTTCCAATAATTGAGGATTAGGTCATTATTGACCTGTACCGTAGGCTATACTTCAAGTCGATCCGCATCGTGTTACACACATAAATTCTCTTATTATTTAAGCCCAAAACCAACAACGCTCATGCAAACAATAAATGCTAACTTTCCACATAACGCCATCCAGAGCATCGTTACAGGATGTTTCATAATAAGTTATAAGACTATCTTATCTGAAATTGGAGGTAAAATTTTTTATTCGTCCAGGCCGAGAGCCGCCCGAATACCGCTGTCGTCCGACAATCGCAGATCTTCTTCACGGGCCTTGCGAGCCATTTCCGTCAGTGTGGTATTTTCAAGCATGTTCCGGATACTGTCGCGGGTTACGGCCCATTTATCATGAAGGGGACACGGCTTTTCCACCCCGCAACCAGGCAAACCGAGGGCGCATTCGGTAAACAGTTCAATACCGTCAATAGCCACAACGACCTCCATCAACGTAACCTCACTGCCGTCTTTGGTTAAACGAATACCCCCGTTTGGCCCTCGAAAAGATTCCATCAAGTCGGCGCTGGAAAGTTGCTGCAATATTTTGGTCAAAAAATGAAACGAGATACTCAGATCATTGCTGATCTCCCGAATGGGAATATAATCCCGATCTTCCCGCGTAGCCATATAGAGGGCGGCCCGGATTCCATAAACACAACTTTTGGACAGCAGCATTACGTGTTGTTTATTTAAGAGGTTTCGGTATTAATATAACGCCATCTTAAATAAGAAGTCAACCTCTTTCTAAAAATTTTTGGAATTGCTCCTGCTTGTATCTTTGAAAATGAACACCTACTATTCATTCCTGAGGGGTATTTCAATATCGTAGATACCGACTAGTAGTACAAATTTTCATTAAAGATCCGTTTTTCCATGTCTTCATTCGAGTTCTTTAAACAGGTCAATGACGCTTTCGACGTGGCAGCTTCCTATACCAAATATGATCGTGGGCTGCTGGATCAGATCAAGGTCTGTAACAATATTTATCATATCACCTTTCCTTTGAGGAGAGATGACGGAACGATTGAAGTCATCGAGGGCTGGAGGGTTCAACACAGCCATCACAAAGAACCCACCAAGGGGGGCATTCGTTTTAGCACGAACGTAAATGAAGATGAAATTAAAGCCCTGGCCTCGCTGATGACCTATAAGTGTGCCATCGTCAATGTCCCCTTCGGGGGTGCAAAAGGAGGCGTAAGTATTCGAAGAAGCGAGTATTCCAGAAATGAAATTCAGCGCATAACGCGTCGGTACACGTACGAACTTATTCGAAAGGAATTCATCGGACCCGGCCATGACGTACCCGCTCCCGACTATGGCACGGGAGCACAGGAAATGGCGTGGATCCTGGATACCTACCGGCAGTTTAACAAGGATATAAACAGTGATGCCAGCGTGACCGGCAAGCCGCTTCCGCAGGGCGGTATCCGGGGCAGAACGGAAGCTACCGGGCGGGGCGTCTATTTCGGAGTGCGCGAGGCTTGTAACAACAAACAAGATATGAAAGAGCTGGGAATGGATGTGGGACTGGAAGGGAAAACCTTCGTTATTCAAGGTCTCGGAAACGTAGGCTACCATGCCGCTAAATACCTTATCGAGGGCGGTGCAAAGTTAATAGGAGTGGCCGAACGGGAAGGATCCATTTATCATGAAGGCGGCATCGACCTGGAGGAGTTGGTTGAATACCGCAAGCGGAACGGGTCTATATTGGAATACGAGGGACATGATTCGTACGAGGCGTCTGACAAGGTGTTGTCGATGGAGTGCGATATCGTGGTCCCCGCCGCCCTGGAAAATCAGATCAACCGTTCCAACATGAATAAAATAAAGGGGAAAATCATAGCCGAAGCAGCGAATGGCCCCACCACCTCAGAGGCCCATAATGTCCTGAAAGAACGGGGATGTCTAATTATTCCCGACACCTATATGAACGCCGGCGGCGTAGTGGTTTCCTATTTTGAATGGCTAAAAAATCTCTCCCACGTCCGCTTCGGACGCCTGGGCCGCCGCTTTGAAGAAAGTAGCAATAGGAGAATCCTGGAAGTGATAGAAGAATTCGCCAATGCCACTATTAATGAAGAGAAAAAATACCACGTAGCCCATGGGGCCAGTGAAACGGATCTGGTCGACTCCGGATTGGAGGAAACAATGATCGAGGGATATAATGAAATCAACGAGTTGCGAAAAGAACACGATGTTGACTTACGGACGGCCGCATTCATTAACGCAATCAAAAAAGTCGCCACCATTTATGAACAAATGGGTATTTTCCCGTAATTCTCCATCCTATTCACGGCTTTACCCCGCTGTTGACAATTCAACAGCGTATTGAAAAGTCGGTAAAAATTCATTAAATAGGATAACAGAAATAAAAAGCCCCGCTTTACAGGGGGAAATAAAGCGGGGCCTGAGGAGGGCTAACCATCGAATGCTACATAAACTGCTACTCGATGGGTTCTTCTCGTGCAACAAATTGCGTTGCACACTAAGCGGGTGCTTCTATTATCACCCACTTAGACTTTTTAACGCTTGGCAAAGTCTTAAATTGTACATTCAGGGATCAAAAAAACTTCCTGTTGAATACATAGGGTATGCCTCTCCATCCCAACAGATTTGTTTCCTGCTTTTGGGTAATCATCGATTATTCCAGGCAAAAAATCACTCGATCTGTCTACTCCTAACAAAACTTTACCAACACTAAATGACCTCCTTTTATATTATAATGTTTGCGATACCCCCACTGATTATTGCGCTGGCATTCTATCTGTCGAATCGAATCCGCACTTAACTACTCCGCCGCTATGGAAGAAAGCCAAGCCATCTCCATTACTGCCAATGAGTATGCGATTGGCGCATTCATCGGCTATCTATTGCTGCTGGTAGGTATTGGCATCTATTCCTCCCGGTTTTCCTCTGCCGGTATCACCAATTACTTTATCGGGGGACGAAAAATGAATCGTTTTGTCGTCGCCCTATCCGCTGTCGTATCGGGACGTAGCGCCTGGTTGTTGCTCGGAGTCACCGGCATGGCGTATGCCCAGGGAGCGTCGGCCATCTGGGCAATCATCGGCTATACCCTCGTGGAACTTTTCCTTTTCCTCTATTACGCCAAACGTCTTCGCAACTTCAGCGAAGTCTATAATTGCATAACTGTACCCGATTTCTTTGCCGAAAGATTCAACGACCGAAAAGGCTATTTGCGAATCGCAATAGTTATCGTGTTCCTGGTTTTTATGGTCAGTTACGTGTCTGCCCAATTCGTGGCGGGAGGAAAAGCCTTCTCTTCCAGCTTCGGACTGACCCAGACCCAGGGATTGGTCATCACGGCCATAATCATTCTCCTTTATACCGTAGTGGGAGGGTTTCTAGCCGTCAGCCTGACGGATATGTTCCAGGCCATATTCATGATATTCGCACTGGTCGTGCTCCCGTTTATCGCGATCATGGACTACGGTGGATTATCCCCTGTTCTTCACCACTTGCAGGAGATGGAAATCGGATTTGTCGATCCTATGGCACTATCAATCGGCGGACTTATAGGGTTTCTCGGCATTGGACTCGGTTCTCCCGGTAACCCTCACATTCTTTCCCGGTACATGTCAATTGACGACGCCAAACAACTTCGATGGTCGGCCGTCATAGGGACCACCTGGAATGTCATCATGGGATGGGGAGCTGTTTTTATTGGCCTGGTGGGACGTGTTTATTTTCCGGAAACCTCCATGTTGCCCGCCGCCGATACAGAAAACCTGTATCCCATGCTGGCCCAGCAACATCTCCATCCGGTCATCTTCGGCGTTGTTGTCGCTTCTATCTTTGCCGCTATCATGTCGACCGCCGACTCCCAGTTGCTGGTCGCCGCTTCAGCAGTCGTCCGCGATATCTACGACCGTATCATGACCCGCGACCGTGAACTCTCCCAGAAAAAGCTGGTCCTCTACAGCCGGATTGTAGTAGTCCTGCTGGTAGCCTTCGCCCTGGTCTTTGGATTATTAGCCCGGGACCTCGTCTTCTGGCTGGTCTTGTTTGCCTGGTCCGGGCTCGGAGCCGCCATCGGTCCCACTTCCATTATGGCCCTGTACTGGCGGGGAACTACCTGGGCGGGTGTATTGAGCGGGGTCGTCAGTGGTACGGTCGTTACGCTGGTCTGGTATTCCATTCCCCTGCTCAAAAACAGCCTTTACGAACTGATCCCGGCATTTATTGTCAGTTCGCTGGCTACCTGGCTGGTCAGCAAGTATACGCAACCCCCGGAGCACGTCGATGAGGCATTTGAAGTAATGACCCGATAACTGCTCGTTATACTTCTACTCTTGTCGCGGTACGGTATCATCTTCCCGATCATCCGGCGATTCGCTGACCGTTTTATGCGGCACGGGAACGGATGAACGCACATGAAGATCGCGCTGCGGAAAAGGTATCACGATGTCATTCTCCCTGAATTTACGAACGACCGCCTGATTTAGCTGATTTCTCACCCTGGGATGCATATCTACTTCTCCAATCCAGGCCCGCACTTCCATGTTCCATGCGGAATCTCCGAATTTCTTCAGGTGCACCCTCGGTTCCGGGTCTTTCAGTACATATTCATTTTCCTCCGCCACTTCGGTCAATACGCGCAGTACCTTGTCCAGATCGGATCCATAGGAAACCCCCACTTCAATATCCACCCGGTAGGTGGGATCCCCGAACGAGTAGTTGACGACCTCTTTGGAAACAAAATCGGAATTGGGAACAATAATGGAGACGTTATTCAGGGTCCGGATTTTAGTCGAACGAATATTAATCTCCGTTACATCCCCTTCGATATCACTGACAACCACCCGGTCTCCCACGCTTATCGGTCGTTCAAACAAAATAATCAGTCCCGAAATAAAGTTCGACGTTATATTCTGCAAACCAAAACCGATCCCGATTGATAAAAACCCGAATACGACTGCCAGGCTGCTTAAGTCTATCCCTATAAATTGAAAGGAAATCAGCACCCCAACCGTGACTACCACATACTGCATGACCCTCGAAAACGTATAGCGCGTTCCCTTGTCCAGCTCAAAACGCATCAACACGCGATTATACAACAAGCGCTTGGAAATATTGCCGAGGACGATAAAGATCCCCATAAACAACACGAAAATGACCAGCGACATAATGGTCACTTCCGTTTCGTTCAGGGTGAACAATACAACGTTCAACTTCTCAAGTATGTAAGTACTGAAATCTTCCCAGGTCATGAGAAATTACCTGTGAATTATCTTAATTTTACCGGTTTTTTTCTTTTTAAAGCACAGAGAAATTCAAATATCAACCTTATATCCTATAGCAGTATTTCCGACTATTTAACCTCTTGCCCCTAATTAGCAGGAGGCATTTCACAACCGTGCGGACCTCTCTGCATTTCAGAATTGCCGATTTTCAGAGCATTATGTCATCGAGTCATAAGCGGCCAATTCCACAAAATACGGGGAGGAATCCTGCTTTGCAGCATTCTGCTGTTAAAAACTCAATATATTAGATAATAAATTTTTCCAATTTTTCCCACTGCCCGGACATACTTAAAGGCAATCGCTTTCAATTTTTACGATTTGCACATCGCCTTCCTTAAAATAGCGTTCTCTATAAAATTATTTCCATTCCAATTGAATATGCTTTCCCAATCACCTATTTTCATCCTTCCAAATTTAGAACTGTCAATCCAATTACTGTAACGTAATAGATAATATGCGTTTGATTATATTTGGTCCCCCGGGGGCCGGCAAAGGCACGCAAGCTCAAAAAATACAAAACACCTATCACATTCCCCATCTTTCGACGGGTGATCTGTTTCGCAGCGCCATTAAAAATCAAACCGAGCTGGGAAAAAAAGTTAAGTCGCTCCTCGACGAGGGCGAACTGGTCCCCGACGATCTTGTGGTGGACCTTATCAAGGAGGAACTTGGTCAACCAAAATATGAAGAGGGCTATATTCTTGACGGATTTCCCCGAACTGTTCCGCAGGCCAAGTCTTTTGACGAGTATCTGGCAACCCGGGAAGCCGAGCTTGACGCTCTCCTGGAACTCAGCGTTCCTGAAGATGAATTGATCCAGCGGGTATTATCCCGTGACGAAGGCCGGTCCGACGATACGCGCGACAAAATCCAGCACCGGCTATCCGTCTACCATGAAAATACAAAGCCGGTTAAAGCATATTATAAAGACCGGGGATTGGTGCACACCATCAACGGTGTAGGCTCGATTGAAGAGATTTTCGACCGTATTCGAGAGGTGTTGAATACCCTCTGATCTCCCTGTAACTCCGGGGGGCTACGTTTCCACTGTTTAAACAATTCCTCGCCTTTTATTCCAACGCGGAAAGAATTCCACTCGTAACATCTGTAATACTTCGGGCTTCCCGGAAAAATTGGGCTGCGGGTCCCTGCACAAACAGAGGCACGGGATTCAACGTATGAGTCTTGCGCGAAAGGTCCTCCATATTTCCATGATCGCTGCTCAACACGATAGAGTCCCGAGGAGATAATCTGTTCATCAATCTCGTTAAAAAGCCATCCAGTACGTCAAGAATTTGTCCCGCCCACTCCATATCCTGGGCATGACCCGCTTTGTCCGTTAAAAAGTATTCAAACAGGATCACCTCTTTTTCCCGGGCTATTCGCAAAAGACGATCGGCAGCTTCGCCGGGTCCGATCTCCGGCAGATCAATATTCAACTTTTCCTTCCAGCTTCGATTTACGATCTCCGCCGTAATAGCGCGCCCCGCCCGCAGATCCCGTTCGGTATTCAGGGATACTCCCGCACTCCGGGCCATAAGCGTGGTGCAGGTCCACCGTTGTTTTTCCCGGGCCTGCTCAAAAAATATATCGGGATATGCGTTCATAAAATAGCAACGATATCCGCGTTCCTGCGCTTTTTGAAACAAGCTCTCTTTCGTTAGCAAATAGCGAATTTTGGAATGGGGAAAAGGCCCAAAATGGCGATCCAGCACTTTTGCGGCATTCACTCCCGAAAACAAGGTTGCCTGTCCCGTTCCGCTTTGGGGCAATCCCTCCACGCCCAGCCGCGCATCGATCGGTTTAAAAACAAAATTTTCTCTTTCTATCGGCTCCACGGACTCCATAAACGGCTGTCCCCCGGTCATCGATCGAAATGCGCCCTTTTGCAGGTCCCTAAACGGGTTTTCGGGGTGCTCCTTTCCCAATCCTATGCCGTCCACAAAAATAATAATGATCGCCATAATCGTTTATGCTTCTCGCTCCAAAATAATCGTCACCGGTCCGTCATTGACCAGAGAAACTTCCATATGAGCTCCAAAAACGCCCTTCTCCACCGTAACGGGCGATTCCTCTTGCAACTTCTTGATCATCTTATTATACAGCTCGCGGGCATGATCCGGATCCGCCGCCTCCACAAAACTGGGTCGATTCCCTTTTTCTGCATCCCCATACAAGGTGAATTGAGGGACCACCAATAGGGCACCTCCCACATCTTCGACCGACAGATTCATTTTTTGCTTCTCATCCTCAAAAATACGCAGGTTCAAAATTTTACTGCATATCCAATCGAGTTCTTCTTCCGTATCGTTCTCGTGAATACCAACCAACAGCATCAATCCCTTGTCAATGGAGCCGGCGACAGACCCATCAACCGAAACTTCCGACTCATTCACGCGCTGAACAATGACTTTCATATAAAATTAAATTGTTGATAATGTTGTGAATAACTCAGTAATAATTTGTGGACCTTGGAATCCCGGACAAATGTAAACCTTCCTTCCCACCAATATTAACACATATAACCCCCTTTCCACAATTTTTTGGAAATAATGCCAGCATGGATATCTATCCGCCGAACCACCATGTTACATATGTATATGTGTGGAAAACTTGTTCTTATCTTCCTGCGAAGTCCATCCAGAAGTTTTTTATTCTCCACATTATTACTAACAGTAAATCCCTTCCAATTATGGGTCCGTGGAAAACCAATTCAGTCCACATTTCCACACCCCCTATATACTACGTACTATATTTAAATCTTATAATTATAATACAACCCCATGTGGACAATTAATCGAAAAAAAAGCCGAATAGCGTTCAGATTGTGTTGTGAATCTTGTATAATGAAAAGTGTCATAAAAAATATTTCGTATTAACCAGGAAACAGAAATGAGCACCAACAAATCAAACCGGGAAGAATTTACGTACAAAAAAGCGGGCGTCGATATTGAAGCGGGAGAAAATCTCGTGAATTCAATTAAATCGATGGTAAAAGAAACTCAT
>CAYQXO010000054.1:0-16929 GCA_964421495.1 uncultured Balneolaceae bacterium | reverse complement strand
AGTGAGCTTAATGCCATGGAACGGGTGGAGGTTATCTACAAGTTTCGGCGTGGCGACTATGATGTGCTGGTTGGTATTAACCTGTTACGGGAAGGGATCGATATCCCCGAAATCAGCCTGGTAGCCATTCTGGATGCCGACAAAGAAGGGTTCCTGCGTTCGGAGACGTCTCTCTTTCAGATTGTTGGTCGAGCGGCACGAAACGTCCGCGGCAAGGCCATTCTCTATGCGGACAAGGTAACCCGCAGCATGCAAACGGTGATTGACGAAACCGAGCGGCGCCGCGAGATTCAACGCGAGTATAACGAAAAACACGATATTGAGCCGCAGACAATCCAAAAGGAACTGAAACCGCTGGTCGAGCCTACCCTGATTTCATCCGAGTCATTTGACCTCGACGAAATAGAAGAGTCGGAAGATGAGTTTGAGGTGGTTAAAGTCGCTGAAGAAGGGATCCGGTATAAACCCAATCCGGCTATGAATGAGGTGACATTCGATAATAAGGAGGAATTTCTGGAGTACTTGCGGGATACGATGTACCAGGCCGCTCAAAATATGGAATTTGAGGAAGCGGCCCGCATCCGGGATCAAATTGAAAAATTGAAAGAAGAATTATAAATGGTTGAACGCTGTTATAAAACCTGTAATAAGTGTATCTTTAGTCCACATTTTCCAATGCGGGATAGATAGCGGGAAGTTCGAAATGCTTCCGGCAGTTCCCGCGGAATGGAGGAGCCCTTTGAAAAACCGGGGCAGACGACCGCTCTGAGAACTAAAAATTTTTCGAACGGTTCAGAGTAGATGGAAGAATACATGAATTTGCTAGTGACTAAAGAAGATCTGGCAAAGCCGCAAGAAAAAATTTTCAATCGAAAGAGCGGCCGTCTGCCCCGGTTTTTCAAAGGGCTCTGAAGCGCTTTATATACATGGAATATGCAATTTAACAATGTCAACGCAACATGAGTGTTATTACGTATTTAAAAAGTTTTATACAGGATAAAGATGTAGCTGCGGTGGCTCCCAGCAGTAAATTTACCGTCCAGAAGGTGTGCAAAAAGATGGACTTCAGCCGGGAACTGGTGATCTTTGAGTACGGACCGGGAACCGGTGTGCACGCGCGGTATATGCTCGACAAAATGACGCCGGATTCCGAATTGGTGATGTTTGAAACCAATATGAATTTTGTTGAAGAGCTGAGAGAAATAGAGGACGACAGGGTTACGATTCATGCCAATAGCGTGGAAAATGTAGGGAAAGTAGTGAGTGATCAGTACTATAATCGAGTGGATTATATCGTTTCCGGCATACCGTTTTCTTTTCTGGAAGAGGAGACGAAAGAGCGCATTCTGCGCGAAAGTCGGAAGTTATTGAAAGATCACGGGAAATTCCTGGCTTATCAGACCTCCGAGCATCTTAAACGATCGCTGCTGGAGACGTTTGGCAATGTTGATACCTCCCGCGTTTGGCTTAATCTTCCGCCCATGGTAGTGTACGAATCGGAGAAGTAGATCAGTCATGTAGGAAAGCCGGATTGACGATCAGAGCGATTCGACTATTCCGGTTTTTTCCCGATCTTTTTGCAGAGTCGACCCAGTTGTTTTTTTTCTTCTTCCGTCAGAGGTTTGAATTCCTCGTTGATTTTCTCCAGGTGTTTCGGGAAGAAAGACTTGATGAATGAACGGCCCTTGTCAGTCAGATGTATAAGCACCGAGCGTCGGTCATCGGGATTGCGCTTGCGAACCACCCAATTGCGTTTTTCCAGGTTATCAATGACCATGGTAATATTCCCGCCACTTTTGAGTAGCTTTTCGCCGAGCGCCCGTTGATTCAGTGGACCCAGATGGTAAAGTGCTTCCATGACACCGAATTGGCTAATCGTGAGACCGTTTTCCCCGAGATGCTTATTAAGCCGGGCGGTAATGGAGTCGGATGCCCGCATCAGCTTGATATAAGCGTTGAGCGTGTTTTCGTCTTCGGTATCGCCGTCGTAGTGCGTACCCATAAAACGTACATTAAACTATTTAATGTGTGTTAAATAAGGTAGGTAAATTCCACCCTTAGAATCAAATCCCGGGCTAGCCCAAATTTCCTGGTGAGTACAGAGCGAAGCGATCCCCGCGAAGTGTACCGGGCGTCAGCGATTCCCGCGTAAGCGCTCAGAGCGAAGCGTCACCCACGAAGCGAAATCCGGCCTGGGAGTCCGGCAGGCTTCTAAATGAAGGGGAAGGTCGATAATGAGACAAAAACGCTGACCAACCTCGTTAACCTCCATTGCCGGTGAGCCGGCAGAAATTGCGTTTTCCGACTTTAAGGGTCACGTCGGTATCCTTCTCAAAGGTCATGGAATAGCCTTTGTCGGTTATTTTTTCTCCATCGATGGCAACCCCTCCCTGTTGGATAAGGCGTTTGGTTTCCGCGTTACTATCGGTAAAACCGGTTTCCTTGATTATATCAAGCAATCGGTGTTCACTTCCGGGGGAATAGGATAGTACGGGAATATCGTCGGGTATCTCATTGTTGACCAGGGTCTGTTCCACATACTCTTTCGCATCGTCGGCGGCCTTGTTACCGTGATACATGCGGGTAAGGGTATAGGCCAGTTCGTGTTTTGCGTTGCGGGGATCCTCTTCGGCTTTTTGCTTGTAGTCAGGGAGGTTGTCTACCGGGATGTCGGTCAGCAATTCAAAGTAGGGATAAATCAGCTCGTCAGGTACAGAAAGGACTTTCCCGTACATCTCTCGGGGTTCTTCGGTGAGGCCGATAAAATTGTCGTAGGATTTCGACATTTTGTGAACCCCGTCAGTACCCACCAACAGGGGCATCATGAGGCAAATTTGAGGGGATTGTCCCTCTTCTTTCTGAAGGTGACGTCCCACAAGAAGATTGAATTTCTGATCGGTTCCGCCGAGTTCGACATCCGCTTCCAGCTCGACGGAATCCTGTCCCTGGGCCAGCGGATAGAGGAATTCGTGTAAAGAAATCGGGTCGTTATTCCTGAATCGCCTGGAAAAATCGTCGCGCTCGATCATGCGGGCGACCGTCAACTTGGAGGACAGGCGGATAACATCCTCGAAATTCATTTCTCCGAGCCATTCCGAGTTGTATTTAATCGTGGTTTTTTCCTCGTCAAGGATCAGGGATGCCTGGTCAAAATAACTCTTGGCATTTTCCTCGATCTCTTTTGGACTCAGGGCGGGACGGGTTTTACTTTGTCCGCTGGGATCGCCGATTAACCCGGTAAAATCTCCAATAATCAATATGGCCTCGTGACCCAGGTCCTGAAATTGGCGCAGTTTACGCAGGATTACCGAATGGCCCAGATGCAGATCAGGCCGGGTAGGATCGCATCCCAGCTTAATCTTGAGGGGTCGATGGTCCTTATGTGATTGCTTCAGTTTTTTTTCGAGTTCTTCTTCGGGAATTATTTCGACCGTACCTCGTCGAATAATCTCCATTTGTTCTTGAACAGAGGGAAAACTCATAGGTAATAATTACGTGATTTTATTTTTCAAAAAATTCGTCGAGAAAATCCTGATTTTGGATGGACCTTTCCAGGGTGACCCGCAACTCTTCAATGTTTGGGAAGTTTGAGGCGATAAAATCGTATATCATGGGAGCCAGGTCAATCAGGTGCGGATACAGCAAAGAGTTTGTACGGGCGGATGCTCCCGGCAGATCAATGTGGGCAAATAACAGAAGTATGGCACTTAAAAGAAATCCACCCTTGACCACTCCGAAGAGTACGCCAAAGATGCGGTTAATAAAATTCAGTCGCAGGAATTTGAATACGCCCCACAGAGCCCGGGAGATCATATGGGTGGCGATTAACACGCCGATAAATAAAATGGAACCGGTGAAGAAGGGCAGATACGGACTATCCTGCTTGAAGATTATGACGAAGCTCTCGGCCAGGGTATCCATATAAAAGAATGCAAAGAAAATTGCCAGGAAAAGTCCGACAATGCTGAGAACTTCGTGGACAATCCCGTTTTTGAATCCACGGAAGGCAAAATATAAAAGAGGCAGAATCAGCAGGTAGTCGAGGCTATTCATTCATCCTGTAAGTTCCTCCTGAACCACTTTCTTAACGTCTGATCCGTCGGCCTTACCTTTTACCTCGGGCATTACGGCACCCATTACCGGTCCCATGTCCGCCATCGATTCAGCCCCGACTTCCTCGATTTTGGCCTGTACCAACTCCCTGATTTCGTCCTCCGACATCATCTCCGGCAGGTAGGACTCTATAATCTCAAGTTCTTCTTTTTCCTTTTCGGCGAGATCATCCCGCGATCCTTTCTCGTATTGCTCGATCGACTCGCGACGCTGCTTGGCGGCTTTCATCAACACTTCGGTGGCGTGCTCGTCCGTCAAATCTTTTTTCTGGCCTTCCTTGCGTACGCTAATTTCTTTTTCAAGCATGGCCGCCTTTAAAGACCGCAGCACCCGGAGTCGATCTTGATCCTTCTCCTTCATGGCCAGTTTGAGATCAGATAATATTTGGTCTTGAATGCTCATACGTGCAATATCGGGTTGCGTTTGAAGAAAAAATTCTGGTGACCCGTATCCATCTCTACCGACTTATGGCATTTGCCGGGTAAAAAATTAACGCGGGTCTAAGGCAGAAAAACATGCTTCTGGATCATTCCGCGCCTACAGGACTTGCTGGAATATAAGAATGCTACTCGGTTTTTTCCTTAATAAAATCATTCACTGTGTCCTGGTCCACCATGGTTTCCTTGAAGGCAAACTTGCCATGGGTCGACTTGGTGGAAATGATCACCTTGGCCATTTTACGATGTGTACCTTTTTTCTTTCGGGCTTCTTCCCCGAATACTTGCTTCTTCGCCATAATGAAAAATGCTGTTTATTTAATTTCTTTGTGTACGGTGTGTTTGCGGAGTACGGGATTGTACTTTTTCAATTCAAGTCGATCCGGAGTATTCCGTCGATTCTTCGTCGTTACGTACCGGGAAGATCCGGGCTTTTCTGTACACTCCAGAATCACTTGTACGCGATCTCCTTTAGCCATAATGAGTGCTTATTTAATTTTTAATCGTCTTTAATCAAAGTTCCTTTTTTGCGAGCCTCTTGTAAAACGGCGTAAATACCTTTTTTATTGATCGTCCGCAACGTTTTCGCGGAAACTTTAAGCGTAATCCAGCGATCCTCCTCGGGAACATAAAATTTCTTCTTCTGAAGATTCTGCTGGAACTTGTGTTTGCTTCGATTGTTCGAGTGAGAAACTCGATACCCGTTCAGGGCTCCTTTTCCGGTTATATCATCCTTTTTCGCCATAACTGAAACGACTGATTACTTCGTGTTTTGCTAGAATTTTACAGTCTTTAAAGGTAAGGCTATGTGGATAAAATATCAATAACTATTCCACGTCCCGTCTCCTGTACGGTGAGTCTTTTGGAAGGAGGCACGGTTACCGTATAAGAACCGCGGGCCTCGCCGCAGGGTATAGAAATTTCTAAATCAAGGGACTATACGGCAGTACATGCAGATGTAAAAGGGGCTCTGTTTTTCGATTAGAGGCGCTAACAGGCTGTTAGGCGATACATTCCATTGCTGACTTTGATTTTGCGGATATAAAAGCTATTTTCAACGTCGAACTCGTACTTTTTCCAACTAAATTTGGATCAGCTCCCCTTATATGGCAAAAAACGACAAGAAAGGCAACGACTACAAAGCGGAAAATATTCAGGTTCTAGAGGGCTTGGAAGCGGTGCGCAAGCGTCCGGCAATGTATATCGGTGATGTAGGCCAGCGCGGCCTGCACCATTTGATTAACGAGGTGGTGGATAACTCGATTGACGAAGCCCTGGCCGGGTATTGTGACTTCTTGAATGTTACGATTAATGAAGATGGCTCGGTGACTATTTTTGACAACGGCCGGGGTATTCCGGTGGACGAGCACCCCAAGTTGAAGCAGCCGGCCGTAGAGGTGGTGCTGACCAAGTTGCACGCCGGAGGGAAATTCGATAAAAATACATATAAAGTTTCCGGCGGACTCCACGGAGTGGGCGTTAGTTGTGTAAATGGCCTTTCGGAGCATTTTTATGCGGAAGTTCACCGGGAGGGAGAGATTTATGTCATGGAGTTTGAGAAAGGCAAAACCGTAACTCCGCTCAAGAAAACCGGGTCGACTGAAAAAACGGGGACGCTGATCAAGTTTAAGCCCGACCGCTCTATCTTTCAAAAAGGATTGGAGTTTAAATACGATTTAATTGCCGAGCGGATGCGGGAACTCGCTTTTCTGAATCCGGATATTACGATTCGTCTGCGGGACGAAAGAGAAGAAGAACCGTTCGAAGAGGACTTCCACTATGAGGGCGGGATCAAGGATTTCGTCTCCTACCTGGATGAAACCCGGGAAGTCATGATGGACGAACCCATTTATATCCAGGGAGAAGTGGAAATGGTGCCGGTTGAACTGGCGTTGCAATACAATCGCAATTACGGGGAGAATGTTCATTCTTACGTTAACAATATTAATACGCATGAAGGCGGAACGCATATCTCCGGTTTCCGGCGGGCCCTCAGTCGCGCGCTCCGCAAATATGCTGAGGATAACAACATTATTAAGAAGAAAGATAATGTAAATATCAAAGGCGAGGATTACCGGGAAGGTATTACGGCGGTGCTCAGCGTAAAAGTTCCCGAACCGCAATTCGAGGGACAGACGAAAACCAAGTTGGGGAATTCCGAAGTGCAGAGTGCAGTCGAAATTATTGTGTATGAACAGCTTTCGGATTATCTCGAGCAGCACCCGAAAGTGGCTAAAGCCATTCTCGAAAAAGTAAAAATGGCCGCCGAGGCCCGGGAAGCCGCTCGTAAAGCGCGCAAGCTCATCAAGCGCAAATCCGCTATGAGCGGGGGCGGACTGCCGGGCAAACTGGCGGACTGTTCCATCAATGATCCGGCCCACAGCGAGATTTATATGGTGGAGGGAGACTCGGCCGGCGGTTCGGCCAAGATGGGCCGCGATCGAAGTTTTCAGGCGATACTTCCCCTGCGTGGAAAAATTCTCAACGTGGAAAAGGCAAAAATCAATCGTATCCTGGAGAATAATGAAATCCAGGCTATGATCACGGCCCTCGGGACGGGCGTGGGTCATTCGGATGAGGATTTTGACATAGAAAAGCTGCGTTATCATAAAATCATTGTGATGACGGACGCCGATGTAGACGGTTCGCACATACGGACGTTATTACTCACCTTCTTCTACCGGTATATGATGCCCTTGATTGAAGGCGGTCATGTCTATATTGCCACTCCTCCTTTATATCGCGTCACGTTTGGTAAAGACAAAATGGAGTATGCCTGGGACGATGAGACGCGTGACAAGATTATTCATCGACTGAAAAAGAAAAACAAGAAATTTGACGTCTCCCGCTACAAGGGACTGGGCGAAATGAATCCCGAACAACTCTGGGAAACCACTATGGATCCGGAAATGCGTACGCTGCAACAGGTGACCGTCGAAAGTGCCGCTGCAGCCGACAAGATGTTTTCGGTTCTCATGGGCGGCGACGTGGAGCCCCGCCGTGAATTCATCGAGCGCAATGCCAAATACGCGACGCTTGACGTTTAATACGGGTTCCCGTCACCAGCAAACACCTTTTTTCATTTAATAACAATTTTTTATGGCCAGAGACAAGATTATCAAAATTGCTATCGAGGACGAGATGAAGTCCTCTTATATCGACTATTCCATGTCGGTCATCGTATCCCGGGCGCTGCCGGATGTGCGCGACGGACTGAAGCCGGTCCACCGCCGGGTACTCTACGGGATGAGTGAACTTGGCATGACGCATAACCGCAATTACAAGAAAAGTGCACGTATTGTAGGGGAGGTGCTTGGTAAGTACCACCCGCACGGTGATTCGGCGGTATATGACACCATCGTACGAATGGTGCAGGACTTTTCGCTCCGCTACCCGCTCGTCGACGGACAGGGGAACTTTGGATCCATTGACGGGGACTCCGCTGCGGCCATGCGGTATACCGAGGTCAGGATGCAGCGCATTGCCGAGGAGATGTTGACCGACATCAAGAAGGAAACGGTCGACTTCCAATACAACTTCGATGATACGCTGACCGAACCGACGGTTCTACCGGGCACCCTGCCCAACTTGCTGCTTAACGGCGCATCGGGCATTGCCGTGGGTATGGCTACCAACATGGCGCCTCATAATATCACGGAAGTGATTGACGGGATCAATGCGTACCTGGAAAATCCCGATATCGAGGTTGATGAGTTAATGGAGCATATTAAGGCTCCGGACTTCCCGACGGGAGGCATTATTTACGGATATGGCGGGGTGCGTGAAGCCTATCATACGGGACGGGGTAAAATTACCGTTCGAGCCCGTGCCAATACCGAGGAACTGCGCGGAAACCGGGAGCAGATTGTAGTTACTGAAATTCCCTACCAGGTCAATAAATCCACCCTGATTCAAAAGATAGCCAAGCTGGTGGAGAATGAGAAAATTCCGGACATCGCCGAGATACGGGACGAATCGGATCGCGAAGGGATTCGGCTGGTTATCGTGTTGAAAAGAGGCACCAACGCCGGAGTGGTGTTGAACCAGCTCTATAAATTTACGCAGATGCAAACAACTTTCGGGGTTATAAACCTGGCGCTGGTACAAGGCCGCCCCAAAGTGATGTCGATTAAGGAGCTTATATATCACTTCATCGAGCATCGCATCGAAGTAATTATTCGTCGTACGCTCTATGAACTCGATCAGGCCGAGTCCCGCGCTCACATATTGGAAGGGTTGACGATTGCCCTGGATACGCTGGATGACGTCATTGAAACGATCCGGGCCTGCGACAGTCCCAAGGAGGCAAACCGCGAACTTCGTCGCCAGTTCGGGTTAACGGATCTGCAGGCCAAGGCCATTCTGGATATGCGATTGCAGAAATTAACGGGACTTGAGCTGGACAAAATCGAAGAGGAGTACAACGAAATCATAAACAAGATTGAGGGATACCGGAATATACTCTCCAGCCGGGACGAGCAGAAAGCTATTATTCAGGACGAATTGCAAATGCTGCGTGATCGATACGGCGATGAGCGGCGAACACAGATCGTCTACAATGCGGAAGATTTCGATATTGAAGACATGATAGCGGATGAAGACGTGGTTGTCACGATTTCCAACAAAGGATACATAAAACGCATGCCGGTCAGCGGTTATCGCCGGCAAAGACGGGGAGGCAAGGGAATGCGCGGTACCACCACGAAGGATGAGGAGTATGTAGAGCATCTTTTTGTGGCTACCAATCATAATTACATTCTCTTCTTTACGGAAAAAGGCTACTGCTACTGGCTAAAAGTCTATGAAATTCCGGAAGGATCCCGAACGGCCCGCGGACGTGCTATCGTAAATCTGATTAATATCGGGAAGGAGGACAGCATAAAGACGTTTGTCCCCGTTAAAACACTGGACGATGATGATTATATAAATAACAATTATATCATCATGGCCACCAAGAAGGGCAGTGTGAAGAAAACCGTTCTTGAGGAATATTCCCGTCCCCGGCAGGATGGAATCATTGCCATTAATATTAAGGAGGATGATGAATTGCTCACGGCCAATCTCACCGATGGGGAGAGTACGGTCATGCTGGCCAATCGCAATGGACGGGCCATCCGCTTTCATGAGGAGGAAGTCCGTGATATGGGACGTAATACGACCGGGGTCAAAGGAATGGATATAGACGACGATAACGAGATCGTCGATATGGTCGTCGTCAAGAATACCCACGAAGCCACGGTGCTCGCTATTTCGGAAAACGGATACGGAAAACGATCCCTGGTAGACGATTATCGAGAACAATCCAGGGGCGGAAAAGGCGTCATCACACTTAAAATAACTAAGAAAACCGGCAAACTGGTGGGCCTGAAAGAAGTATCCGATACGGATGACTTGATGGTCATCACCAAAAGTGGACAGGTAATACGAATGCATTGTGGCGATATCCGTACTATGGGTCGTAATACACAAGGCGTTCGCATCATGAACCTCAGCGAAGAACAGGCGATCGCCGCCGTTACCCGAGTCGCGAATGAGGAAGAAGATGACGCTCCTGTCGTGGACTCAAACGATAACGGGGACGGAGAAACGGACCAAGAAGAGGAGTGAAAGAATAGACGCAACCAGATGTAATATTCCTCAAACGCAAAAATTTACGGAGCTGTCTTGCACAGGCACTCCCCCTTCTTTATGTGATTCTCGTATCGATGAGTAAACGAAAACAAGATGTTTCCTCAACTGACGGGCATTAAGAGCACCCGTTGTCAAAACGGGAGTGTAACTGCATGGCATATTTTTCACCTATATCAATAGTAATAAGACTTTGGTCTGACAGGTGGGGTGCCCTGAAAGGGGGGCTATTGCAGACATAGTAAGTATTTGTTAAGGGACCCTCGTAAGTATTTGTTAAGGGACCCTCTCTGTAAAAGGAAAGATGCTAATACCAAAATGTTTCACGTGAAACATTGTATGCAATCCAGTTGTTTTCTTGCAGGGTAACGGTACTAAAGAGGAGCAGTGTAAATATACTTATGCTTTCAGCATACGTTTGAGAAGGGCCTTGCGTTTTTTTTCAAGGGAGGCGGGCTCAATCACAATTATGTCATCAGCAAACTGCAATAGCCAGCGGTTTAGATAGGTCAGATTGTCAAAATAAAAGTGGATGATTGTGTCGCCGTCTGAAGCAGGGGAGGTTTTTTCGACGGGGGCGGGCAGGTAAGACTTGAAGCGCTCGACCGTATCGGGGCGTACTCTGATTTTAATGAGCTGTTGATCTGCATTGCGGTTAAAAATTATTTGCCGCCTGTCAAAATCCTCGGAAAGGGTAAATTCCTCATCTGTAAGTTGCACCTTGGAAATTCGCTCCAACAGAAAATTACGAATACTTTTACGCTTGTGACTGTAGCCGATTAAATTCCAGTGGTCCTGATAAAAGACCAGCAGGTAGGGGTCGAGTTTTCGAAGCGTCAGGAAATTGTCTTTGCGACTTTCGTACCGAAACATGATACGCCGGTTTCGGGTAATAGCACGGCTTATCTCATACCAGTTTCCCCCCTTCTTCTTTTCCATGCCAAAGTTCATATACGGAGCTACCACCAGCCGATTCTCCAGGGTTGCCATAAACGATTTGAGGTCGGGGGGGAGGATATTTTTAATCTTTAACTCTACGCCCTCTGCGTCTTCGACAAGGTGACCGTCTACCTGTGACTTAACGAAGGATAAACCTACCAAAACGGTTGCGAGCTCTTTTTGGGTGAACATCAAGGGGGGAATTTTATACCCCCGTACTATATGATACCCCCGGTCGCGATCCCATGTGATGGGAACGTCTATATGTTCGAGGAAACGCAGGTCCCGAAAGACCGTGCGGCGACTCACGTCGAAACGATCCGCAATATCATTGGCATTAAGCTGCGTATCGCCGGATTGAAGAAGCAATAAGAGTTTGAGGCGTCGTTCCGTGCTTTTCATAACGTTCGAATGAAATACAGCGTCAAGTAGACGATGAAGAGCGTATATTAAGAATTAATTTATCACTGAAAAAAGAATCAGACGTTTGCGCATCCAGACGATAGGCCTCGATTCTCGGGGAGTGGGACAATTGTTCGTATTCGTCTGTAAAGTCACTTCCTTTGAATAGTACAATTTGACGGCAATAATCATCGTCATTTAGTACACCGACCACCTCCCTTAATTTAAAGGAGTGCTTTGAAATAAGGGTATAGGGGCTCGATGGAGTGTATTTCGTAAAATCCCCTCGTTGAGTGGTAACGTTCTCAAGATCCAGCGTTGCAGCCATCTGGCGGACCGCCGTGACTTTTTTGAAATTAATATCATTTAAAATAAAAGTGCGGTCGGGCGAGACGATGGAAAGGGGAAGGCCCGGTAGCCCGCCACCCGTTCCCGCATCAAAGAGACTCCATTCGGCGGGAAGCAGGTCCAGCGAGAGAGGTAGCAGGGAATGGGAAATGTGTTTCCAGATCAGCGGCTTATCCGCGTTTCGACTAACCAGGTTTACTTTTTGATTCCACCACAGAAGCTTCTCCATATATACTTCCAGTGGATCATGGAATCGATCTATCAGTTGAAGATGGTGCTTCCATGTTTCACGTGAAACATCATGGTAGTGAATGGGATAAGACAAAATAGTTAGTTTTTGAGGTAAATCATTAATACGGATATGTCACTGGCCGAAACGCCGCTAATTCGACCCGCTTGACCGATGGTTTCGGGTCGGATGCGATCCAGCTTTTTTTGTCCTTCCGTGGACAGACTCTCAATGGAGTGATAATTGATGGTTTCGGGGATGGTCATATTTTCCTTGCGTTCCATCTCCCGGGCCATTTCAAACTCTTTTTCGATATATCCCTGGTATTTAGTCTGAATTTCGACCTGTTCTAATACTTCCGGCTGATCGCTGATAGCATGGGTTTGTTCCTTAAGTTCAGGATCGGCTTCAAGCAAGTCATAAATGCTGAGCTGGGGTCGGGGGATCAGGGTGTCCGCTTTAACGGGTTGTTTAAGCGTCGTGGTGCCTTTCGATTTGAGCATCGGATCCATTTTTTCCGGATAGACGGTATACTCGGAAAACAGGTCGAACATTTCGTCGATGGCTTCTTTCTTCTGTTTATACTGCCGGTATCGCTGATCAGAAGCCAATCCGATGTCGTGGCCGATTTCAGTCAACCGAAGGTCCGCGTTGTCCTGTCGCAGCAAAATGCGGTGTTCGGCCCGGGAAGTAAACATGCGATAGGGTTCTTTGGTGCCTTTGTTAATAAGGTCGTCAATAAGGACACCGATGTATGCTTCCGACCGCTTCAAGACAATGGGACGTTCTCCCTGCACTTTGCGGGCGGCATTGATACCGGCCATCAGGCCCTGGCAGGCCGCTTCTTCGTAGCCGGTGGTTCCGTTAATCTGTCCGGCAAAGAAGAGGCCGTCGACCAATTTGGTTTCCAGGCTTCGGTGGATTTGGTACGGGAAAAAGAAATCGTACTCGATGGCGTAGCCGGGACGCAGCATTACGGCGTCTTCAAATCCCTTAATAGTACGGAGGGCCTTGTATTGAACGTCTTCCGGCAGGGAAGTAGAGAAGCCGTTTAGATACGTTTCGTACGTGTTCCATCCTTCCGGTTCTACAAAAAGCTGATGACTGTCTTTTTCGGCAAAGCGATTGATTTTGTCCTCAATACTGGGACAATAACGGGGTCCGGGCGATTGGATCCTGCCATTGAACATGGGACTCCGGTCAAACCCGGATCGCAGTACCTCGTGTACGTTTTCATCCGTTTCGGCAATCCAGCAGGTGAGTTGTTCGTCGCTGTCGGGCAGGGCATCGGTCATGAATGAAAAAGGCGTGGGATTGTCTTCTCCGTACTGAATTTCCATGCCGCTGTAATCGATTGAGCGGCCATCGAGTCGCGGAGGAGTACCCGTTTTGAGTCGACCCACTTCAAAGCCCAGTTCTTCAAGGGCCGCTGATACGCCTACTGACGCACGTTCCCCGGAGCGACCGCCGCCAAACTGGTGTTCCCCGATATGAATAGTCCCGTTGCCGAACGTACCGCTGTTGAGAATAACGGTCTTGGAGAAGAAATTCTGCCCGGTTTGCGTGCGAACCCCGATAACTTCCTTGTCATCGTTCGTTAGAATATCAATCACGTTATCCTGGCGAAAGGTTAAATGCTCTTTCTTCTCAAGTTCTTCCCGCATCTTTTTGGAATAAAGGGCGCGGTCGCTCTGGCAGCGGGGACTCCACATGGCGGGACCCTTACTGCGGTTCAGCATACGATATTGAACGCCGGTTTTATCAGCCACCTTGCCCATGAGTCCACCGAGGGCGTCGATTTCTTTCACCAACTGACCCTTGGCCACTCCCCCGATCGCCGGGTTGCAGGACATTTTGGCGATAGCGTCGAGGTTCATGGTGATCAAGAGGGTCTCGGCGCCCATGCCGGCGGCGGCACCGGCGGCTTCGCTTCCGGCATGTCCGGCTCCAACTACGATGACGTCATACGTGGGATATAAAGATTCCATATAAAGCAATTGGTCTTTTTACAACGTGATGTAGGTAATAGGTATAAATTATACTTTGTTTAAAAACGTACGGTAGAGACCCAATAAAGATTCGCCGGCCCATATCCTGTTGCCGGTATTCGAAAGCAGTCAGCTTATATATCCTACTGGAAAATAAAAATGAAGTACATAATTTAGGATAACCCGTACGGCGGTGTTTACTTACTGACTACTTGCACCTACGGTTCGATTTAGATTTAACGAAGCTTGATTGCATCTATTATAAAAGTTTAATCGCAGGAGTTTCAACCGGAAAAGGACAAGGTGCAGGTAAGGGCAGTGGAATTGGAAAATCGATTGAGAGAAAGGGTCGAGCCGTTACTTGCATAGGTCCGTCGACGACGTTTGTGGCTTAGATGGATGTTTCGGAGTTCTAAAATACCTCCCCTTTTATCAAAGAGGTATCGTTAAATGATTGCGGTTACATTTCACGCTATTTTATAATTCATCATCAGAAAATGAGGGGAGCAATCCGGATAATATGCATAACATTATAATTATGTAATAATATATATACAGATTCAGAGTGAAGGGGTGATGTTTATGTAATACGATGAATGGATAGGTTTTTTAATTATGGTTTTGTCATTCCTGGTTTGATACACTTGAGGAAGTGATTAAGAAAGCGGAATATATAGTTAAGTTTGCTATCAGCATGGTGGTATAGTACCTATTTATTCCTTGCTTGCCCCGGAAATCAAAGACAACGTTTCCTTGTCCGCTTTTTTCGATGCGGGCGCGTGGAGAGCGTCAATTACCTGGATAAATAAGGCGCCGGTAATAATCAGGAATCCGGCTATCAATTCACTGAAGGAAGGGTTTTCTCCGATGGATAACCAGGCGATGATTATGGCGGCGATGGGGACCAGGTTGCCGTAGATAACGACCCGGGTGGGCCCGAGGGTGCGTAAGGCACGTACTTTGATCCATTGACCAACTCCGACGCCGATACCACCGCCGGCCAGAATGGCAAACCAGGTCCAAAAACCGAAAGATAGCCAGTTTTCACTCGCGAGACTGGGCGAAGCAATAACCAGGTACAGGCTTACACCGATTAAAGTACGCATGGAAACCATGCTTATCGATCCATATTTGGAGGCCAGCGGTTTAATCAAATGGAGCTCCAGGACTGACATGGACAGAGCCAGGCAAAGCAACAAATCTCCCAACCAGTACGATTGACCGGTACGCAATCCGTCGTATGCCAAGGTAAGTGTTCCCGTGGCGGCCAGCAAAATGCCGATATACCCAAACTTCCCAATTTTTTCGGTGCTGAGTAGATATCCGATGCCCGTACTTAGAGCAGGTCCCAACGCTAACCAGAGCGAGGCTCGTGCGCCATGGGTTAGTTCTAATCCCTCGATACCGAACCAGGGAGCCAATGTGGCGCCCGCAAATGAGATAATAAGCAATCGAAGCCAATCCTCTTTCTGTACGCGAGGAAGGACGGTAAATTCGGCCTTGTTTTTTGCAGCGTCATAATGAGTTTGAACGTATAAAACGCTGAACATCGCCACTCCACCCATGGCGAAACGGGATACGCTGAAGGATATGGGGGTCATCTCCTTCAAAGCTATTTCGGCAAGGATGAAGTTGGCTCCCCAGAAGAAAGTAAAAATGAAAAGAAGGCCGTGATGGAACAGAAAACCTTGATTATCTTTTTGCAATCGAAATATGGATATTGGATGTTGGTGATCGGGTTAATCCCTTAAAATGGCAGCAATTAGGTCGTATGTTATAATACATGCAGGAAGTCCCATGAGTTATCAGAAGTTCAAAAGATGAAAAAACGAGTATCGCTAGGAGTCTGTCGGACTTTTCGGATCGTAGCGAAAAAGTCCGACAGACTCCTAGAAAGCACAGTAATCAACTAAGATAAACGTAGAGAGAGACTGTTTATTAATAGATAATATAGGGACAATATAAATTCCCAGCCATTTGCCAGTATTAATTTTAACATCCCCGATAAAGTTATAATTGAATAAAGATTGGGCTTAAAGCATCGGGTTTGAAGTATTGCATGAAGGCTACGGATTTCCCCAGGTCGACGTCGAATCCCCGTGTTGTTGCAGCCATTCCATGCGCCATTGATGAATATCCCGGGGACCAATTGGCGGACGTGGATCCCTGGCCTCTTTGTCGGGCAGCGGCGGAAACGGTTTATGCGGCTCTTTTTGATACCAGTAGGCAACCGAGGCCAGGTCAAGACTCAGGTTGTTGTTGTGACCGTGTTCAATCGAGAAGCGCAGCGATTCGTCAAAGTGCACCGGATCGGTGATATGGAAACGATAGGCATGAGCGCGACCCAGCCAACCGATCGACTGCGGCTGGCGTGCATAGCCGAAAAACGGGTGTCGGTACGTATCTTTTGGCACCCAGGCCGTGTTGAAGTAATCCTCCGTACCGGTACCGTAGAGGGAAGGCTTTTCTTCTCCATCGATAAAAAACATATCGTCCCCTTCGCCGTACCAGACCGGGGTGGGGGACTGTATGTAATAGTTGACCCCGACGAAATGACCCTTTCCCTCGATATCAGCCATGAGATAGTTTTCTTCCGGCGTTGTGTTTCGCTCGTTACGCAGGTTGTGGGAAAGTCCCTCAAAGTCGTCTTCAATACCATGTTCAGACCCTTCCAGTGCTGTGGCTACTTCCCGGTTGTACCAGGCATGAAACCGCCCCATGTTTTCGGGCAGTGACTCGTGCTGTTCGTAGTCGATATAGTAGTAAAAAGCCCGGATCGACTCGCCCGTCTGGTTTTCGATTTCAATTCGGGCATGTTTGGAAAAGGGCATCTGGAAATAGCTGA
>CAYQXO010000053.1:0-17263 GCA_964421495.1 uncultured Balneolaceae bacterium | reverse complement strand
TCGCATCGAGACGCCGGAGTTCAACAAGGTGCGCAAGATGATGCTGATCAAGTAAAACGTCCAGCACAAACAAAACAAGGTTAATAAAACTAAATTCCCCTGTCGAAAGGCAGGGGAATTTTTTTTGTCTTAACAATCTCTCCCTCTTAGACAGCATCATTATTTATTTATCTAAATTTTGATATTTATTCTCATTATTCATAAGATTTCTAATTAGTGACTAATGTAATTTCCTACTGGGGTAAACTTTTCGAACATCGCTTATCAAATTCCACGGGGGTGTTTGCGCATGATAACCATGAATCATGTCAATCAATTGAGGATTTATTCGGGGATCATCGCCTTCATTGCATTACTTCTTTTGGGACCTCCGCATGCCACGGGGCAGATTGGCGGCACCATAGACAGTGACACCACGTGGTCTGACAGTCCCGTAACGGTGAATGATACCGTAATCGTGACAGAAGGGGCTACCCTAACGATCGATCCATCTGTCGAGGTCCGATTTCAGAGTAATACCGGTTTAATTATTGAAGGTGGACTGATTGCCGATGGAGGAAGTGAATCTACCCGCATTGTTTTCACCTCAGATGCCGCAACTCCCGCTCCCGGTGACTGGAACAGCATCGTATTTGTCAATAAATCAGATGTCGGTTCCTACGTAAATCATGCGGTAATCGAATACGGCGGGGGAGGAGGCACCCAGAGTAATGTATTTTATGAAACGGGTGCATTCGGAGTCCCTTTTTCAAACAGTATTATACGTCATAGTGCAGGTCACGGAATGGACCTTAGGGCATCCGACCCCCAGCTCGACAGCCTGTCCGTCCGCGATAATCAAGAATACGGTCTATTCTCAGATGTTTTCAGCAATTTCACGGTTACCGACTCTGACATCGTGAATAATGGCCTGGGAGGCATTCGGATAGCCGTTAACGCCGAACCCACGATCTCGTCCAACCGTATTGATTCGAATGATACCGGCATCTTCATGGACAGCGATGCCAAGCCGACTATTACCGAGAATAAAGTAAGACATAATAATATTGGCGTACATGTCATCGAAGTCGGTTCTGTTCAGCCGAATATTCGAAATAACCGTATTCTGGGAAATTCCCAGTACGGCATGTTGAATGAGACCTCTACCGGCAGTTTTGTGGATGCCGAGCGCAATTACTGGGGTGATGACAGCGGCCCCTTTCATCCCTCCACCAATATTAATGGAAAAGGCAACGAAGTAAGCGACTATATTGATTTTGATCCGTGGATTACCGAAACCGAATTGTCGGTCACCGAAATCACCAGTGATATCAACCAGGACACTACGTGGAAGCAGGGCGTTTTCTGGATTAAAAACTCCATCGATGTCAACGGTTCCTATACGCTGACTATTGAGCCTGGCGTTGTGGTCAAGTTTGCCCCGGATGTCCGACTTGACGTGCATGGAACATTACTCGCAGAGGGTACCGAAAGTTCCAAAATCATATTTACCTCCGACAAAGATGACAGCCACGGGGGAGATACCAACGGGGACGGTATCTCTTCCTCGCCTTCCGAGGGAGACTGGGACCGAATTAACATCCGTAACGGTTCGTCCGTTATACGCCATGCTACCATTAAGTATGGTGCCAGCAACTGGCAAGGTGCCATTCATATACGTATGAATAACAGTGACAGTCTGAACGTTTCCAACCTCTTTATGACCCGGGGTCAACGGAATGCCATACGAATAGATAATGGCAGTGCCTTCCACGCCGAGAGTCTTTATATCAGCGAGCATTATAGAGCCCTCAGAAACCGTGATAACAACCTCACAATGACGGTTACACACTCCGTGCTCGCAAAAAATGACAATCATGGTATTCAATCGGACGGACCCATTAGAAAATTAACGCACAGTTCCCTCCGGGATAACGGTGAGGACGGCGTGCATAATTACAATGTCTCCGGAGATCAACTTTTCGAGAATAACACCTTCAAAAATAACGGAAGACACGGTTTATTCGTCAAAAACCAGGACTCTTCCATTACTATTCGCAATAACACGTTTGAAGGTAACGGACGTGAGGGTTTTTACAGCAGCCGGGCCAGGATATTAAATAATACGATCCGGAATAATCGATTCCCGTTCGGTATTCACGGTAAAATAGGCAATACCTATACCGACACGCAGGGTAAAGATGGCAATGTAATTGATAATAACAGTGTCGATAATGCTATCCGGATCAGAGAAACGCTGCAAGGTACGCTCAGCACCAATACGCCTGCCCACATAGATACAAGCGTCTACGTAGCATATAATGATATAACCATCAATAATGATCTCGTTATTGAACCCGGCGCGGTCCTTAAGTTCAGAGGACGCGGTACCCAACTGGAAATAGACAGAAAATTGACCGCTGTGGGCACGGAGAACGATCCCATCGTGTTTACCTCCTGGCGTGATACCCTTTACGGAGGAGATACCAGAGAGCCGGGCGACGGAAACTTCGCCTCCAGCCGTGACTGGAACCATCTCCGTTTACGTAATGGGTCCTCCTCTGATTCACGGCTCAAACATATTATCATACGATATGGGGACCAGAATTTGAGCATCCGGAAATCACTGGCCCATCCCCTTGACAATATTCGCA
Organism: uncultured Balneolaceae bacterium; assembly: GCA_964421495.1. GTDB lineage: Bacteria > Bacteroidota > Rhodothermia > Balneolales > Balneolaceae > CAJXOW01. The sequence continues at coordinate 14,630 of CAYQXO010000053.1, read as the reverse complement.
GTGAATTCGGTCGATGGGGATATAGACAAGTACGAAACGTAGTCAATACGCTAACCAACAGTACTATCCGAAAAAACAATAGAGAGGGTATTGAACTGCACAGAGGCGAATTAACCGTACGTAATACCACCGTTGAAGATAATGGTAACCACGGCATGTTTGCACGGGGAGGAAATAACGCGGCCTTTCGGGAGGTTACCAACAGCACCATACAAAATAACGGCAATGAGGGAATTCGAGTAAATCGGGCGACCATTCCCCAGACATTCAAGGGAAATATTGTAAAAGGAAACGATGATCACGGAATCTACAATCGTAATTCGCAGGTCAAAGAGGGAGATGTGCAGTTCATCGGTAACGTGATCAGCAACAACGACAACGACGGAGTTATCAGCTCATCCGCCCGATTTATCGACAATGAGATCGAGGGAAACCGCTACCCGCTCGCCGTTACCGGACAACTGGGTAACCGTTATGAAGATTCAGACGGAAAAGACGGTAATATTATACGGAATAACACCCACAACAATCTAATTCGATTAACCGGTGCGGTAAGGGGGACGCTGAATACCGTGATACCGGATTCCATGGATTTCAAGTATTATGTTACCAGAAGCAATATAAATGTACGTTCCAATGATTCCCTCTCCATCGACTCCAGTGTGGTAGTAAACGTCCGGAATAACGATTTCGATATCCACAACGGTGCAACGTTGGATATTGATCCGGGCGTAATATTCAAGTTCAGAGGACGAGGCGCACGTCTGGACAACGAGGGTAAATTTACGGCAGTCGGCACTAAAAACCATCCCATCATATTTACCTCCTGGCGTGATACGCTCTATGGACCGGATACGCGGGATCCGGGCGATGAGACTCCACCCTCGAACCGTGACTGGAATATTGTCAGGTTACAAGATGAGACTACGTCGGATTCCCGGCTGGAACATGCCATCATCCGGTACGGAGATCAAAATATCAGGATCGATAAATCACTCGATCACCCTATCGACAGTATTCGAAGCGAGAACGGTCATTTTGGGCTGGAACAACGAAGGAATGTGCTCAATACGCTGACGAACAGCGTGATTCGCGGCAGCAACAGTCATGGAATACATCTTAACGACGGAGAGCTAACGGTTCTGAATACCACCATTGAGGATAACGGCAATCACGGCATACGCACCCGGAATCGAAACAATGCCACCTTACGTGAAATCCGCAATTCCACGCTGCGCAATAATGGAAATAACGGGATCTATAGTCCCGGAACAGATGAACCGATTTCCATCGTCAACAACACGATCGACAGCAATAACGTAGACGGAATTCACGTCCGCAACTTTAACGATCAGACCGACTCCCTGCTGGTTATTTCCGGCAATGAATTCAGAGCGAACCGGGTTGGCTTGATTTCGACACGCGCGCTGATCACGGATAACAATTTTGAAGGAAATAATTTTCCGCTCGGAGTTACGCATCAGCTCTCCCTGGAAGGCAGCTCCACGGAGGACGGCAACTACTACAATAACAACAGTATCAATAATAACAGGTACAACAATGCGATCTGGCTTACGGGCACTATATACGGTAAGCTGGGCTACACCTATCCGGACAGTATGGAAAATCCCGTATATGCCCGCCTGGATAATAGATATACTTTACCGTCCGGAGATTCCCTGGATATTGCTCCGGGCACCGTAATCAAAATGCGGGACAATCGTTTTCGCATCAACGGTAAGCTGATTGCTGACGGCGAGGCCGACGAACATATCGTGTTCACCTCCTGGAAAGATGATTCCTTCGGAGGCGACAGCAATGCCGACAGCGCCGAGACCGTACCCCAATCCGACGACTGGCGATTTATGCGTTTCCGAGATAATAGCAGTTCCGAGTCATATTTGAATAATGTCACGGTGCGCTATGGCCGGCACAACATCCGCATTAGAAACAACAGCAGTATGATCATTGATTCGACCAGCAGCGCACACGCCAGTAATAATGGTTTCTTCATCCGCAATGGAAGTCCGGTCATCCGAAACGCGGAAATTCACCACAACAATAAAGGAGTCCGGGTACGCAATGATGCAGAACCCCAGATTCAACTAAGTAACATTTATAAAAATTCGAGTTACGGACTGCATAGCTCCAGTTCGAATACCGTAACAGCGACAGACAACTACTGGGGACACGAATCCGGTCCGCTGGTCCAGGACGACCGCGACCCGAATCTTTCGGGCGAGGGTAACGAAATTCGGATGGATGACGGCTTTGTAGAGTATCGTCCTTTCCTGAAAGATCGCTCCGGCATTCTTCTGGGAGATGTTAACAGCTCCGGAACCATCTCCTCCTATGACGCCGCACTCATCCTCCAATACCTGGTGGACAAAGTCAGCTTCGACACCAATCAAAAACGAAGTGCCAATGTCGACGGCGATACCACCGTTACCGCGATGGATGCCTCCTATGTACTGCAATTCGTGGTGGATCTCATAAGCGCTTTCCCCGGTCAGGGCAAACCTATGCCGGATGATCGCATTGCCGAAGCACTCCACTTTGAAACGGCATCCGGCGACAACTGGCAGGATCTGAAAATACATTACAATGGAGATGCAATAGCCCATGCTACCGAGTTGTCGCTCTCTGTTGAATCCCAATTGGTAGACAGTGTAAAAAGCATGGATGCTACGCTGACCAAAAACTTTACCCGTGCCGAGAACCGGGAGGACGGCAAGTACAAATTAGCCATGGCTAATAGTCGGGGAAATAAGAAAGCTGGAACTCTTCTTCATTTGCGGCTGTACGTAAACGACGAAATGGATAAAAATGGGCAGGAATTGTTCACCCTCAACAAATTTGCCTTCAACCAATACAATCTGACGGACCATTTCGACGACGTGGTGACCTCTATGGCTACCGATCTGACTGATATCCCGGATGAATTCAAGCTGGAACACAATTATCCGAATCCGTTCAATCCGACGACGAAAATACCCTACCAGGTCCCCAAGAAGAGTGACGTGAAAATTGAGATATACGATGCTCTTGGACGCCATGTGGCCACAATTGTGGATAAAAACAAACAAGCGGGGTACCACACGGTACAATGGGATGCCGTCGGTCAGGCAAGCGGTGTCTACCTGTACCGAATTTCGGCGAAAGGATCTGACGGTACGGAATTCCAGGATCTTCGTAAGATGACGTTGGTTAAATAACCAGGTTTCCATACGGAATAGCATATAGATATGTCAAGACGTTATCTACGTATTTTATCGGGTCTTTTGGTCCTCTTATTCATCTGGGGAAGTAGTATCACCGCGTTTTCCCAGAGTTTCACGATTACGATGCCGGACACTTTGCTTAAAAGCGGTGACACAGAGCTGCTTCCCATTAGCGTTTCTACCATCAACCCGGAAGACAGCGTACTTTCAGGCGAGTTCACGCTCAACTATGACGATAACGTCATTGAAGCACCCCAGGTGGAAACCTCTTCAACCCTGCTTGAAAATACAAGCGTCACGTACAATGCTACCACCAGGAAAATAGCCTTTGCAAATGACAGTCCCATTTCCGGAGAAGGAGTCCTGTTTTATTTGCAGGTAAAAATGAAGTCCGATTTATCCCAGGGCACGGGAACAAATCTGGATATGAGCCGGGCTGAGGTTAATGAAAATGATGGCGACATCAGCGTTTCGACCGGGCGGGTAGCCACTCCTAATATAAGCATTTCTCCGTCTGATCCGCTCGTCACAGTGAACGACACCATACAGTTCAGTACCGCCGGGGACATTTTTGGTTCGTTGACCTGGACGATCAGCAATACGAGTATTGCTGCGATTGACGATAATGGAGTACTGATACCCGACACCACCGGCAATCTCCAGGTAACCGTGACAGACAGCATCGGAACCGAGGCATCGACCGACTTATTCCGCATCAATCCCGAAAATCTGGCTGAACTCAATCTTTCCACTCCGGATACCACGACGCAGCAGACGAGGACGCTGGTATGGCCGGTTAACGTTTCCGATTTAACAGGCCTGGATATTACCTCGGCCCAGTTTGAGCTCGTTTACCCCGATCAGCATCTCGAATACCGGGGTATCATTACGGAAAATGCCTTGATCGATGCGTGGTCCGGGCTGGAAATCAATGCAAAAAACGACATCATCAAGCTTGCGGCTGCGGGAGCGGACCCCCTGAGCGGTCAGGGACCTTTAATTTATTTTCAGTTTGAGGTCCGCGGAGACGCCTCCGGGAGTCACGCGCCTGATCTGCGAAATGCCCTGTTTAACGAAGACCTGGATCCCACCGTTAATGAGGGGACGATTACCATTAACGAGGCCCCCGATATCCTGGTCCGTCCGGATACGATGAAAATGGTGATCGGTGACCGTGATACGGCCCATGTAGAAAGTGGAGGTATTTCTCCGTATACGTGGGAATCCTCCGATACTTCCATTGCCGACGTTGAACGGCAAACGGGTGTTGTTACGGGGAACGGCAGCGGAACGAACACGCTATTTGCCTTCGACAGCGTTGGGGTTAAATCTGATCCCGTTGCCGTACACGTTCATGACGTCCGGACCAGCATTCCCGATACTACCACGCAGTATCCGGACAGCCTGATGCTTCCTGTTAAAACGGATGATCTGACGTCCCTTGACGTTTTTGCCTATGAACTCGCCCTTAAATACGATACCACGGTCCTGGATTTTGACGAAATCCACACTCGCAACTCCCTCAGTGAAAACATGACCGTGTCCGTAAATGAAGACAGTCTGATAAAAATTGCAGCGGCGGGTACGAATGCGCTGGCGGGAGCGGGTACCCTAATTTGGCTGGATTTCAGCTTTGTCGAGGAAACCTGGAACGGAGACGTGAGTGATATCAACTTTGAAAAGGCGATCCTGAATGAACCGAACGGGGATAACCCGACAGCCTTGCCCAGCGACGGTCGAGTTGAAATTGACGGTTTCCCAAAGGTACCGGATTTACAGAATCCGGATGACGGAGAACAAGGAGTTTCGATATTGCCCGAGCTGGATTGGACCTATGACGGACAGGGTGCTACTTTCGAACTGCATCTGGCTACCGATGCTTCTATAACCAACCGGGTAGTGGATGTATCGGACGTGCAAAATACCGCCTTCCAGGTACAAGATAGCCTTACACTTGATACGACATTCTATTGGCGCGTTCGATCTCATAAAGGCGATACCATGAGCGCCTGGAGCCCTGTCCGGAGCTTTAAAACAAGAGGAGAAATAGCAACGGTCGATTTAATATCGCCCCCCAACGGCAGCAGCGGCATTTCCCTCACTCCAACATTCACCTGGCATCCCTCCGATGCCGCACAGGAATATGAGTTACAACTGTCAACCGAGAACGACTTCTCCACGCTGGTTACAGACACGAGCTCAGTAACCGATACCAGTCACACATTTGAAGGAAAGCTGCAAGGCACCACCGAATATTTCTGGAGGGTCCGGGCTGTCCGTAACGGCGAAACCTCAAAATGGTCCACTATCAACTCCTTTATTACCCAGCCTACCGTAAACGTAAACTATAATGAAGGATGGAACCTGGTGGGACGTCCCCTGGAAATAGAAAATTTCCATTACCTGAACTTGTTTCCGGAGGCTACTGAAGGAACACTTTTTGGATTTACCGACAGTTACCAATCCCGCGATTCCCTGTTTCTCGGAAAGGGATATTGGTTAAGATTTGGCTCTTCGGGCAGTCAATCCCTCTCCGGCGCCTCCCTTCAATCGATTCAACGAGAGTTGAGTGAAGGCTGGAACTTGATAGCGGGTCCCTCCGACACCGTTTATTGGAATGCTATTGAGGATCCCGACAGCATCCTGATCGAGAACACTTTATACGGATACGATAATTCCTATAATTTAACGAACAGGATAGTGCCGGGGGAAGGCTATTGGATACGAGCCCGCAACACGGGTACCATCACTTTACAAAATGCAAGGATCAAACAGGAACAGTATCGTCCGACTGTCCCCGAAAAATTTGCAACCCTTCTCGTGTCAGATGCGTCCGAAAACCGACAGAAACTTTATTTCGACGGTCATCTTGGCGAGGGGCTTTCGTCTGAATCCTTCAGCCTTCCCCCCATACCTCCGGAAAACGCATTCGACGTAAGATTCAAGGGGGACCGACGCCTGACAGAAACTTCCGAAGTACATCTTTTATTACAGGGATTCAAACCTCCCTTGAAACTAAAAGTAAAAAATGAGCACCCCTCTACCCGCCGCTACGTGGCAAAAGCCGGAGAAACCAAAAAGGTATGGACTGGCGGAGAAACGGTCCGCTTCAGTGACGGATCCATCCGGCAGATGACCATCCACCCCCTCCAGGAAGATAACACCGTGCCCCGACAGTACCGCCTGAAAGATAATTATCCGAATCCGTTCAATCCCTCGACCACCATCCGCTACGGTTTACCCAAAGCCACCGAGGTGCAACTCTCCATATACGACATCGAGGGTCGTCGGATAGCCATGCCGATTGACAATCGCCAGGAGGCCGGCTGGCATTCCATACGATTTGACGCCTCCGAACTGGCCAGCGGCGTCTACTTCTACATACTGAAAGCCGGGGACTATCGACAAATGCGGAAAATGATCTTGCTGAAATAGGGAGCCGCTAAACAGCTATGCGTTTTGATGCGACAACTCCTCCAGGGTTTTTCCCTTGGTTTCGGTAACAAAGGCTTTCACCACGAAATAACCGATAAATCCGAAGGCGGAATAAATAAAGTAGGAAACTCCCAGTCCGAGCCCTTCCAGCATGATCGGAAACGTCATGGTTATCGTAAAATTGGCCAACCAGTGAATAAGTCCGCAGACTGCCAGCGCCGCTCCCCGGAATTTATTGGGGAACATTTCCCCGAGCATGACCCACATCACCGGTCCCCACGTAAAGGCAAAGAAAGCCACAAACGTATTAGCCAGGAGCAGAGAAAGAATTGCCTGTGTTTGAGTGAGATCCAGTGCCCCTTCCGGCGTCAATCCAGCCATGCTGAATACCAGAGCCAGAAGACCCAGGGATACAGCCGTTCCCAGCGAACCGATGAGCAGCAAGGGCCGGCGCCCCAATTTATCAATGAGGGCAATAGCCACGAAGGTAAACAGCAGATTCACGGTACCGCTGAGTATATTGGTCAGCAACGCACTGGCTTCCGCAAAACCGGCCGCTTTCCAGAGAACAGATCCATAGTAAAACACGATATTAATGCCGGTAAATTGCTGGAGGACAGCCAATCCGATGCCTACCCAGACGATAGGATAAAGGCCCCCGATTTTTTGATTAATTATATCACGCAGTCGCGGACGACGTTCTTCCTGCAGGGTTTCTTCAATTTTAGCGATAGTTTCGTCCGTGTTTCCAGCCGGAATCAAATTATTCAGCACCGAGCGAGCTTCCTCTTTCTTGCCAGCTGCCACCAGATACCGGGGGGATTCGGGTATAAAGAAAAGGAATACGAGAAACAAAAAGGCGGGAATCATCTCCATCCAAAACATCCATTGCCAGGCCTGAAAACCAAACCAGTGCATGGCCGAGGCTCCGTCGGCAAACGTTGCGATAAAATAATTGCTGATAAACGAAGCCAGCAGTCCGATTACGATCATCAGCTGCTGAAGGGTGGTTAATTTTCCCCGAATTTTATGGGGCGCGATTTCACTGATATAAGCCGGCGCCAAAACACTGGCGGCTCCGACCGCCAGACCGCCCAGAATACGGAAAAAGACAAACGCCGACGAGCTTCCCGCGATACCTGATCCCCAGGCACTGGTCAGAAAGGCAAGTGCCGTTCCTATTAATACTTTCTTACGACCGAACTTGTCGGCCAGCGTACCCGCAAAAAACGCCCCGGCCGCACATCCGAGGAGCATCGAAGCCACGTTAAAGCCCGTCCCCACCTCGTCGGAATTAAAGGCCAACTGCAACGCTTCCACGGTCCCATTGATGACGCCACTGTCATAGCCAAACAGGAACCCGCCAATCGCTGCAACAAACGAGAGAAATATTACCTTTGTCGTATTACCATCTGCATTATTCATGGATTGAGCCATCTGGACAATATTTTAGGGTGTCTTTTAGATTTTTGAATGAGTCGCTTGTATCCCTCAAACAGTTTAACAAATTGAAATAAGTTAATTTTTTTAGAAATAAAAAAGCGAATTGTACATTGATTCGATTTTATCCTTTAAAATAATACCGATACACTTTTAAAAACCCGGGGGGGCAAAAGCTTTCAGGACAGAGAAACTCGGCGGGATTTGTTACCTTATCCGACGCACAACGCTGTACATGAAACCTTGGAGGAACTGATCAACACCACACATTAGATATATAATTACTTCACTCACTTCTTTTTATTATTTTGTTTGGGAGTCTCTCGGACTTTTCAGATCGTAGCGGAAAAAGTCCGAGAGACTCCCGGGAAAGCAACAATACATTTACTGAACCAACTTATCCAATATGAACACTGAAGAAATTCGTGCAGGTAACGAGCTGATAAAAGATTTTATGGGAAGTACTATACATATCGAGCAGGAAGATGTTAAAGATATCCCCCTTGCCTTCCTGGCCGCCGAAGATCTAAAGTTTCACCTATCCTGGAAATGGATCATGCCGGTTGTAATTAAAATTGAGGACGAGACCGATCAAAGTGTCCGAATTGAAAAAACACTTTGTCGCATCGTGATCGACGAGGAAACCACCATCGAAAATGAAACCGACTCGAAACTGGAGTCGGTCTGGCGAACGATCGTTGAATATCTTGAAACCACATAATTCGCCTGATGGACGCCTTCTATCCTTATATTATGGCCGTCACGTTGACCGTTGTTTTTATGTCCGCTAATGACCTGTACGCCCACAATCAAGAAAACGAGTCAGTCACCACAGGAATGGCCCGCCTGGAACACGGACACATACATGGATTTCTTTCCCGCTACCAGGGAGGTAGACCACCTGGTACCAGTGGGCATTTAGAACCCGACACCGCCCTGGCCACGCGTTTTGGCAATCCTCTATCCTATTTTAAAGCGGTACTTCAGGATAGAATGGAACCGAGCGGACTCTCTTCGCTGGAAAACAATTTAATCGTTACAGAAATTCTCGACGCGGCACGGCGATCTGTACAGACAGGAAAAACTATAAAATTACACTAGGAGTCACTTCCTAGGCCGACTTTTCGAAAACGATAGTAAATCGAGTTCCGCCGTCAACCGTTATATCCATAGTCGCCTCCAGCTGCATCACAAGCTTTTGAACGATGGAATGGCCCAGCGAATCCGATTTATCCCATTTATCTACATTTAGACCGCAACCATCGTCCTCAACGATAAGGGTAACCTGTTCATCGTTCTGGACACCCTTGACCTGAATCGATCCAAACCTTTCATTCTCAAAAGCATGTTGATAGGCATTGATAATTAGCTCATTTAGCAACAAGGCGGCCGGTACGGCCTGATCCAGATCCACAGATATATCGGAATCCACTGCAATATCCAATGTCACTTCCCTGCCCAGTCCCACATAGGTTTTCTCGACTGCTTCCACCAAATCATTCAGATAATCCTTCAGTGAAATATCGGATATATTGGAACTTTTATAAAGGGCCTGGTGTACATTTGCTACCGATTTAACCCGCAGAAGGCTTTCTTCCAAAGCCTTTCGGGCCTCTGCATTTTCAATATTATATGCCTTTAACTCCAACAACCCGGATATGGTAGCCAGATTATTCTTTACCCGGTGATGCACTTCCCGCAAAAGCAGCCGGGCGTCATTATTCGATTTTTCCAGGCTATGCCGCTTTTCTTTTTGCTCGGTCACTTCCGTGAAGTATGCAAGGAGATATTCCTCCTCATTCTCAGTTTCCCGGATCCGCATCAGGGAAAGGTTACACCATTTTAACTTTTGGCCCTCACAAACCATCCGAAATTGCCCGTCCAATTTGTCAAAACCGTTACTGGCAAGGTAATGGATAGGATTGTTCCCCGATTTAACATCTTCTTCATGCAACAAATCGGTCAAAACATACTTATTCTTCAACTGCTGTTCTTCATATCCCAACATTTCTCCCAGAGCTGGATTAACCTGCAACCAACTTCCATCAAGACCCAGATAAGCCATCCCCATCGGCGAATGCATAAAAGCCGATTTAAATAATCTTTCCTTTAAAACGGTTTTCTGAAGTCTGTCACCCATTAATTCTGACCTGCTCTTTGTAATTTGTATGGCATAATTTTATAATTAATTGAGTACAGTCTCCCTGCAGCCCTCTTATACCGCCTTTACTCATCCCCATAAAAAGCAGAAGTCATCGTGGCGATTATTTGTTCTATGGGTTTAGCTTATCTATTGATAAGGCAAGGTGAGAAAAATATGTGGAGATTTCGTTACACAATTTTGGAAGATTTCTTACAGAATCTACAGGTACACCAATAGTCCTGGCCCGGATTTCGCTGACGCTCGGTGCGCTGACGCGGGTGACGCTTCGTTTAAAAAATTGTTTATAACCCTTTTCCCTGCCACGCCATTGACCAGAGGTTCTCAAAAAGAACGCTCCCTCGATATATTGCTATAAAAAATCTGCCGGCCTTTATACTTATTAAAAGACCGACAGATGAATGCCAAGGTAAAACAATATAAACGGAAGGGGAATACTAGACGACGTTCACCTTGACCCGTCGCCCCTTCACTCGATTTCGGTTCATTACATTTTGAATCTTGTCGGCCTGTTTGCCGGGAATTTCAACTAATGCATGATCCTTTTGGATATCGATATCTCCGATCACATTGCCGGAAACACCCGTTTCACCGGTGATGGCTCCCACCAGATGGCCGGGACCCACTTTATGGTTATATCCAACATCAAAACGCAATCGAACCATTCCTCCCACTTCGCGGGATTGGGTTCCATTTGTTTTTGGGGATTGATCCTTTTTGTCAAGTTTATTCTTCAAAAGAGCTGCAGCCATTTCAACGGGCGTAAACCGTCCATCGGCAGCCGCCTCGATCTGTTCTATATAGGGACGAAGACCGCCTTTTTCCAGAGTCTGGACCAGGTCATTCAATTGGTCTTCCATTCGAAATTCCCAGACGTCTGAGTTGCTGGGCATCGACATTTTCTTCAGCTTAATCTTGTTTTTCTTCTCGATGTATCGAAGCTGTTTATTCTTACGTCCAGACGTAAACGTAATAGCCGTCCCGGATTGACCATATCGTCCGGTACGTCCAATTCTGTGCACATAATATTCCGGATCCTGGGGAACATCATAGTTAAAGACCACGTCAATGTTATCCACATCAATACCCCGCGCTGCCACATCGGTAGCCACCAGAATATCGATATGACCCTTGCGGAATTTATTCATCACCCGGTCGCGCTGATTTTGACTCAGGTCGCCGTTGATGAAGTCGCTGGTATAGCCGCGGGATTTCAGTTCGCGCGTCAGCTTTTCGGTCTTCCGTTTGGTATTACAAAAGATCAGGGCCAATTCATATTCCTTGACATCCATAAATCGACAAACGGCTTCCGTACGAACCGAATCGCGGACTTCCACCACATACTGATCAATATTGGGAGCCGCAATAGATTCTCTTTCAATCGTAACGGTTTCCGGTTGATCCATATAGCGATTCATGATTTTGCGAATCGACTTGGGTACCGTAGCCGAAAACATAATGGTTTGCACGGATCCTTCGGCATAGGACAAAATCTTCTCCATATCATCCCGGAAGCCCATATTCAACATTTCGTCAGCTTCATCAAAGACGATCATTTGCAGTTTTTCAATTTTGATAGTCCCCCGTTTCAAGTGATCTATCGTACGTCCCGGCGTTCCGACGACGATCTGGGCACCCTGTTTCAGGGATTTGATTTGACGTTTTATCGGCTGTCCGCCGTAAACCGGCACTACATTCAATTTGTCGGCATGCTGCCCTATCTTCATCAACTCGCCGGTTACCTGTATAGCCAATTCCCGGGTAGGGCACTGGATCAGGGCCTGGGTTTTCGGATTATTGATATCAATATTTTCAATAAGGGGAACGCCAAAGGCGGCCGTTTTACCGGTACCCGTCTGAGCTTGTCCGACTATATCCTTTCCATTTAAAATGTGGGGGATACATTCCTGTTGAACAGGTGTTGGTTCTTCAAATCCCATATCGGAGAGTGCACGTAGAGTGGCATCACTCAGATTAAGGCTACTAAATGATAAATTCTTCATAAAAAATAAAAGTAAATTAAATTTCGATTCTGTGTACCTGAAATCACGTTTCTCCGCAGCCCATTCCGGCACATAAAATTTAATCGGAATGAAATACAGAACAATCCTACCCAAACCGCGAGTGACAGGTACAAACACACCTTGAAAGGCAAGTCAGAACCAGAAATCTAGACGACAGGCAGGCTCTAGTTAACTTCAGAAGCGTAATATACGAATAAATCGCGAGAAGCAAACATATTATTAACGAGACCTTTGAAAAACGCGGGAATGGCTCTTCAGCCAGAGAAATTCGGCTTGTAGTTGCTGTACAGGGGGTAAGACCAAAATAACGTCATATATAGAAGATATGTTTTTAGCCTGAAATACCGAACAACTCAAGTGCTTCAGAGCCATTCCCGCGTTTTTCAAAGGTCTCTTTATTCGTACCGGAATGTGGCACGATTACATCCCAATACTGCCTTTAAGTCCACTTGCGAGCGACTTCCACCAGTAGTTAAAGACGGATTTATGTTTCACACGTTGAAAAGAGATTTCTCCTTTTCTCAACGGATCGGTGTTACTGGATTTCACCTTCAGGTTATTAGCCAGAAAGGAAACAAACGTTCTATGCCCGGACTTTCCGATATCCTCCTTATCGAGTAATTCGACAGACAGGTCGTCGTAGGCAAACTGTACTTCACCGCTTGACGACTCGGGACCCAGGTTGATCTCAAAATCCAATGAACGGATGTCACCGCTTTTTATCCTTATCAGCTCCAATGGTTCAAAGACCGGGTTCAGATCCCGCATATCCATCTGAGCCAGCGTTCCGCAAAGTTGATGGTCACCTTCTTTATAAAGGGGAAATATTCCGCGTAGCGTTAATGCGCCGGTCCCCATTACCTCGGTTTTAATATCCATCTCCAGGGCATGACCCTGTGAAATCATATCGGGATTGTTGGTAATACCATAAAGGGAGGCCCTGACATTGTCGAAAGTGACGCGCCCGGGTTTTGAAAGTCCGGCTTTTTGTTCCATGTACTGGAGATCGGTTTTGTGGACTGAAATGGTATCCAGCTGTACGGGGACGGGCAGCTTCTTAATGCTTTGATGAGGGAACATTCTGGGCTCCGTGGGTTCGGCAAGCGTTTTATCACGAAATATTTCCAGATCAGCTTGTTGAACCGCTAACCGGTCCGCCATGATCCCCGGCTCTATCAGCCTGTCAAAATCAACGCCTGATAATTTAATTCGAGAAATGTCCAATACCATACGGTCTGTCTCATACCCGACTTTGCGGGCAAATTCCTGTTTGGGTAATCGGGGATTCAGCGAAAGTTCCTTCCACTCGCACGACTTTTGCTTACTTGTACATCTACTTGATCCTACTTCCAACGTATAGGGATGCCCGGACAAGTGGTAGGTGAACGTCCCCATTTGAAAGTCAAGACCGTCGAACAACGGTATGGGAAAGGATACCTTAGAGGTATCATTCTGGCGCAATCCGGAAATACTCATATGAACCTCTCTGAATGTCCCTTTTTCTTCCCAATCCTCCGACATCACCTTCGCTCTTGCACCTCGTATCCGAAATTTTTCCACTCTCCAGTATCTCTTTGGCTCCAGATTCGAACCAGAGTCCTCATGAATCGAGGTTTGGAAATTTTCCGTCAATTGTCGCCACTCTCCCATTCGCAGTTCCAAAAATGGATTTATTATGCTCACCGTACCTACCTGCAAGTTCCCCCGGCGCAAATAGCTCCAGATTCCAAAGTTCTCGATTACTATTCGGGGGACCTGAAGGGGAGTATACGCGATAGTCTCTTTATTCCTTTGCAAAGCGACGTTCTCAAGTGAAACAGACTGATTCCAAAGCCCGATTCCAAGGGATGTAAATGTAATACTAAAACGGTCTTCACTTTGATCGTGGACCCATTTCTTGATTTGTTCCTCCAATTCCGGCTCGAGATACCAGCGTACGAGGCCCCGGGAAGCTGCCCAAAAAATCAAACACAGGGCACCTCCTATCACTAACAGTCGAAGCAATTGCTCCCTCTTCATATTGAGGTGCACCATATTAGCATTTATACGTCGGTCATAAATTCACGCTATTTTTCATTATAACTAAATTTCAACACTATTCTGTATCGCTTGCATCTATTAGGCTGAGCAATTACTATCGATTATAAGTGGAGTATTTTAGCATTGATACCCGTAATCCTGAATTTTTCACATCATGAAATGTTGCACACATACACCGTTACTTTCCCGTTTTTTGATGGCAACCTTGGTCTTTTGTTTCCTGCTCGTCGGGGGTCGAGCAGTCCAGGCGCAACAATCGGGCAACTCGCTTCAACACCTGGCTGAAATCAAAGAGGATGTTGAGAGCAA